>MABF01000184.1 GCA_002163025.1 'Osedax' symbiont bacterium Rs2_46_30_T18
ATAGTGATAGTTTCTAAATCAATAACAACCGGTAACAGTGCCAGGTAAAAGGCGATGGTTTTAGGGTTACCTAAAGTGATGGTCAACCCGGATAACCCGGCTGCCAGTATATCTTTGTGATCGAGCTTGTCAGCGCTGTGAATGGACTGTGTTTTTGCGTGCCAAAACTGCCAGGCTAAATAACACAAGTACAAGATAGAACCCCATTTAATTAACACAAAGAGAAAATTGAAACTTTGCGCCAACAGTGCCAGACCAAAAACTGCAAATGACAGATACAGCAAATCCCCTAAAACAATCCCGAATAACAGTGCAAATCCCGTCAATGCTCCAGTACTTAAACTGCGCGCCACTAAGGCAATCATCCCGGGGCCAGGGATGGCGGCGGCTATTCCCAACGCTATGATATATGCAATAACTTGTGTGTATTCGAGCATTTTAACCCCTGAGCTTTGAAATTTATTTATCGGCAATACTAACAATTTATATAGGCGCATTATTGAACAAAATTGCTACTACTAAAAGCTGAGAATTATGCTGCTAGTCTGTGAGTATAGATAGCATATTTGACTGAGTGAATATCGGGCGCTTGTGCATAGTACTCAAACCCCATGCCCTGATACATAGGCAGCGCAACTTCCATTATCTCTGATGTGTGCAGGGCAATTACCTGCACATCGTCTCGTCTTGCATGTGCCAGGCAGTTTTCTACGAGCCTGCGGCCTATACCCGAACCGCGATACTCAGGATTAACCACCAGCATACGTATCACCGCCCATTCAGGTTTGAAAAATTCCGCTTTGGCCTTGTAAGGTCCATTGTATGCAACAGCGCCAAGGATTTTTGACTCCTGTGCTGCGATCAGTATTTCACAGTGTTCGGTTAGTGATGACATTTGCGCTACTTTTTTACTGAATTCAGGCCAATCAGAGTAGAGATGAGAATACTGCTCAAAAGCTAAAACCGCCAACTGGTTAAGTTGATCTTTATCGGTCTCGCGGTATGCTCGGATGTGATATTGCATAGATCATTACCTCAGGCGATGGTATTCATTAGTGACTGATATTTATAGCCTAAACGCGGTTGATTTGTTGTTGTAGGGAAGCGACGCCCGATTATATGTTGTTACGTTGAGCAGTTGTTATAAAGCCTTAAAATTAACTGATTAACTTTAAGGCTTTATAAATCAAAGCGGGAAGTAATTTCGCCGATAACACTAGATTGCAAGGCTGTTGCTAGGTTAAAAAAGCGTTGCTTTTGGAGCCATAGCTGAATGCGCTTGCCATATTCCTCCCTGAATTTAATACCTTACTTATAGCGTTATATTCTGGAACATTGGAGTTTGTAAGTAATAGAAAAAACTGTTGCAATACGCTTTAATTGATTTATGCTTGACTGATCAAGTATATCACAAGGAATTATCATGCAAGAAAAATCATTAAGTGCCGAGTTTATTATTCATAATATGTTATTAGCATCAAAAATATCTAAGCGTATTGACGGCCAGTTAAGTTATCACGGTATTAGTTTTACCGAATACCTGATCATGTATCACCTTAATGGCAGTGTACTGAAAACGATGCGCCGGATTGAGCTGGCGGAGCGGGTTGGTATCAGTGCCTCTGGGGTGACGCGTTTGATCGCGCCGATGGAAAAAATAAAAATAGTCGAGAAGGAAGCCAATCCTCGCGATGCAAGGCAGAGTTTAGTGAAGCTTTCAGAGGCCGGTCAACAGTTATTTAAAGATGCCAGTGTCAGCTTTGAACACTGCACTGAGGAACTAATGGGAGACTTAACTGAGAATCAGATCGAAAAATTACTGAGCCTCACGACAAAGATTTTGTAGTTAATGTGCAGTAATTGATAGGAACCAGGGGCTAGTACTGCTTGTGTTAGCCAACGGCTTTTTCAATTCGCAAGTTTCGGATATTAACTGCATCGGCAATAGCTATAATTTGTGCTATCGATTTCTGAGGATAGCGAAATGCTCGAACTAACTATTGCTCTATTACTGTTTCTTTTCCCGCTGGCCTATAGCCCTGGCCCGGGTAATTTATTTTTTGCCGCCAATGGCGCGCGCTTTGGTTTTGTCAGTACCTTAAACGCGAACGCTGGCTACCACCTGGCTACTTGGCTGGTAACTTTAGCTATTGGCTTAGGTTTTGCCGCATTTACCCGATCATCAGAGATTTTACTGACAGTATTACGTTTTGCAGGCAGCGCCTATGTCTTGTACCTTGCCTGGTGTCTGGCAACAGCGGGGAGCTGCAAAAGTGACATTCAGGCATCGCGGGCGGGGTTTATAGATGGCGGTATATTATTACTGTTAAACCCCAAAGCCTATGTGATCATTGTCTTAATGTTCAGCCAGTTCAGCTTGCTAGAGGGGCAGAATATCTGGCTGCATGCACTGTGGATCAGCAGCATTTTTACCCTAAATAACTTCATCGCCTTTAGCATTTGGACATTAGCAGGAGAGCGCCTTGCCAAACTATTCACCAAAGATGTACAGGCCAGACGACAAAATGTGTTCTTTGCACTGCTAT
>MABF01000238.1 GCA_002163025.1 'Osedax' symbiont bacterium Rs2_46_30_T18
GAAAAAATAGTGGCTAATTCTAATGCTTTAGACAAAGTACGATTGGCTATCGTAATACTCGAAGGCCGTTCAGCGATAATAGGCTGCAATACCCCCCGCACGGCGCCTCCTGCACCTAAAATTAATATTTTCTTATTGGCCAACTGATATCCATTATTACTGATCAGATCCCTGACTAAACCGATGCCATCCGTGTTATCGCCTTGTATTTGACCGTCTTTTATCCACAAAGTGTTAACTGCTCCCGCTAGCCTGGCCGCATCGGAGAGTTGATTTGCAATATCCCACGCCTGCTGCTTAAAAGGCACTGTTACGTTCAATCCACAACCTTGATCGGCAAAAAAGCTATTAACATCTGCGGCGAATCTATCCAGGGCAACCAGTTTAGTGACATAGTCTAGTTGCTGATTACTCTGCTGAGCGAACATTTTATGAATCAATGGGCTTTTGGAATGCCCTATAGGATTGCCGACAACAGCATACTGATCAATTTTGTTCATCTTATACCTCTATTTCAGCCAGTCTCTGACAGGTAAAAACTTTGAATATAACTCAGATTCCTTACTACCATCAGCTACTTGATAGTCATAACTCCATTTAACTTCTGGTGGCAAAGACATAAGAATTGACTCTGTGCGACCATTGGACTGTAGACCAAACAGAGTACCTCTATCGTAGACCAAATTGAATTCTACATAGCGACCGCGACGGTGCAATTGAAAATCTTTTTCACGCTCTGAAAAACTAAGCTGTTGGCGCTTTTCGACAATAGGCAAATATGCGGGCAGGTAACTATTTCCAATAGAGCGCATTAGTGCAAAGCTAGTAGCAAAATCAGGCTCAGACAAGTCATCGAAAAACAAGCCGCCCACTCCCCTAGCTTCCTGGCGATGCTTGATATAGAAATACTCATCACACCATTTTTTGTATTTAGGATAGACATCATCACCAAATGGCCTACAACTCTCCCTGGCAACGTTGTGCCAGTGCACACAGTCTTCCTCAAATCCATAGTAAGGCGTCAAATCCAGCCCCCCACCAAACCACCAAACCGGCTCTTCGCCCTCTTTACTGGCAATAAAGAACCTTACATTTGCATGGGATGTAGGCACGAAAGGGTTGTTGGCATGCATGACTAATGACACCCCCATCGCCTGAAAACTTCTGCCCGCCAGCTCAGGCCGCGCAGCCGTTGCTGAACCCGGCATGCTTACTCCGTGTACATGAGAAAAATTAACGCCGCCCTTTTCGAACACAGCGCCATTAGTGATTAGCCGGGTTCGCCCGCTTCCGCCTTCTGGCCTTATCCAATTGTCTTCAACAAAACCAGCAGCGCCATCTTGCCCGGCTAACGCCTGACAAATGTTATCTTGTAAATCGTGCAAATAATGCTTAACTGCATCCACATCAACTTCTGACATTGCTGGACCTTTATAATAGGAATGGGTTGCGGGCTATCGGAGAATAGCTCCGCCATTTAATATTCGTATACTACTAGGTGTTGTACAACCACCGAGACTACCAGACAAGTAACAATCAACTGCAGTGCCAAAATAGCTTCTACAAGCACCCTCAGTGGACGCTGGCTGCAAACCCGAGGGGTTTGCCGAAGTAGACACTAAAAATCCGCCATAGGCATCACAAAGGGCCACGACTAATGGGTGATCACTCACTCTAACTGCCACTGAGCTGAAATCCCCTTTAACCCACTGCGGAATTAAATCGCCATGATCTTCAATGATCCAAGTGACTGGCCCGGGCCATGAATCTTGCAAGGTCTGTAATTGATTATCACTGACGCCCGTTAACAAACTGCTCAGTTGAGTCATTGATGCTGCTACTAGGATTAAGCCTTTGGCTTCAGGTCGGTCTTTAATAGTAAGGATTTTTGAGACGGCCGCCTGAGAGTATGGGTTACACCCCAGACCCCAGACAGCTTCTGTGGGATAAGCTATAACACCGCCATTGCTTAAAACATCAATGGCAGTGTTAATTTTTTCTTGATCAACTTTCAAGTCGAACCCTATATTTCGCCATTTTCGATTTGTACCTGTAGCGCTTTATCTTTGGCTATAACGGCATCAGCACTAGCAGCGCGATCTAAACGCACTCGCTCAGCCAGCGCCGGATCAGCTACCGCCATGATCTGTGCGGCCAGATAAGCGGCATTTTTAGCACCTGCTTTACCGATAGCAACAGTAGCGACAGGGATACCACCGGGCATCTGCACTGTTGAGAGTAGCGCATCAAGACCGTCCAGAGACGATTCGATAGGTACGCCTATTACCGGCTTAGTCGTAGCGGCAGCCACGGCACCTGCTAGATGAGCTGCCATACCAGCGGCACAGATAAAGGCAACAGCACCACGCTTATCAGCATCTTTCACATAATCGTGGGTATAAGCAGGCGTGCGATGAGCAGAGCTAACTTTCATTTCAAAATTGACACCCAGGCTTCTGAGCACTGCAACTGCAGATTTCATTACTGGTAAGTCAGAGTCGGAGCCCATTAGGATTGCAATAAATTTTTGCGACATGGTATTTTCCATATGATTAAAATAATTGGCGCTATTGTCCCGATCTGGCTGTTAAATTACAAATACTTTCAGCACTGTGCTGCTAATTTCCTATTACTGCTATAGATACCAAAAAAATCATATTGAACATAAAAACTATTTCAAGCGGATGTACCCATCCCCTGATGACTGGATAAACCCTAACAACTCCAGCTCGACAAGCGAACTTGTCAGAGAGGCAATTGCACTCTGGCTCTGTGAAGCTATTTGAACAAGACTTGTATGAGTGTAATCTATATTACCCAACAAACCATATAGCGGCTCTGCAAGAGTTTTAGTAGATTCATTAGTCGCCTGCTCATTCACCCCCAAAACCTGGTCAGAGAAATTCAATTCAGATAAAATATCGTTTGCAGATTGCACCAAAACTGCACCATCACTTATTAATTGATGACAGCCGACACTGCCTGAATACTCAATCGGTCCAGGAATGGCAAAGACATCTCTATTTTGTTCCAGAGCCATTCGTGCAGTGATTAAAGTTCCGCTTTTAAGCTTGGCCTCGACAATCAATACACCTAAAGCCAGACCACTAATGATGCGGTTTCTCTGAGGAAAATTGCCCGCTAAAGGAGCAGTACCTGGCAGATACTCGGACAACCAACAACCTGATTTCAATAATTTACCAGCCATTTGCTGGTGTCCCCTTGGGTACACGACGTCCAGCCCTGTTCCCATTACCGCTATACTTGGAAAATTATGATCAACAGCGCCACTGTGCGCAGCACCATCTATACCTCTGGCTAAACCGCTGGTAATAACTAAGCCTGATTGCGCCAGCTGCCTTGAAAAGCTATAGGCATGGCGCAAACTGCTTCTACTTGCCTGCCTGCTACCGACTATGGCGATCTGTGGCTTACTCAGTATTTTTTGATCACCCTTACAGAACAGTAACAGCGGATAATCCGGGATTTGCAGTAGCAGTGGCGGGTACTCAATGTCAGTATAATTGATGCATCTTATCTGCAGTTGATGCAAAACCTCAGTGGTAGTACAAACTCTTTCGTACAGCTCGCCAGAAGATTGTAAATAATTTTTTAGTAACCGATAATTATTTGCACCAGTCATTGATTGCAGCAAATCTAAGTCTGGCTGGAGACTCCCTGCACTCGCAGAGAGAAGCTTTCGAATAGTCTGGCGCCCTACTTTTGGCAAGATACTTAATGCTAGCAACAAGCGGCTGTTTATTGTGAACATACCTACCCCTAAATTTTTAGCGACAGGCAGGTCTTAGCTCTGGGGAGGCTATTCTATGCTAGTTAATGAATCCCCTGGAGCAACCGCATCAGAGGCGCTCAAAACAATGCCATAGCTTAAGTTTTCAAAGACATTCACCACCATCAATACAGCATTGGCTTGATTTGAAATAGTGATTAATTCTTTAGTCCTAGGATCTTCTACTTGCACCGGGGCTTTTACCACATTAAAGACGTGACCTGGGTAAATACTTGATTTCGCGCCTAGATTAATGACTACACCATCATATTTGGCAATTTGATAGGCTTCATTGACTGCGGCTATAACTTTCCCTTCAAGCGCTTGCGGCGCAGCTGCAAGGTGGTACAAAGGTTTCAAAGCCAAGGCATTACTCCTGACGATGATATCCCCCTTGCGAACCAAGCCTTTCGACTTAGTGACCAGGGCTCTGCTTATATCACCTTGTTTACTAATAACATCCAGCGTACCTACCTTAATGATTTCAGTATTTTCTGTGCTTAGACCGTGCTCTGCACCATAAGTCTTACCCACCCGATATATATCGTAAGTAATGTAATCGGGGTCTAAAACACCGCGGATAAAAATTTCATCTCCAGAGGCAATCAAATTTCTAAGACCGGCTCCAGCAAGGACATACGGCATTCTTGCTGCAGCATCGGCTGCTACTATTCGGTGCCCTGCCACGAAAGACTGCAATGCGATTTTGGGGATTGCAGAAATAGCTGAGAATCGACCAGCCTCACGGACTCTGGGAACCATTTTAGATTCAGAAAACTTATTCGTCGTTAAGTAGGGCTGGCCATTTCTATAGCGCAAATAAATAACATCATCCGGATAGATCAAATGAGGATTAGAGATTTGACTGTTGTGCTCCCATATCTGTGGCCAAAGCCAGGGAGATTTCAGAAACACAGCGGATATATCCCATAGCGTATCCCCCTTCTTAACTATGTATTCATTAGGATAATCATTCTTCAAGATTGATTGAGCATTGAGAATTGGAGCAAAAACTACAATCAGAACTATAAATATGGCGTTTCTTATACTATGAACTTTGTTCATAACAGCCTCAATAAATACATAAAAATAAAAGGTAACACTCTGAATAACAGAATATTCTGTACTGGGCAAATGATAATACTCCCCAGCTAAAAAAACCGTAAAATAGACTAACAGAACAAGCTCAAGACTCAGTATAATACATGCTGAATATTTGCGGTAACTTTCATCACAATCCATCTTTAAATTGGTTAGTTATTATGACTCTATTAACAATTTTGGAATTTCCTGACCCCAGACTGCGCACTGTAGCCAGCGATGTACAAAACTTCGACCAATCACTCGCCAACATCATTGACGACATGTTCAGCACTATGTACCAAGCTCCAGGAATAGGACTGGCCGCCACCCAAGTGGATATTCACCAGAGAATAATTACCATAGATATCTCAGAAGATAGAAACCAGCCACTGGTTTTAATAAACCCCAGTTTCAGCATCATCGACGCTGACACCGATAAGATGCAAGAGGGATGCCTCTCTGTTCCCGGCTTCTATGAAGAGGTAGAAAGACCCAAACATATCCTAGTCGAAGCCCTCGACAAAACAGGCAAAGCTATCAACTTTGAAGCCACTGACCTTCTCGCTGTCTGCATCCAGCACGAGATAGACCATTTAGATGGCAAACTTTTTGTTGACTACTTATCGAAGCTGAAACGCAGCAGAATCAAATCAAAACTAGAAAAAATCCACCGACAACAGCAGTAGCATCACTCATCCAACACCTTGCGCATAGGTACAAAATGTCCAAATCACTTAAAATCGTTTTTGCCGGTACTCCAGAATTTGCCGCACAATCATTAATTGCGTTAATAGACAGCCATCATCAACTAGTTGCAACTTATACACAGCCTGATCGACGTGCCGGCAGAGGCAAAAAAATCAACCAAAGTGCTGTTAAAAAAGTTTCTCTTGCTCATGATATCCCCGTTTATCAGCCTGATAATTTCAAAGACCCAGACAGTGTCAAACAGCTAAGTGAATTGGACGCTGATATTATGGTGGTTGTAGCTTACGGTATTTTATTACCGCAAGCCGTATTGGACACCCCAAGATTAGGCTGCATCAACGTACATGCCTCACTACTGCCTAAATGGAGAGGTGCAGCTCCTATCGAACGCGCCTTGCTCGCGGGAGATCTATCCACGGGTGTCACCATCATGCAAATGGATAAAGGGCTGGATACCGGTGATATGCTCAACAAACAAACTATAGATATTACAGCTACCATGACAAGCGGCCAACTACATGATGCTCTAATCCCTATCGGCTGCAATTCGCTTCTGAAAACTCTTCAGCAATTAGCCGACGGTACTAGTACAGCTACCCGCCAAGACGATCAATTAGCCTGCTATGCCAGTAAACTTTTCAAATCCGAAGGCCAGATAGATTGGAATCAAGATGCATCACAAATATCTCTACTGATCAGGGGCTTATCACCCAGGCCAGTGGCGCATTCTAACATAGGCACTACAGTAATCAGACTTTGGAATGCCGTTGCTAGTAACTCAGAAACAGACCCTCTCTTTGATTCTGCATTAGTAGGGACTATTTGTAGAACAGATAAATCAGGGATAGAAGTACTCTGCAAAGGAGGCACTAAGCTTCTTATTAAGTCACTGCAAGTTCCTGGTGGCAAACAACTTTCTGCTCGTGATTTAATCAACTCAAAACGTGAGCTATTCTCTCCAGGTAGCTGCTTTACAACCCCCTGTATAGACGAAACCAAATAATGAATGTCAGACAACTCGCTGTAAAAACCCTCACTCCGCTGCTATGTGACAGTGGCGCCCTTAAATATTCGCTGCAGAAGAACCTCGTTGATTGCCCTGACAACCTCAAACCTTTGTTGCAGCAACTTTGTTATGGCAGCATGCGCCATTACCCGCAACTGCTGTGCATATTAAACAAGCTTGTTAGCAAACCTTTAAAACCAAAGGATGCTGACATTCAGGCTCTCCTCTTGATCGGACTGTATCAACTTTACAAACTGCGAATTGCTGAACATGCAGCGATCAGCGAAACAGTTGATGTCTGTAAAGCACTAAAAAAGCCATGGGCAACATCACTTGTCAATGCCACCTTACGTAACTTCCAAAGACAGCAAAGCACAATCATAGAACAGCTCTCTTCTGACAAATCCTTTAAATACAATCATCCACATTGGTTTATTGAGAAGCTAAAGCATAACTGGCCAGAGCAATGGCAATCTATCCTTGCTGCAAATGACCTTCACCCTCCCCTCACGCTGAGAACTAACATCAGCAAAGTTTCACGTGAAACATTGTTGAATAAATTACAAAGACAAGGTATTGCAGCAAAAGAGACCGAATATTCAAAATATGGACTTATTCTTGAGATACCTACAGATGTAACAGCAATTGAAGGTTTTTCCACTGGCGAATTTAGCGTACAAGACGAAGCAGCACAGCTAGCGGCGCCCTTGGTTGACCCTCAGGAAGGTGAAAATATTCTCGATGCCTGCAGTGCCCCTGGTGGTAAGCTACTGCACTTGTTAGAGCTAAACCAAGGTAAAGCAACAACTTTTCAGGGACTAGAGCTAGAACAACATCGTGCCGAGAGGATTGCTGAAAATTTCCAGAGAATAAACCTAGCGTGTAAGCTGCACATTGGCGACGCAACCAATCGAGATTGGTGGAATGGGAAACTCTTCGATAAAATATTATTGGATGCGCCGTGCAGCGCTACCGGAGTGATACGCCGCAACCCAGACATAAAATTGCTGCGTAAATCAGAAGATATACACAGTATTGTAAAGCTACAAAGAGCTATTTTGGAAAACTTGTGGGGACTGCTTAAAAATAAAGGTAGGGTAATCTATGCAACATGCTCAATATTTCCCCAGGAAAACGAAAACATGATCGCAAGCTTCTTGCGCGAGCATGAAGACGCCAGACACATAGAGATAAATGAAAACTGGGGAGTGAGCAGAAAATACGGACGCCAACTGTTTCCTGCGGCAGATGCAAACGATGGCTTCTATTACGCGATCATCGAGAAGACGGATGCTTAATGACAAAGGACTCATAACCATTATACTGAGCACTTGATGCAAATAGATTAGAATAAATGCCACCAACAAAGACAACAGAGCAACCTATATGAAAATCATCATTCTCGGCGCGGGCCAGGTCGGCGGAACGCTAGCGGAAAATCTGGCAAACGAAGCTAATGACATCACTATCGTTGACAGGGACGCCGACCGTCTTCGAGAGCTCCAAGACAGATTGGACATTAGCACCGTCGAAGGCATGGGCTCTTATCCCGGCACTTTACAGAGGGCCGGCGCCGAAGATGCTGACATGTTAATTGCAGTAACAAGCAGTGATGAAGTTAATATGATTGCCTGTCAACTGGCACAAACACTGTATAAAACACCAACCAAAATTGCCCGAGTTAGAAGTCACGATTATATAAAGTACGCCAAGAGAATATTTTGCAAGGACGCGGTGCCGGTCAATGTAATTATTAGCCCAGAGCAACTAGTCACGAAAAATGTCAAGCGACTCATCGAGCGACCGGGCGCATTACAAGTATTGGATTTTGCAGAGGGCAAGGCCCAGCTGGTGGCCGTCAAGGCTTATCACGGAGGCCCGTTGGTTGGAAATCAGATTTCCTTTCTAAAACAACATATGCCCAATATCGATACCAGAGTTGCAGCAATATTTCGCAAGGGCAGCCCCATCACCCCTCAGGGAGATACTGTAATTGAGGTGGATGATGAAGTGTTCTTTATTGCTGCCACAGAAGATATACTTCCGGTTATGGGCGAATTGCGACGTTTAGACAACCCCTACAAAAGAATTTTAATAGCGGGCGGAGGGAATATCGGCGCAAGGTTAGCAGCTTCTATTGAAAACGACTTCAAGGTAAAGATAATTGAACGGGTCTTAGACAGATGCAACACCCTTGCCAGCACTCTGACAAAAAGCATCGTCCTGCATGGAAATGCTTCTGACCGCGACCTGTTACTTGAAGAAAACATTGAAGACACCGATGTATTCTGCGCTCTAACTAACGACGATGAAGCCAATATTATGGCATCTATGCTGGCAAAGAAAATGGGCGCCAAAACCGTCATGACATTAATTAACAACCCTGCGTATGTAGATTTAGTTCAAGGTGGAGTTATTGATATAGCAATTTCGCCGCAACAGACGACCATTGGAGCGTTACTAACCCACGTCAGAAAAGGTGATGTAGCTGCAGTCCACTCTTTGAGAAGAGGGGCTGCAGAGGTTATGGAAGTAGTTGCTCACGGTGACGAACACAGCTCAAAAGTGGTAGGCAAAGCACTGCGCGATATTGAATTACCGCAGGGAACAACCATAGGCGCGCTAGTCAGAGATGATAAGGTAATTATTGCGCACGACCACGTAGTAGTAGAAAACGATGATCATTTAATCTTGTTTCTGGTAGACAAAAACAAAATCAATGAAATTGAGAAATTATTCCAAGTTGGACTGGCATTCTTCTAGGAGTAATCGATCGTGCGCTACATACCCTGCCCGCGATACAGACAAGTGCTAATTGACAACAATAAAATCAACATAACAAGAACCCACTCATCCAATAGCAGTTATAAACTATGCATTACAGAATAATACTAAGAATACTCGGCATCTTATTGATGATATTCAGTATAACAATGATCCCTCCGGCTGTAGTTTCACATATATACGAAGACGGAGTGCACTCGATATTCTATCTCTGCTTGGGTATCACCTTTACAACAGGATTTATATTCTGGCTGCCAGCCTACAAAGTATCACAAGACCTGAGAACAAGAGATGGCTTTGTTGTGACAGTAATGTTCTGGCTGGTCTTAAGTATTTTTGGCTCTATACCATTTGCATTGGCAGCAGAATTAGACTTAAGCATAGTAGATGCAATGTTCGAGTCCATGTCAGGCCTAACAACAACTGGCGCAACAGTTATCACCGGCATAGACGAGCTTCCAAAGTCCATCCTTTTTTACCGTCAACAACTGCAATGGCTTGGTGGCATGGGTATCATCGTCCTCGCCGTTGCGATCCTGCCTATGTTAGGTATTGGGGGAATGCAGCTGTATCGAGCAGAAACCCCTGGCCCGGTTAAAGACAGTAAATTAACGCCAAGAATCGCCGAAACAGCCAAGGCACTTTGGTACATATATGCATCTTTAACCTTGGTCTGTACCTTAAGTTATTGGTTGGCAGGAATGAGCTTCTTCGATGCAATTACACATAGCTTCTCGACGGTGGCGATAGGCGGATTCTCAACCCACGATGAGAGCATAGGGTACTTCGACAGCCAACTAATTGAGTCCATCGCCACTATTTTCATGATCGTATCAGCACTCAATTTTAGCTTACATTTTTTTGCCTGGCGCAAACAGTCTATTGGACATTACTGGCAGGACCCAGAAGTTAAGTTCTTCATAACTACGTTGTTGCTGACAATTATCGTCAGCGTTAGCATATTGTCTATAACCAAAACATATGAGCCACTAAAAGCCATAAGTGAATCGGTTTTCATGGCTGTTTCTATTGCCACAACAACCGGATTCGCTACCACTGACTTCACCAGCTGGCCGACTGTTCTACCCTTCATGCTGATGCTCACTGCATTCGCCGGAGGCTGTGCGGGATCAACCGCCGGGGGCATGAAAATAATCAGGGTATTACTGATATTTAAGCAAGGCCACAGAGAGATAAAGAGACTGGTTCACCCCAACGCAGTGTTCCCGGTAAAGCTTAGTCAAAAACCGATATCAGAGAAAATTCTACAGGCGGTATGGGGATTTTTCTCGGTGTACATGATGATGTTTGTACTGATGCTGTTAGCCTTGATGGCAACCGGGCTAGACCAGATAACTGCATGGTCGGCAGTTGCAGCCACGCTTAACAACTTGGGCCCTGGACTCGGAGATGTAGCGACTAACTACGGGGGCATAAATGATACAGCAAAATGGGTATTGTGCTTTTCCATGTTATTGGGCCGGCTCGAAGTATTTACCTTATTGATACTCTTTACACCGATATTCTGGCGAAGGTAAGACTCATAAGATTCAATAAAACTTGGCCATCCCCGGCGGAGTTTTCTTGAATCTCTTATATTCCCACTGGTACTGTTCTGGGTTAGCGGTGACGATGGTCTCGATAGTGTTATTTAATACATTCAGGGATATATTAAGATCGCTGCTGTTAATATCAGTGTCAACCTCGCTAAACTCTATGGCAAAACCTTTACCACCGGGCTCTCGCAGGGCAACTCCTGCGATCACTTTACAGTTTGTTTTTCTAGCGAGCTGAGACAGCAAGGTCATGGTATATGCAGGGTGACCAAAAAAAGAGCAGAACTGGCCACTACCGTCGACAGGTTCCTGATCGGGTAAAATTGCGATTACGCCATTGCCACGTAATTTTTTAATCAATTTTTTTACTCCTGCTGCATTGGCAGGAGCCATGTCCCCGCCCAGCCTCTTTCGCATTTTGTTAATGAGCCAATCAAAAAACTTGAGTTTAGGCTGTTTATAGAGCACGGTGATTGCATATTTATTAGAGGCAAACAGGTTTAACACTTCCCAGTTGCCAATGTGCGGCGCAATAATCAGAACCCCCCTCCCCTGTGCTACGGCTGCGGTTAGTAGCTCCTCTCCCTTCACACTGGTCACTTTAGCCAGTGACATAGAAGTAGGCCACAGCCATGACATACCCATCTCTGCGTATGACATTGCCGTGTGCTCTAAACTGGACTTAAGCAATTGTATTTTATCTTGTGCAGAAAGGGCCGGAAAACAACTATCAATGTTGCGCTTAGAGACAGTGTAGCTTCGAGAGTGTTTTTGCCAAGACATCAGTTTAGCCAAAAAACGGCCAAATGACTGACTGACCGCCAAAGGCAAAAGAGCCATGCAGAACAAGAAAAAAAGACCCACAATAATTTTAATATATCGCATACAGCTAAATAATCTCTCGAGTAAAAGGCTAGGCATTATATAATGCGGGCTAGAAAATTACTTAATATACCAGCTACGCAACACAATCAAACCCAGTTGCCGGCTGAGAAAACTAAAATTAATAATAAAGGGGATTAAAATGCAATATACAGTCTATCTATCCGGTGAAATACACAGCGACTGGCGTGAAAAAATTAAAAAATCAGTAATCGATAAACAACTTCCGATTACCATTTTAACACCCAATACAGATCATCAATCTAGCGATGACTGCGCAGAAAACATCCTGGGCCCCGAGAGCAGTAATTATTGGAAAGACCACAAAGCCGCCAAGATTAATAGTATGAGACAGATGACAGCTATAGAGCGAGCAGACATAGTGGTTGTCAGATTTGGAGACAAATATAAGCAGTGGAATGCCGCTTTTGATGCCGGCATTGCTGTCGCCAAAGGCAAAGCGCTGATAGTAGAGCACGCAGATGATATTATTCATCCTCTCAAGGAAATAGATGCAGCTGCTCAAGCGGTGGCCCAAAACACCGAACAAGTGATAGAAATTTTAGAATATTTAACTCGCGACTATTAAAATTACAATAACTGATATCTGCGCGGCGCAAAACAGTGCCGCGCCTAGACGTCAACAGCCTTGCAAGACAGCCACTAGGACAATACAACGACTGATACTAAAAATCTCAAGCGCTAGCATGCAGAAATATTTGTCCACAGATGAAACTAATAAATCAATTATTGTTGTATAATTCTCGCCTTATTTTTTCCAACAATGGAAAAACTACCAACATTAACCAGAAACTAAAATACAGGTGAACATTGTGACTGCTACACCGGCACCCAAAGGAGCTACATTCCAAGATTTAATTCTTGCATTACAAACATATTGGTCAAAACATGGCTGTGTGGTAATACAACCTTTAGATATGGAAGTCGGGGCCGGGACCTTCCACCCAGCTACATTTTTACGCGCCATTGGCCCGGAGTCATGGAAAGCAGCTTATGTGCAGCCCAGCAGACGACCAACAGATGGACGCTATGGGGAAAACCCTAACCGACTGCAACATTACTATCAGTTCCAGACGGTTTTAAAGCCCTCCCCTGACAACATCCAGGAACTCTATTTAGGCTCTTTAGAAGCACTGGGTGTCGACCCTCTGGTTCACGACATTCGCTTTGTCGAAGACAACTGGGAATCTCCTACACTAGGTGCCTGGGGTCTGGGCTGGGAAGTTTGGCTGGACGGTATGGAAGTATCGCAATTCACCTATTTCCAACAGGTAGGCGGCCTGGAGTGCTATCCGGTTACCGGAGAGCTTACCTATGGCCTGGAGCGCCTAGCGATGTATATCCAGGATGTAGATAGCGTCTACGACTTAGTCTGGGCAACAAACCCAGATGGCACTAGCATCTCCTACGGTGATGTATTTCATCAGAATGAAGTTGAGCAGTCCACGTATAACTTCGAACATGCGGATGTGGAGCACCTGTTTTCCACATTCGACTTTCATGAGCGAGAGTGCAATAAACTGTTAGAAGCTAACTTACCACTACCCGCTTACGAGCAGACCCTAAAAGCGTCTCATACTTTCAACTTGCTAGACGCAAGGAAGGCGATATCTGTAACCGAGAGGCAGAGATACATCTTACGGGTACGCACCCTTACCCGCGGCGTTGCAGAAGCCTATTTAGAATCCAGAGCAAAATTAGGCTTTCCTCTTGCAGAGGAAGGGATACGTCTTGAAGCATTAGCTGCATTAAAGGAGAGTAAATAATGGCTGCCGTAGACTTTTTAGTTGAGCTTGGAACCGCTGAACTCCCCCCTATGTCACTACAGACACTTTCTAACGCTTTCAGCAGCGGGATAATTGAAGGCCTGAAAGCTGAACTAGGAAAAGATGCACAGGCACTGTTAGAGGGCTGCAAAGTGGAAAACTTTGCTACGCCAAGGCGCCTTGCGGTAAAGATTAGCGGCCTGATTGACGAAATACCTGCCTCAGTAAATAGCGTGCAGGGGCCACCAATAAAAATCTGCTACGATGCCGAGGGCAATCCAAGCAGAGCATTAATAGGTTTTGCCAAGAAGAACAATGCTGAACTCGATCAACTTAGTGAGCTGGGCGGTAAAATCAGCTATACCCAGGAGATTGCGGCTAAACCTTTGGCTGCTTTGATGCCAGCTATCGTTGAACAATCTATAAACAAGCTACCGATAGCTAAACGCATGCGCTGGGGGGCCAGTAAGCTTGAATTCGTGCGACCGGTTCAATGGCTAGTCATGCTGTTTGATCAAACTGTAATCGATTGTGAAATTCTCGGCGCCCAAGCTGGCAACCAAAGCCGCGGCCATAGATTCCATCATCAACAGCCAATCACTATCAACAACCCAGCAGAGTATGAAGACAAATTAGAGCAAGCCTATGTAATTGCCGACTTCTCTAAACGCAGAGAAAAGATAGTACAGCAAGTAAAAGAGCAGGCTGCGCTAATTAATTGCGTCGCTCATATCGAAGATGATTTGTTGATTGAGGTCACCGGACTGAACGAATGGCCAGTAGCACTGAGCGGTGCTTTCGATAAAGAATTTCTATCAGTACCTCAAGAAGCATTGATTTTATCAATGAAAGAGCATCAAAAATATTTTTATACTACTGATGAATCAGGCCAATTAATGCCAAATTTCATTACTATCAGTAATATAGAATCAAAGGATCGTAATAAAGTTATAGCCGGCAACGAAAAAGTTATCCGCCCGCGACTCGCTGATGCAAAATTTTTCTTCGAAAATGACAAGAAGATCAGCCTGGAGTCGCGCTGTGATAAGTTGAAAAAGATAGTTTTCCAGCAGCAGTTGGGGACTGTTTATGAGAAGAGCGAACGAATTGCTGCCCTGGCGAGCCATATCACAGTACTGATCGGCGGTGACCAACAAAAAGCACATCGCGCGGCAATCCTAGCGAAAACCGACTTAGTCACAGATATGGTCTTTGAATTTACTGATTTACAGGGGCTAATGGGCTATCACTACGCCTTAAATGACGGTGAAGATGCCGAAGTAGCACAAGCCATATTCGAGCAATACCTGCCGAAATTTGCCGGGGACCAATTACCAGCCACTAAAACCGGTATAGCACTGGCTCTGGCAGACAAGTTAGATACCTTAACCGGCATGTTTGGTATAGGCCAGCCTCCAACGGGCTCTAAAGACCCTTTTGCACTGCGACGGGCAACCGTTGGCGTACTGCGGATTATTATCGAGCAAAAGCTCGATTTGGATCTCAAACAGCTGGTAGAGTTGGCTGTTGCACAACATATGGCCATAGCAGAGACCGACAAGCAACAGATTACAGAACAAGTCGTGTTGTTCATGCTGGAGCGTCTCAGAGCCTATTATGAGGATCGCGCCATACGGATTGATACTTATCTTGCCGTTGCCGCTTTAGCCCCTAGCAAGCCTCTAGATTTCGACAAGCGAGTGAATGCGGTTGAGCACTTTCGTTCATTAGCCAGTGCGCAATCTTTGAGTGCAGCCAATAAACGCGTTTCAAATATTCTCGATAAGCAGCAACTCGATAAGCATCTGCCAATCGATGCCAGCTTGTTTACTGAAGCTGCAGAGATCGAGCTGGATACTTGTTTAAGTGAACTCACGGCAAAACTAACACCAATGTTCGAAAGTTCAGATTATCGCGGCGCGCTAACTTTACTTGCAAGCCTGCAGCAACCTATAGACCATTTCTTTGATAATGTCATGGTGATGGCAGAGGAAGACGCAGTACGGCAAAACCGTCTGGCACTGTTACAAAAGCTGCGCCAGTTATTTTTGCATATAGCGGATATCTCGCTGCTAAACTAGCCGTCGACAACACTCGTTACGTTTGCCTATTTGCAGTGCGGCAAACGTAACTTCTCTCGCGCATAACAGCCTTTTATGCCAACCTAAATACCAGCAAATTTCTTCATTACAATTTTCCTGATACAGCCACACTTGCCCTCAGATTTAAGCGAAAAACAACAATCCAGTTCAGCTGGATATGTGACAAGTCTAAACTAGAATTT
>MABF01000260.1 GCA_002163025.1 'Osedax' symbiont bacterium Rs2_46_30_T18
AGAATTGATGTCGCGATAACCGCAAAAATTAATGGCCTAGTGTTGATTAAAGACATGGGCATGAAATCTATACAGGCTCTGTCTCCACCTTTAAGTCGAATGCTGGTATATCACTATGTACATAAAAAGCATGAAGATTTAGTTGAAAAACTTGATCGGGTGATTATTGAAATGCAGAAAAGTGGTGAATTGGAATTACTGCGAAAAGAAGCGATCAAAGGCCTTTTGAAAAAGGTCAAAACAAAATAACGATAACCGTAAAACCAGACGCAGATTCACTTTAGTTAAACCCATTAACGCGATATCAGTCGTTTATAGATAGCCTTAGTGGTGATAGAGGTTAATCTGGGCAAGCTTTCTAAGCGACAGCGCACATCTTCCATTTGTTCCATAGAATCCGCTTGCGCATAAATGATCATATCGATATCACCGATAGCTGAGTGGCACTCTCGCACTTGAGGTATGCCCGATATCAGCGGTACTAGGTCTTCGCAGCTACCGTGGCTAAAGTTAATATGAAAATAGGCGGCAACACCCTTGTTAGGTTGCTGTATTTCTACCCGGTAGCCTCGAATAACTCCCTGTTCTTCTAATTTACCGATCCGGCTGCTGACGGCTGTGCGTGATAAGCCAATTGTTCTGGCAATGTCAGCGTTCGATTGCCGGGCATTCTCTGTTAATAGGGTGACTATTTGTTGATCAAATTTATCCATCGGCTCGATTTTTTATTAGAAATTCAGGGACGACAATAACATGTTTTTATGAGGGGGCCAAAAGCGGCGATACGACAGGATTTGCTGCGAATCGTCAGCAAAACGTCGCGCTTTGCATCTGCTAATTTCAGTTTTTATTCGCTAATATTTAGTGCGTAGTTTACGGGCATTAACGCTCAACTTAAAGCACAAATAGAGGAAGGATATTAGCCATGAAGATCTCTTACCTGGAATCACCAGAGGGTTTGTCTCATGAAGGTTTACTATGGGAGACCTTAAAAGCTCAAATTATCTCGCAGAGTCCGGATGTATTAGTCAGTAATGAAATGCCTTTTGGCAGTTGGTTGGCTGCGACTAAGTCCTATGATGCCGAGAGTGCTCAGGCATCGGTAGTTGCAAATGACAAGGGCATCGAAGAGTTACGAAAACTTGATATCCCAATTATTCTATCTTCCAGACCTGTAGAAGCAGCTGACAAGCTTGCCAACGAAGCCTTTGCTTTAGTTAATGGAGAGTATCATTTCGCCCATCAAAAACATTATTTTCCCGCAGAGCGCGGTTTTTATGAAAGCACATGGTTTTCAACAGATAGGCAAGGATTCTATGTGATTAAAACTGCACGTATAACAATAGGTTTTATGTTGTGCACAGAGTTGATGTTTAATGAATGGGCGAGGGCATACAAACGACAAGGCGCGCATCTTATAGCAGTTCCCAGGGCCTCCGGGCAAAGTTATAGCAGCTGGAAAACCGCCGCTGCAATGGCGGCTATTGTTTCAGGCTGTTATGTAGTGAGCTCCAACAGAGTCGGTAAATATGACAACGCGCTAACGTTTGGTGGAAAAGGTTTCGCCTTTGCACCTGACGGGTCGCAAATTTCAGAAACTACGTCGGCTAATCCCGTGGTCTCTTTTGAACTAGATTTCGACTGGATCGCAAGGACACAAAGTGATTATCCCTGTTATGTAGAGGAAATTGGCCGCGATACTTAGTCGTCTAGTATTAATTGATCAGTGTCCAACTTTGGTATTTGTCTGTAATGAAGTTGGCATGCTGATAAGCTTTGGTCAGCAAATCATCATTTTGGCGCAAGTAATTTATATAGTCTTGTAATGCCAGATATAATTTTTCTTTGCTTTTATTGACGATAAATATCCTTTCGTCAGCTAGTGCCACCTTATAGCCATCAACGCGCTTTAAGGGTCTCTTTTTTGGCGAGTTTGTGTCGAGAGGGGCCAAGGTGAAATTGGCGCGTTTATGGCCTAAATTCGGCGCAATTAAATCGTATCTGGGTAACAAATGCAGTGATTTAACGTTCATATTTTGCAATGTTTTAATGTCTATCTTCCAAGAACTCAATGTTGTAGCGATCAAGGTTTGTTGGGTCTTATCTCTGAATGCCTGGCTAACGGTTTCGAGCTGATTAGCGGAAGTGAAAATTCCGAGAATAAACTGACCTTGCTTGATGACTGGGTCGCTCAGATAAAAGCTAGAGGCTAAAGGTTGTACTTTGTTGCTCAGAGATTGCTTAAAAATACTATGGCCTAATAAATCGCCATTGCCTTTTGCCAACTCTATTTTCTGTCGCTTCGCATTTCCAGAGGGCACGATTTGAATGTTACCGGCAAAACCTGCCCTCTTAAATGCATTACAAATGATGGTCAGTTCAATATTGGATCGCTGAATATCTTTAGTTTGCCCTGAAAATAACGCCGGACAACGATCCAGTGGCCAAAGTAGACTGTTTTGATCAATCCCTACGTTTTTGGCAAATTCACTACGGGCCAATTTTTCGTTGCTGATTAATCTAATATTGGTTTCCGAGAG
>MABF01000160.1 GCA_002163025.1 'Osedax' symbiont bacterium Rs2_46_30_T18
TGTTCTGGTAAGCTTAAGCCCAAACGTCATTCTTCTTCTTGCGCCGCGGGATCAGTGGCAGCACTAAACCGATGAAAATACCCATGATAATGATGGCGGCACCGCGCATAAACCAATACATTTCAACTGCTTCACTCTGATTGGCGATACGGGTTTGCAACTTGCTATTATCCAGTTCCAATGCCTGGATTTTGGCCAGCAGCTGCTGCCTCTGTGTGACTAATTGCTGATTGCTGGCGATTTGTTCACTGAGGCTCTGCTGTTGTTTTTGCTGCGCTGCTCTGTTGCTGTCGGCGATGCCATTTAATTTTTTGTTGGCACTGTCCAGGGCTTTCACAGTTTTTGGTAAGCGCAGTATTGACGGCTCTTGAGAGGTGACAAATTTAGTGCTGATCCAGCCGCTGCGACCGCGGGGGTCCTTGACTTTGCTGTAACCCGTTTTTTTGTCGCTCTGTAGTAATTTAATCTTGGTACCGGCATTCAGGCTGCCAATGATGCGAAACTGAGAGCTGGGTCCCTTGTGCAGATAGGTAAAGAGTTGATCACTAACATAGCGATCGGCTGAGCTGACACTAGTGGCAAGAAAGGTAAATAATGTAACAACTAAATAGACAAAGTTTTTCACTAGTGCTCCTAGATACAGCAAAATAATATGGCGAAATTAATGGCCATCAAAAAATAAATACAGCGCCCCTTAACAAAGGTATTTGTTGCCTGTAACTAATAGCCAATTTCAGTTTAATTTTAACTGAATTTTTGCTTAGCTCATGCCTAATTGACGACTGTGAGCCCTAAGACCTGCAAATGCAGTTTAAGTTCTGCAGCAGAGGGGGGAATTTGTGCAGACAAAGTGCAATTAAGCAGGCAATTTTTATAGATTGATATAATTGCCAGTCGCTGAGCAGCATTGTGCTTAGCCTCAATTAAAATTTGCTCGCAGCACTGTGTCAATTGCAACTCAAATTGGCGGCACAACAACACAGATGATTCTTCTAATTTGTGCGACTCGCCATAGTGAATTTTGTAAATGGCCAGTGCCACAGGGTTGTCGATCAGTTGTTGGTATAAATGATGTATTTTTTCGCTAAAGTGCAGAGTATCTGTCGTCAGTAGCTGCTGGTAGAGCGCTTGGGCTAACACTGTTTGCTCAGATATTAACTCTTGCAGCAGCGCTTGTTTACTCGGGAAATTATTGTATACAGTGGGCTTAGAAACCTGAGCTTCGCGCACTACAAGATCGATAGAGGTTCCCTGATAACCATATTTAGCGAATAGCTGGCTTGCCACTGCTATAATGTGTTGTTTCTTGGATGGACGGCCTCTGGCCATATTTTTCCCCTTGACGGCAGTAGTAAAATGCATTAACTTTACTATACCGTTTAGTTAATAAATTAATAGTATGAGGTTATCATGAGTGATCATGGGTATTTTGGTCAATACGGTGGGAGCTTTATTCCCGAAATTCTTTATTCTTCTCAGCAGCAGTTGTTGAAGCACTACCGGGAGGCTATGGCTGACCCGAGCTTTATTGCCGATGTCAAACGTGAGATGCAGCAGTATTCTGGCAGGCCGACTCCACTTACTCACTGTGCTAATCTCTCTGCACAAATAGGCGGCGCGCAAATCTATTTAAAGCGTGAAGACCTTAATCACAGTGGCGCCCACAAAATGAACAATGTGATTGGTCAGGGGCTATTGACCAAGCGCATGGGCAAAAAACGTGTTATCGCTGAAACCGGAGCCGGACAGCACGGTGTGGCGACAGCCCTGATCAGTGCCAGACTTGGCCTTGAATGTACTATCTACATGGGCGCTCATGATATTGCGCGGCAGTACCCAAACGTCTTTTGGATGAAGCAGTTAGGCGCTACGGTAGTACCAGTAACGACAGGCTCGCAAACCTTAAAAGATGCGTTGGATGAGGCGCTGCGCGATTGGACTTCAAGTTTTGAAGACACCCACTATTTAATCGGCACTAGCTGTGGCTGTGAGCCTTTCCCGGAAATGGTAGCAGGTTTTCAATCGGTTATAGGCGAAGAGGTCAAAGAGCAGGCGATGGCGCAGATAGGCGCTATGCCCGACAAAATTTATGCCTGTGTCGGCGGCGGTAGTAATGCCTGCGGTATTTTCTTACCTTTTGTCGGTACTGATACTGAGTTAATTGGAATAGAAGCGGGTGGTCGTGGAGATGGCGTAGGCGAACACGCCAAGCGCTTTAATACTGATCAAGCTAAATTTGGTATCTCTCAAGGTTATGCCACTATGTTCCTGCAAGATGAGCAGGGCCAGTTGGCTCCGACTCACTCCATTTCAGCAGGACTAGATTATGTGGGCGTATCGCCTATATTAGCGGACCTATCTGATCGTGGTTTAGTACGCATGAGCAGTGCTCTGGATACTGAAGTTGTCGCGGCCTTTAAGCAATTGATGTTGGCCGAGGGAATCATTGCAGCGATGGAATCATCTCATGCCATTGCCGGCGGTCTGCGCGAGGCAGCCAGCTTAGATCCGTCACAAAATATTGTAATCAATGTTTCTGGACGCGGTGATAAAGACATTTTCACTATTGCCAGTGCGTTAGAAGATGAGCCATTCAAGGACTTTTTACGTAGCTATCTAGAGGGGCAAGACTAAGATGAATACTCTGGCTAAATTTATTAAAGAGCAACGTCAAACTAAGCCGATTTTGTTGATGACTCATGTGATTTACGGCTACCCCAGTATTGATGAAAGCTTGCAGATGATGAAGACCTTGCTGGAAAAAGGCGCATCAATTCTGGAAGTGCAGTTTCCCTTCTCCGATCCGGTGGCCGATGGCCCGGTGATTACCAATGCCTGTCATCAGGCATTGGAGAGTCAGCCAAAATTGCAGCAGTGTTTGAAAGACATCAGTGCGCTCGCGGCGGCCTTCCCCAATTCCAAAGTACTGTTGATGAGTTACTTAAACCCGCTGTTGCAGTATGGTTTTAAGCAACTGGCCGAAGATATGTCTCCACATGTCGGCGGGGTCATTATTCCGGATTTGCCGATAGATCATCATAAAATGCTCGAGCCGTTACTGCAGGCAAAAGTCGACCCTATCTGGTTGATAATTCCGGGGATGAACAAAGAGCGTATTGAGTTAGTCTGTGAGAACGCGCGAGGATTGCTTTATTGCGTTAGTCGCAAAGGGGTGACCGGGCAGGGATCTGACAGTCAAAGTGCTCATCAACAACTACAGCAGTATCTGGGCGAAATTAATCAGCATACCAATGTGCCCCTGGCGTTGGGCTTTGGTATTTCCAGTGCCGCAGATGTCAGTGGCATTGCCGGTCTGGTAGATGTGGCAGTGGTTGGCAGTGCGTTGCTGCGGGCACATCAAGATGGTGGTCTCAGTGGCTTTGCCGACAAGGCGGATGAATTACTCAGTGCCGCTAGCTAGTATACAGCGGATATAAACTGCCCTGAACCGGGCAGTTATGTTGCTAGCAAGCCCCAAGCTCCACTGAGTTTGGATCAAAAGCTTGTTTGCTGGTAAACCTTAAATATCGAATTCGGCCCAAATAGGTGCATGGTCAGAGGGCTTTTCCATCGCCCGGATATCATAGTCGATCTCGGCACTGTGACAAGTTGCATACAGACCGGGGGTGGCCAGTACCGCATCTATGCGCAAGCCCCGCTTTGGCTCATCGGCAAAACCTTTACTGCGATAGTCAAACCAGCTGTATCTGTTGTCTCGTTCGGGGTGGTGCAGGCGGTAAGTATCTTGTAATCCCCAACTCATTAAAGTTGCCAGCCATTCGCGCTCAATGGGCTGAAAACTGGCCTTACCGGTTTTTAACCAGCGCTTGCGGTTGGGCTCGCCGATTCCAATATCCATGTCTTGTGCCGAGATGTTTAAGTCACCTAATACAATGACGTGATCCTTAGGGTCGCAGTGCTGCGTTAAATGTATTTGTAAGTCCTGATAAAACTTCTCTTTAGCGGGGAATTTTGTCTCGTGGGCAATGTTTTCTCCCTGCGGGAAATAGCCGTTTAAGACAGTGACGGTGTTGCCTTTATCACTTTGGTACTGGCCGATTATCATCCGGCGCTGAGCGTCTTCGGCATCTGTTTTAAATCCTTTTTGAATATTCAAAGCCGGTTTCTTGGAGATCATGCAGACACCGTAGTGACCTTTTTGGCCGTGATAGTCGACGTGATAGCCCAGATCGGTAATCATTTCTACCGGGAACTCATCGTCGTGGACTTTTATCTCCTGGATACCTATGACGTCGGGGCTGTGGGTTCTGATTAGCTCGGCGATTTGATGGGGGCGGGCACGTAACCCATTCACATTAAAAGAGACTATTTTCATAAAGGTATCTACCAGTCGATTGAAGTTTGCGGCTATTCTAGCAGCAATTTAGCCTTGATTGTGTAGTTACTTAGGCAAAAATTAGTAGCGTTGATAGCGCTAAAAATAGACGGGCTAAACCCGGTTGCAGCGGATTGTTTAGCGGATGAAAAATACAATAATTTATGGGCTATAACTACCAGTCGGCGCTGTTTTTCAGGTATCCTAGCAGTCTTTAAACAGCTCGCTTGCTCTGCACCATTGTCAGATTTTTAAACTTAAGGTGACAGCGGCGTAAGAATATTCAGGTACTGGGTGGGGAACTTATTCAGCCTTAGTGTGATCTGTATCAGAACCATAAATCGTCAATGACATTATTTTTGTCTATTGGCGCTCATTTTTTAATAGTTTTTGTAGTTGTCCCGGAGATTAGTTGTGGCAGAATTTGATTTTGATTTATTTGTAATTGGCGCAGGTTCTGGTGGAGTGCGCACCGCGCGTATGGCCGCTGCTAAAGGGGTGAAAGTTGCCATCACTGAAGACCTGTACTTAGGTGGAACTTGTGTCAATGTGGGTTGTGTACCTAAAAAGCTGTTTGTCTATTCATCTCACTACGCAGATGATTTTAAAGAAGCCAAAGGTTTCGGCTGGAATGTCGGTGAGAGTCAGTTTGACTGGCCTACTTTAAGAGATAATAAAACCAAAGAGATCGAACGCCTTAACGGTATTTACCATAATATGCTGGTCAACTCTGGCTGTACCTTGATTGAGGGGCGCGGGGTGATGATAGATGCGCACACAGTCGAGGTGGCGGGTGTACAATACAGTGCCGAGCGTATTTTGGTGGCAACAGGCGGCTGGCCGTTCGTGCCTGAATTTCCAGGTAGTGAGCATGTTATCAGCTCTAACGAAGTCTTTTTCCTGGAAACTTTTCCCAAGCGGGCAATCGTAGTCGGTGGCGGTTATATTGCAGTGGAATTCGCCGGTATATTTGCCGGACTTGGTGCGAAAACAGACTTACTGTATCGCGGTGAGTTATTTTTACGTGGCTTTGATAAAGAAGTACGTGAATTTGTCGCCCAGGAAGTGGCTAAAAAAGAGGTTAACTTAAACTTCAATACAGATATCGAATCCATCGAGAAGCAAGCTGATGGCTCTTTATTGGTAACCACAAAAGATGGCAAAACCATCGAAACTGACCTTGTTATGTACGCTACTGGCCGAGTGCCTAAAGTCGAGGGGATTGGCTTAGAGCAGCTTGGGGTAGAGCAGGCAAAAAATGGTGCTATAGTCGTCAATAACAATTTTCAGACTTCAGTACCTTCCGTGTACGCGTTAGGTGATGTAATTGACAGGGTGCAGTTGACACCTGTTGCGCTGGCCGAGGGGATGGCATTGGTTAATCACTTATACAGCGAAGGCAGTGCCGATGTTGATTACGATTTGATTGCCACCGCGGTTTTTTGCCAGCCTAACATAGGCACAGTGGGTTTATCTGAAGAGCAGGCTCGTGAGCAATACAGCGGTATCGATGTCTATGTCAGCGACTTCAGAGCCATGAAACATACCTTATCGGGTAGTGATGAGCGCACATTGATGAAGATGATCGTCGACAAAGCGACAGATAAGGTATTGGGAGTGCATATGGTAGGGCCCGATTCAGGTGAAATTATTCAGGGTATCGCCATCGCGCTAAAGGCCGGGGCTACTAAGGCAGTGTTTGATTCCACTATTGGTATTCACCCAACCGCCGCTGAAGAGTTTGTAACTATGAGGTCCGCGACCAGATCTTAAAACGGATCTCGCTGTAGATATTATTGTATTACAGTTGATGTATTAAAGATTGATGTATAAAAAAAGGGCTGAATTATCAGCCCTTTTTTATTGTCTACTCAAGACAAAATATCTAAGTACTCAATACTTAAGCGATTACAATTTTGTTTTTTCCAGTCGCCTTGGCATTTTTTAAAGCTTTCAAGGTGCGGCTGGTGAGTTGATCACTGCTATCCTCATCAAGCATTTGGCTGAGCCCAAAGGATACGGATAAAACATTATTGATCGAACTGGAGTTTTTTTGTCGCAAGCGGATAGATTCAATCTTTTTGCGCAGCGACTCGGATATCTCCGTCGCCTGAATTATATCTGATCCCAATAAAATCATGGCGAAGCGTGTGCCCGCGAAGCGGATAGCCAGAGAGGGGGCCTTGCATTGATTGGATAACAGATTGGCTACAAATAATATAATTTTATCGCCCATTTGCTGGCCATATTCTTCGTTAAAATCTTGGAAGTTGTCGAGCTCGAAGATTGCAATACTTGCCACAGTACCCGCCGAAAGCTGTACTAACTGGTCTACTTCTCGATCAAAAACGTCACGGTTAAACAGTTTAGTGACAGGATCTACTCTAGGATCTTTGCGCGAGTTTTTAAGCTCGTCCTTGAGAGTGTTAATTTCTTTTTGCGCAGCGCTTATTTGCTCTTGAAAGGCTAAGTTAGATTTACTGATGCTGTCGGTGTTTTCCGAGAGGCTTTTAATTATTTTCTCGCGAGATACTTTACTGTGTTCATTGCGCAACTCAGTCAGGCTGCTGGTGAGTACATCTTGAAATTCTGCAGCACACTGACTGGCGATGCCCGCTTTTTTATGTAAATCGTTGACCAGGCCTATGGCTTTATTTTGAAAACCGTCGGCATCATTAATTTCGTCTTTGATGAGATGTTCGCGAAACATTTCCTCGGATAGCAGGGTCGGGCAAGTACCGTAAACATCGAGGGCTTTTTCAAGCTCAAGGTTCAGTTTAGGTGCGCGCTTAGATACATAGGTGTACCACAACGCATAGTTTAATGGATTTGGCGGGATCTTATATTTGACCATCAACGGAATTGCCTGGCGCAAATATTCGGCAGATTGTGTCGGTTTCTCCGCAAATTTCATTGGGACCCTTTTTATTTTTAGTGCTTATTCTGGCTAAACTTGTATGCAGCCTACTTATCTTAAATAGTCTATAGGCCAATTATACAGTGCTATTAGATGTGTATTGATAGCGACCAAACCATTAGATCAGAATGTTATCAGCATCACATAATTGCACTTAATGACATTAAAGCAGGAAAGTTAAGAAAAAGTCTTAGTTATTTTACAAAAAATGCAAAAAACTGACTTTTTTTTGCGTTTGCTGCTGTGTTAGCACAAAAAACAGACGATTGTTGGCTAAAAGTAACGCTTTAGTTTGCACTAAGATAGGAAAACATCCGATATCTGGCTTCTGTTAGCAGAGTAAAACAAACAGTAGCTGAAGCTTGTTGTAACAAACTTTAGCTGTAAGTTGTGGCGATGATGCCTTTAGTCGCTATTTAATAGGAGGAGTTTTGTAGGAGCGTTATGAAAATGATTGATTGGCGACACCCTGTTTAATTGGCGTTATGTTTATGCTGCTTATTATGTTGCCTTGTCACTATCGAGCAGAGTTAGCTCTCTATGGTAAGGTGAGATAGCCAAATGAAATTGATTGAGTGACGGCTCCTCGATTGATAGCTGTAATTGTTGGCCGTTGTCTAACCAAGTGCGCTCGAGTATCTGTGTACCTGTGGATTGTCGAATAATATGCTCTATGACACCCGTGAGATTAAAAGGTACTGACAGGCAGATTTCTTTTCGCAATTGTACTAATTCTGTGCTGCTTTGCTCAAGTGTTAAGCTAACAGTGGAGCTATAGGCACGGGCTATTCCTCCGGTGCCCAGTTTTATACCTCCAAAATAGCGTGTCACTACAACACATATGTTTCCAAGTCCGCTGTGTTTCAATACTTGGAACATAGGCAGACCGGCTGTACCTTTAGGTTCACCGTCGTCGCTGTAACCCCAATGGGAGGATTGTTCTGGTAGAGCTGCGACAAAGCAGTGGCAGCTGTGGTTCGCGCCGCTGTGTGTCCTTTTGATCTGTTGTACGAACTCTATTGCCTGCGCTGAGTGATTCACTATGGCGCTATTACCAATGAACTGGCTTTTTTTAATCGATTGTGTGACTTCAACTGCTTTAGTAGGTCGGTAGTAACTCATGAGATCGACAGATCCCCCCTTTGTAGTGAAATGTAGCTGGGGATTCATCTGCAATGTCTCTCCTGGCAACTCATTATACTATTTTATAGGATATCCTCTGAAACCTTAACCGTTGAATTCAAGCTATGTTGCATAATATCAGCGCAAAAATGAGTAAGTGATCCAACGGGTTTCAGCAGTATTGACCACAGGGAAAAATACAATCAAAAAGAAAATTAAATCAAGAAGTATTTTTTGTTTTTAGTTTATGAAAATTATAGAAAAAAGTCTTACTTTTTATTAAAAAGCTATTGACATCCCGCAGCCCTGAAAATACGCGTGATTCCAGCTTGTTCACTGAAAACGCTTAAAAACTGTTATAACTGGTTGTTTTATAAGGGGTGAATTATCTGGTTAAAAAATAACCAATTTGTTCCGAGCACTGTAATTGTGGGCTTAGAAGACAATCAAGTAACACTATTAACAGAGTTATCCACAGTAGATGTGGGCACATTTACCTAGCCCAACTACGGAGCGGGTTGCATAAGATTTAAGGTCTTTATCAGAGAGATTTAGCGGTATATTAGCGCTCAAAACTGTTGGAGAAAACAGCCAGTATAAAAATTATTTTTTTCAATATCATTTTTAAAATTAGGGGATTAGGATGAAAATATCATTCATTAGTGAAGGACTTATAAGAAAATCTGCAATGTTTTCTAATCCATTTATGTGAAGTTCACACATTTATGTTTTTGATTCTACAAAGTCCACTACAAAGTGCGAGTTTATGTGTCGATATCTATGGTAGGCAATCGATTTGTGTTTTTTACAGCTCAGTTTAAAGTCAGTTACTGAATCTATTATAGAGTCATGATCAAAGGAGCCTGGGCTCTATGGATTATCCGCTACAACTCCAGAGCTATCTGGGTATAGTCAATAGCAGTTATTATCAGCTAAAATCTAAGGGTCTCTAGCCATCTTCGATCTCCACGCAGTGCCCATTAAGGCTAAATGACGCATTGCTTGCGATTATGCTTTAAGAAAGATACACATAGAATCCAGGCATAAAAAAAGGGCCGTAGCCCTTTTTTAACTCAATGACTGCTTATAAAAAGTTAGAGACTGCGTAGTAACCGACTAAACTCAGTACGATAGTGTAAGGCAGTGCCATCAGAACCATCTTGCCGTAAGACAGTCTGATCAGCGGCGCCAGTGCAGAGGTCAGTAAGAACAGAAACGCCGCCTGGCCGTTTGGTGTGGCTACACTGGGTAGGTTGGTACCGGTATTGATGGCTACCGCCAACAAGTCAAACTGCTCGCGATCAATTCTACCACTTTGCAATGCTGCATAGACTTCATTGATATAAACAGTGGCGACAAACACGTTATCACTGATTGCTGATAACACCCCGTTGGCAATGAAGAACATGCCTGGTTGTACATCTCTTGGCATATCCAGTACTGCCTGAATAATAGGGGTAAATAAGTGCTGTTCGTGTATTACTCCTACTATGGCAAAGAATACTACAAGCAAGGCGGTGAAAGGCAGTGCCTCTTCAAATGCTTTGCCTATTTGATGTTCTTCTACTATGCCATTAAAGGCAGTCAGTAATACGATAACAGTCAGTCCAATTAGGCCTACAGCGGCTAAATGGAAGGCCAGTCCTAAGATCAGGAAGATAGCGACAGCAATTTGCACGTACATAGTTGCCTTGTCGCGCTGGGTGCGTTTGGCCTCCTGTTCCTGATCAAATGAGGTCAAAATTTCGCGAACTGAATCCGGTAACAATGTGCCATAGTCAAGAATCTTGAATTTCTCTACAAACACACAAGTTAGCAGTCCCGCTGCTAAAACCGGCATGGAAACAGGTGCCATCACCATAAAAAACTCAATAAAATTCCAGCCCGCCTTATTGGCGATAAGCAGGTTCTGTGGCTCACCTACAACAGTACAAACGCCGCCAAGTGCGGTGCCTACTGCGCCGTGCATTAATAAGCTGCGCAGGAAAGACCTGAATTGTAATAAATCTTCTTTGCGGTGATTGTCCACTTCTTCATCGTCGGTGTGGTCGTGAGCTGTATCGTAATGTTTTCCCGAGGCGACCTTGTGGTAGACAGAATAAAAGCCAACACCGACACTGATCAATACCGCAGTGACGGTTAATGCATCTAAAAACGCCGACAAAAATGCCGCCACAATAGAAAACAGTAGGGACAACAGCAATTTAGATTTAACGTTTAGTAATAATTTGGTGAAGATAAATAACAACATGCTCTGCATGAAGTAGATACCTGCAACCATAAACATCAACAGTAGGATGACTTCTAAATTGTTATTAATCTCATTGTAGACAGTTTCAGGGCCAGCGAGCCCAATGGCTATAGCTTGTATTGCCAGTAAACCGCCAGGTTGTAGCGGGTAGCATTTTAGTGCCATTGCCAGAGTGAAGATAAACTCAAAGATCAGCACCCAACCGGCGACAACAGGGTTGGTGGCAAAAAGTAAAATGGGGTTGATAACCAAAAAGGCGATTATCGTTTGTTTGTACCAAACAGGAGAGTTGCCTAAAAAATTCTTAAACAGAGCCTGCGTTATCGTTGTGGTCATATAAAATATGTCCTTAAAAAGTAAGTAAAATTTTTGTTATCGGTATAGCTTTCACGGCGTTAATCAAAATCGGCAGCAGCTTTGCTGCTACCACAATTCTGCTTTCAGTACTTGCGCAGCAAACTTAAGCTTTAGTATCAACAATCTACTCACAGCTAAGCATAGTTGTTCAATTGCTGTTGCGCCAGTATCTCCGGGGCTGTTTAGGTCCTTATCACTCTGGAAATACCGATATCGTAAAAATAACAGGCAGCGGCTACTAAAAGAAAACCTTCTAATCATTTCGCGGAGCAAAAATAGCAGAGACAGTAGGTGCTAAATTTCAGCCATTATAGAGGTATTAGCGCAGTAAATTAAGTCCATAGATGAAATTATCATTTTTAATAGCAAGGGCTTAGTGGAAATAATCATTAAGAATTGATTTTTTTCTCATCACCGGCTTTCTTTTTAAACAGTTTCCCTAAGGAGGTGGCCAAAATTACATTTCCATGGGCAGTTAAGTCGCCTTTGAGAAATGCCGACATGCCATCGATTTCGCCCATCATCAGAGCGTAAAAAGTTTGCTCATTCATGCTCAAGATAATATTGGGGTCGTCGTGCTCCTGCATTTCAACAGTGCATTTAGCATCGGCGATACTGATATAAAATGAAAATTTGTCGGTGAGTCGGAATTGAAAAACCGCAGTCATGTTTTCTGCATTTTGGCTTTGAAAGCGTGAGGGTAGTTTGGCGATGATCTGTTCAGTGGAAACTTTAGCTGGAAAACTCTCTGACATACTCTTTTACTCGTAAAAATGCTTTAGAAAAAATGGCTTGCTTGGGCTTTTATGGTACATTAATGCCCCGCGCGAGTAACGAATTTTTGGAGATTTACATTGGTTGATTTTTTGTACGAATACGGCATGTTTTTAGCCAAAGCTGTAACAGTGATAGTCACAATATTACTGATATTAGTCGGCTTGTTGGCGATAGGTGGCAGAGGCAGAAAAGATCATGCCCATGGTGAAATTACCTTGACCTCGATCAACGACGGCTTTGAAGAAATGAAAGATGCCATCGAGTCCGTGGTTATCGACCCAGAAGTGTACAAACAGCAAATTAAAGCGTTACATAAAAAAGAAAAGAAAGAGGCCAAAGAGAAAAAGAAGCAGGCCAAGGCTGATGCTAAGCTAGCTAAACAGGCGCTTAAACAGGCAGAGAAACATGGCGCAGACGAAGGCGTTACAACTGAACAGCCAGCGACAGAAGATAAACATGCCAACACTGAAAGTGGCGACGTACCTTCTGAGTCCACAGGGCAGCAAGTTAGCGATCAGCCATCTGATGAGCATGAAGAACGCAAGCGGGTCTTTGTATTGGATTTTAATGGTGATATCAGAGCTTCAGAAGTGGATTTGTTGCGAGAGGAAATTTCTGCAGTACTGGCATTTGCCAATACCAAAGATGAAGTTGTGCTGCGTTTAGATAGCGCCGGAGGCATGGTGCATAGTTATGGGTTGGCAGCTTCACAGTTAGAGCGCATCAAAGCTGCCAAGATAAAGTTGACTATTTGTGTCGATGAAGTTGCAGCCTCGGGTGGTTACATGATGGCGTGTCTGGCGGATAAATTAATTGCCGCGCCATTCTCGATTTTAGGATCAATCGGCGTTGTTGCGCAGTTGCCGAATTTTCACCGGGTGCTAAAAAAGCACGGCGTAGACTATGAAACATTCACAGCGGGTGAGTATAAGCGCACAGTGACTATGTTTGGTGAAAACACCGAAAAGGGCAAAGAGAAATTTATTGAAGAAATTCAGGACACCCATCTGTTGTTTAAAGAGTTTGTCGCTCAGGCTCGCCCGAATATTGATATTGACCAAGTAGCAACCGGTGAAGTTTGGTTTGGTCGACGTGCTCTTGAGCAGAATTTAGTAGATGAGTTAAATACATCGGATGACTTTTTGATGCAAATTTGCCAGTCAGCCGACGTCTATCAGGTACGCTATGAAATTAAAAAATCATTCGGTGAGCGCCTCAGTGATATGACAGTAAAAACCAGTGGTAAAGTAGTCTCAAACATTGTAGAAAAAATGACTAGTTCAACTAATTTTATACGCTAACATATTAATATTAATTAGGTTGTAGTATCTTGATTGTTTTAAACAGGCAGTTTTATTTCGTTTAATAAATATAATGAGAATTGAATGGCTCAGTCGAAAACAGCAAAACAAATATTGAACGCTGCAGAGGCCTTGTTTGCCGAGCAAGGTTTTGTTGAAACTACTATGCGGCAGATAACAAAAGAAGCCAACGTCAATCTGGCGGCGATCAATTACCACTTTGGATCAAAGCAAGGACTAATACAGTCTGTCGCCGAGCAATTTTTGCGGCCGTTTTCTGAATACATCGATCAGGCTATGTTGGAGCGCAGTGCATTGGACATGGATAGTTCAATGTCAATGGAGGAGTTGCTTGAGCTTTTAATGCGGGCTCTGTTGCGGGTTGACCAAGAAAATACTCACGCATTACTGATGTTTACGCGCTTACTTGAACTGGCTTATATGAAATCCCAGGAGGAGTTGCGTCAGTTTATTATTGGCCGATACGGCTCCAAATTATCGCCCTACATTGATTTGATCAGAACTCAATCGGCGATGATGGAGGATGATGAGTTCTTTTGGCGGCTTCATTTTGTCATGGGTTCGGTCATTTTTACACTCTCTAACTATACAATTCTGGCTGCGATAGAGAAAAGTAGATTTAAATCAGACCCGGAGGTTGAGCGGATCTTGCATCGTATGGTTCCGGTGTTAAGTGCTGGTATGCAGGCGCGTGGCGATAAAATTTATTTTAGTCGCATCTGACAATTCTTTACAAGTTGCCGGGAATTCACCGGCAGCTGCATCTGACTCCCTCGTTCAGTCTCTTCACTATTAAGGAAAATCCATGCATTACGGTCGATTAATGTTAGATGTGGCTGCTTTGGCATTAACAGCACAAGAGCGGGATATCTTACAGCACCCGCACGTTGGAGGGCTTATCTTGTTTGCCCGCAACTATCAGTGCAGGGCACAGTTATCAGATTTAATCGCTGATATCCGCCAACAGAACGATTCTATTGTGATTGCCGTAGATCAGGAGGGTGGGCGAGTGCAGCGCTTTCGTGAAGAGTTTGTGGCACTGCCACCAATGCAGGCGTTGCACTTTAGCTACCTGCGAGATCCGCAGCTTGCGCTGAGTCAGGCAACCGAACTGGGTTGGTTGATGGCCTCTGAAATTACCGGACTCGATATAGATATTAGTTTTGCCCCGGTTTTGGATTTACATTGGGCACACAGTGAAATTATCGGCACACGATCGTTTGGTGCCGACGCTGAACAAGTCATTGCGCTGACGCAAAATTTTATTAAGGGTATGAGTCAGGCGGGGATGCGCTCGACAGGCAAGCATTTCCCGGGCCATGGTTGGGTAAGTGCCGACTCACATCTGCAAATTGCCAGAGACGAGCGCAGTTTGCAGCAAATAAAAGCAGCGGATTTAAAGCCGTTTGCCGCGCTTATCAGCGCGGGGCTGGATGCGGTAATGCCCGCGCATGTTATCTATCCGAAAATTGATCCCAACCCCGCTGGTTTTTCCAGTTACTGGCTGCAGCAAGTACTGCGAGATGAGTTAAAGTTTGACGGTGTAATATTTAGTGACGACTTGAATATGCTCGGAGCCAGTCTGGCAAAGACAGGGGAGGCGGAAAATTACGCCGACAGGGCTGCTGCGGCACTGGCAGCGGGATGTGATACTGTACTGCTGTGTAATAACCCTGAGGGTGCGCAGCAAGTGCTGGAGTATCTTGACAGTGCTGGGCTACAGAAGTCTCACAGGCTGAGTCGGATGCGCAGAACTTGTGTCGATTTAGACAGCGATCGTTTTGTTCGCGCCAGCGAAATCGCCGCGCAGTTAATGTAGTTTGCCTGTGTATGTACTCTATATTATCGATAAAATAATCTAAACGAAAAGGGAATAGGTTTTGCAAGACATAGCGGCAGTACAACAGTGGCTGGAGCAGTATTTTTCGATTGGGGCAGAAGGGGGCTGGTTGCTGACTGTGTTCTCTATTATTTTTCTGACGTTAGTCTGTGCGCTGTTCGCCAAGCTGTTTTTTAATCGATTAGCCGTGCAGTTACAAAAAACCACCAATCAATGGGATGATATATTACTGGCGGCGATCCGCCGGCCAATTATCTTTATGATTTGGCTTCTTGGAGGATCGATAGCCGTTTACGCGGGTAACTTTGTGGTTGGCGATGGTGGCAGCGCCTCGAGTAATGCTCTATTAGCCTTGGCGCAGCCGGTCAGAAAAGTAGGTGTAATACTGCTGATTGCCTGGTTTTTTATCCGTTTTATCCGACTGTCCGAAGTTAAGTTAATAGATCCTACAGGTATTAGTACTTCTATGGATCACACAACGGTCAGTGCTTTTGCCAAGTTGCTGCGTTTATCTATTATTATCACTGTGTCATTAGTGGTATTGCAGAGCCTTGGTTATAGCATTTCCGGGGTGTTAGCCTTTGGTGGTATTGGCGGAATAGCGGTAGGTTTTGCCGCGAAAGATTTACTGGCTAACTTCTTTGGCGGACTGATGATATACATGGATCGTCCCTTTAAAGTGGGTGATTGGATTCGATCTCCGGACAAAAATATTGAAGGTGTGGTTGAAGATATTGGCTGGCGCCTGACCCGTATTCGCACTTTCGATAAGCGACCGCTGTATGTCCCAAACGCGACTTTTGCGAATATTTCTGTGGAGAATCCCTCCCGCATGAGTAATCGTCGGATCTATGAAACAGTGGGTGTCAGGTATTGCGATATAGATACATTAAGTGCCATCTTGGTGGATGTTCGGGCGATGTTAAAGCAGCATCCGGAAATAGATACCCGGCAAACCTTAATGGTTAATTTTAATAAAATGGCTGAATCCTCGTTAGATTTTTTTGTCTATACCTTCACCAAAACGACCAACTGGGAGCATTTTCACAAAGTTAAAGAAGATGTGTTGTTTAAAGTGGCGAAGATAATAGAGCAGCATAATGCCCAGGTAGCTTTTCCCACCAGTACGCTGCACCTGGAGATGGAAGATCAGCCACGAATGCCGCCGTTAGTTGAAGCCGGGCAATAGTAGTAAGTCATCCCCATCGGCCGTTATTGATAAGTTGTGCCTGCTGGGTTTTAGAGAGTTGTAGTAAAAGAAAATACAGAGGTCGTTATGCCAATTAAAATTCCTGATTTGCTGCCTGCAGTTGATTTGTTGAGCAGTGAAAATATCTTCGTGATGACAGAAACACGGGCCATGCATCAAGATGTTCGGCCGCTAAAAGTGTTGCTGCTTAACTTGATGCCCAAGAAGATAGAAACCGAAAATCAGTTGATACGCATGTTGTCAAACAGCCCGCTGCAGATAGATTTCCAGTTACTGCGCATCGATCACACTGAGAGTAAAAATACTCCGACTGCGCATTTAAATAGTTTCTATCGGGATTTCAAAGATATAAAAAATAATCAGTATGACGGCCTGATTGTAACAGGTGCCCCGCTGGGTCGGGTTCCCTGGGAGGAAGTGCGCTACAAAGACGAAGTGGCGGAGATTATCGAATGGTCGCAGCAGCATGTGACTTCAACGATGTTTTTGTGCTGGGCGGTAGAGGCGGCGCTGAATATCTTTTACGACTTGCCTAAAAAGCTACGTGAACAGAAATTATCCGGTGTATTTTCGCATCGTACTAAACATCGGCACGAAACCTTAACCAGGGGCTTTGATGATTACTTCAAAGCGCCGCACTCTCGCTATGCTGACTATTCAGTCGGAGTAATAAAAAATCACACCGATTTGCATATTTTGGCGAGCTCTGAAGAGGCAGGGGTTTACCTGATGGCCAGCAGTGATCGCAAGCGTGTGTTTGTTACTGGGCACCCAGAATATGACGCTGAAACTTTGGCCCAAGAGTACTGGCGGGATATGGAGCAGGATCCGAACACGGTAATTCCCTGCGATTATTTTCCCGGTGATGATACCAACAGCAAGCCCTACAGTAGCTGGCGCTCACATGCCAATTTACTGTTTGGCAACTGGCTAAATTACTACGTGTATCAGATGACGCCTTATCAACTGGAGGCAGAGCAAGATAAGTAGCAATAGCCACGCAGTTAGCCTGCCCGCTCGGGCTGGCTAGCTGTAAAAAATAGCGCTAAAGCTGCAGTTCTGGGTGGAAACTCTAAGATACTGTCACTGTTTGTCTGCTAGCTCTGCGCTAGACTGCTTCATTCTCTTTTCAATTGTTTTGCCGCTATCAAGAGCTGCATGAGCATTTCTCAATAATTTGTTGTTTAGCAATCACCCTTAAAGCGAGGTAGTTATGTCCCAGCCGTCAACCGGTAACATTAGAAAAGTAGCAGTAGTCACAGGGGGTAGCAGGGGGATAGGCAGGGCTACAGCGCTGTTACTGGCGGCCAATGGTTATGACTTATGTATAAATTTTTTATCTAATAGCGCCGCCGCGCAAAGTGTTAAAAGCGAAGTGCAGGCGCTGGGGGCGAGTTGTCTGTTGTTTCAGGGCGATGTCTCTGACGAGGAGCAGGTGGTAGCACTGTTTAATAGCGTGGATGCCAGGTTCCACCGGCTGGACGCGCTGGTTAATAACGCCGCGCTAATGTTGCCGCAAATAAGTATCGAGCAAGTGACGCAGCAGCGTTTGCAGCAGATGTTCTGTACTAACATCAGCAGTTATTTTTTGTGTGCCCGTGAAGCTGTGCTACGTATGGCCTTTAAGCACGGCGGTAAAGGCGGTGCTATCGTCAATGTCTCGTCGCTGGCGGCCCGCACAGGGTCTCCCCATGAATATATGGATTATGCCGCCAGTAAAGGTGCTATAGATACTTTGACTCGAGGCTTGGCCAGAGAAATGAGTCGCGAGGGCGTGAGAGTTAACGGAGTGCGTCCAGGTTTAATCTACACAGATATGCATACCGATGGCGGAGAGCCAGGAAGAGTGGATAGAGTCAAAGAGTTGTTGCCATTGGGACGAGGTGGACAGCCTGAAGAAGTCGCACAGGCGATCTACTGGCTGTTATCTGACAGCTCCTCTTTTACCACTGGAGATAGAATAGATGTTGCCGGTGGCAGTTAGGGATAGAAAGTAGGAAGTTGGAAGTTGGAAGTAGGAAGTAGGAAGTAGAAAGTTGGAAGTGATGAGATTTTCACTGTTTTGCTGGGGGAATTCATCCTTGGACAGTGCTGTGGCTGCTGCGTATAATGGCGGCCTTCTTATTTAGGACAGACCATGACAGCACTTGAAGAAATAAAGCAATTCTTGCCTTGTGAAACACCCCAAGCCTGGATAGATGTAGCGCTCAAGCAACAGCCATTAATGTTAATAGATCATGCGCACTGTGAAAAAAAGGCCGCATCTACGGCCATGACGCTGATGTTTCGCTATGTTGATCGCCCCGATTTGTTAAAAAAAATGTCACGCCTGGCCCGCGAAGAATTAATCCATTTTGAGCAAGTGCTGGCGCTGATGGAAGATCGCGGCATTGAATATGGGCACCTGACTGCCGCGCGCTATGTGTCCGGATTACGTACAATTGTTAAGACTTACGAGCCGCAGAGGCTGGTCGATATTTTGATTATTGGCGCTTTTGTCGAAGCGCGCTCCTGTGAGCGCTTTGCCAAAATAGCACCTTTTTTAGACCCTGAGCTAGAGCGCTTTTACCGCTCGCTGTTAAAATCTGAAGGTCGGCATTATCAAGATTACCTGCAGTTGGCAGAAGACTATGCCGAAGGGCCTATAGACGAGCGTATCGAAGAGTTTCGAAAACTGGAGAAAGAGTTAATTTTAAGTGATGACACTGAGTTCCGCTTTCACAGTGGTGTTCCTGTCCTGACCGAGGATGCGCAGTAGCGACCATATGGCGCCAATGCGGATCTAACATTGAATATAGTAGAGCAACATGAACCAAGATAATCTAAGTAAAGTCGCGGATGCCGCAGTAGCTGCGACCGCGAAAAAGAAATCTAACCCGCTGTTAAATAAAGTTCACCGAAAATTGCGCCGCGAAGTGGGGCGTGCGGTGATGGATTATAAGATGATCGAAGAGGGGGATCGTATTATGGTCTGTCTCTCCGGTGGGAAAGATTCCTACGCGATGCTGGATTTGTTGACAAGTTTACAGCGCAACGCGCCGATCAATTTTGAGTTGATTGCGGTTAATCTGGATCAAAAGCAACCGGGGTTTCCCGAGCATATTCTGCCGGATTATTTGGAAAAGCTGGACATTGAGTACTATATCGTTGAGCGTGATACATACTCAGTAGTACGCAGTAAGATTCCCGAGGGGAAAAAGACCTGCGGTTTATGCTCGCGCTTACGTCGCGGCACATTGTACGCTTTTGCCGAGGAGATTAATGCCAATAAGATCGCCCTGGGACACCACAAAGACGACATTATTGAAACGTTGTTTTTGAATATGTTCAACGGTGCCCGGCTGGCAGGGATGCCGCCAAAATTGTTATCAGACGACGGTCGAAACATCGTAATCAGACCGCTGGCTTACGCGCGGGAAAAAGATATTATCGAGTTTGCCGGCTATAAAGATTTTCCGATTATTCCCTGTAATTTGTGTGGCTCGCAGGAGAATCTACAGCGGCAGAATATAAAAGCGATGTTGGCGCAGTGGGAAGAAGAGGCTCCGGGTCGTACTGAGAGTATTTTTGGTGCAATGCAAAATGTCTCAGCCAGCCAGCTGGCCGACAGGACGCTGTTTGATTTTGAGAACTTAAGCATAGACAGAAGTGGCGAGCGCCAAGAGTTTGAATTCGCGGATGGTCAGCAAGTGAACAACAGTCGCCCCAGGGCTAATCCGGTGCAAATCATCGAAGCGGTCAGTATTAATTAAAAACAAGTCGGAAGTAGTAAGTTATAAGTCGTCAGTAACCGTCAACA
>MABF01000135.1 GCA_002163025.1 'Osedax' symbiont bacterium Rs2_46_30_T18
AGCCAGGGGTTTAAACAAAGCTCTGACTAGCGCTGCTGCTCACTGCACAGCTCAAGGTTACAGCAGTCAACTGGTACTCCCAGCAGACATTGTCGCTCTGGATGTGAGCGAATTTGAACGCTTGCTAAACTGCCCCAGAGAGACTCCCTCGGTTGTTATCTGCCCAGCGCTCGATGGCGGCACTAACGCTTTGTTAAGTACTCCACCAGAAGCTATCCCCTTCAGCTACGGCACTAATTCCAGTTGGAGCCATTACCACAGCGCCGGGCGGCTAAACGTTGACCGCCAGTTTATCAATTTAGCCAAGCTGGCCCTGGATTTGGATAATCCCAGTGACTTGCAACGTCTCGGAAGTAGTGTAGTCACTCAATTAAAAACTAATACCCAGAGCCGCTATTTAAACCACGCAAAAGTCTTTAATAGCTCTGTGCACAAGGATCTCGCTGTATGAATAATGCCATTAATCCAGTAGCTGTTAACGCTGCTGAAGCAGCCAGTGCGCTGGCCAAAAAACCTCAGCATGTTCCGCAAGTCGAAATGCTGGCTGTTACCGGAATCCCCGATATAGTACCGGGGGATGATCTGGCACTGGAGATCCAGCGAGCCATGCAGACACTTGAGCTGCAATTTGAGGATGGCGATATTTTGGTCATCGCTCACAAAGTCGTATCCAAAGCCGAAGGGCAGATTGTTGATTTGGCAACCGTTAAACCCTCCCTTGAGGCTTTAGATCTGGCCGAACAGCTGAATAAAAATCCCGCCAAAGTAGAAGTGGTATTAAGCGAATCGAAACGTATTGTCCGGGCCAGCAAAAGGCCTGAACAGGATGAGGGACTGATCATTGCCGAGCATCGCCTGGGCTTTATCTGCGCCAATGCCGCTGTCGATGAATCCAATGTTGATAGCCCCGACCACGTCATCTTATTGCCGGTAGACCCAGACGCCAGCGCCCGCCAGATATGTAGCCAATTAGAAATAGCCAGTGATAAGCAACTGGGAGTAGTGATCACTGACACTTTTGGTCGCCCCTGGCGGATGGGTCTAGTGAATGTAGCAATTGGTCTGGCCAATGTGCCCAGTAAAGTAGATATGGCTGGCGAGCGTGACGCTTATGGTCGCGAGCTGAAAGTGACAGTTCCGGCGCTGGCCGATGAACTGGCAGCGGCATCCGGACTACTGATGAGCAAAGAGGGAAAAAGACCGCTAATCATTTTTCGGGGGGTGGATTGGACCCCAACTAACAGCAGCGCCGGTGACCTTATCAGACCAAGCCGCGAAGATTTATTTAAATGTTAGTTAGAGAACATTCTTAAACTTTCACATGTTCCCTAACTATTAAACAGTGACAGAGGATTAGAACAATGACAATAGCAATTCTCGGCGGCACAGGCCCCCAGGGAAAAGGGTTGGCACTGCGTTTTGCACGCGCCGGCATCGATGTAGTAATAGGTTCCAGAGATAGCCAGCGGGCGATGGAAATCGCGCAACAGCTCAATGAGCAAATCGGGGGAGCCGAGGGACACATCAGCGGCGGTGATAACTTGCAGGCAATAGAGCGCGCCGCTGAAATGGTGATTTTGGCGGTTCCCTACAGTGCCCACAATAATACCCTTGAAGCTATCAAACCTGCTCTGACCGGCAAAATATTGATCGATATTGTGGTTCCTCTGGCAGAGGGCGACCCGAAGGCGGTGCAGATGCCGATTGAAGGTTCAGCTACAGAAGCTGCCCAGGCGATGCTCGGGGCAGAGATTCCAGTGGTAGGCGCGCTGCACAATGTCTCAGCGGCTACCTTAAATAAACTAGAGCAGCCGATTAACTGCGATATTCTGGTTTGTGGTAATTCGCTCGAGGCAAAAAACTCAGTGATTGAATTAATTCAGCACTTATCTGTCAACGCATACAACGTCGGGCCCGCAGTTAACGCCCGCTGCGTCGAGGCGATTACGCCGATGCTGATCAGGCTCAACATCTCCAAGAAAGTGCCCTTTTCTCACGCCGGCATCAAAATTTGGGCGCCGGGGGAGTGAGTAGCCAGTCGGAAGTTGGAAGTTGGAAGTTGGAAGTAGCAGGAAAATAACAACAAGAATTTGTCTCGGAGTTAAAAGAACAGCTTACAGCTTGTTTTGATAACTCCTCACTATGCATCCGGAACCTCCAGTGACTTAAAGGCTTTGCCCGTCACTGATAATTCTGGATTAAAAATGGAGTAAGTTATGGATTTTGGTATCACATTTAAAGGCTTCGTACAGCCGAATCGCGCCCGTAAACTGGTTAAGCAAGCGGAGGAAGCTGGTTTTTCGCACTGCTGGTTTTACGATTCACACATTTTATGGCGTGAGTGTTACCCGGCAATTGCGATGTGCATGGAGCACACCAGCAAGATGAAGTTTGGCCCCTGCGTTACCAACCCTAACTCCAGAGATTGGTCGATAGCTGCCAGTTTATTTGCCAGCCTGGCACTGCAGAGCGAGGGTCGCTTTGTAGTGGGTCTGGGCCGTGGTGACAGCGCTATGCGAGTGATGGGTAAAAAGCCTGCCAATCTAGCGCGCGTAGCTGAATTCACCACTAAAGTAAAAGCCATGGTGCGCGGCGAAGAAGTACAGTACGGTGAGAGCCCAGAGCCGGTTAAGCTGCCATGGGCAGTCGGCTATGAGCTGCCTGTTCACATTGGCGCCTACGGCCCCAAAGCACTAAAAACAGCGGGCCAGGTTGGCGATGGTGTTATTTTGCAGATTGCCGACCCGGCATTGGTGCAGTGGTTTGCTCAACAGGCGATCAGTGCCGGTGAAGAGGCGGGTAGAGACATGTCTGATTTCCAGGTCATCGCCTCAGCGCCTGCCTATATGGGCGATATGGAAAAATGCCGTGAAGCCACCCGCTGGTTCCCGGCCATGGTCGGTAACCACGTTGCCGATATCGTCGAAAAATACGGAGCCCACTCCGGTCTTGTGCCCGAGAGCCTGACTAACTATATAGAGCAGCGCAAAGGCTACGACTACTCCAAGCACGGCCAGAGCGACAACCCTTACCTGGATTTCATCACTGACGAGATCATCGACAGCTTCAGTGTGCTCGGGGAAGCCGATCAACACATCGCCAAAATCAAAGAATTAGAAGCGGTTGGCACTACCCAGTTCAATATCTATCTGGACAGTGGTGATGAGGAAGAAATTATCGCCGAGTATGCGAAAAAAATCATTCCAGCTTTCAGATAAGTTGACCCTGAACGTGTAAATAGGAAGATATTGAAATGCAAAATGTAAGCATAAACGGCGAGCGCCTCTGGGATAGCTTAATGCAGATGGGCGAGATCGGCGGAACTGCAAAAGGTGGCGTCTGCCGCCTGGCGCTGACCGACCTGGACAAACAGGGGCGAGATTTATTTGTCTCTTGGTGTGAAGAGGCCGGTTGTACTGTCAGTGTCGATAAGATGGGTAATATATTTGCCCGCCGCCCGGGACTGGACAACCAGTTACCTCCGGTGGTAATGGGCAGCCATTTGGATACCCAGCCGACCGGCGGTAAATTCGATGGCATCTATGGGGTACTCTCCGGTTTAGAGGTAATCCGTTCACTCAATGACAACAACATAGAGACCTTACACCCGATAGAGGCCACAGTTTGGACCAACGAAGAGGGCTCACGCTTTCCACCAGCAATGGTTTCCTCGGGCGTGTTCGCCGGGGTGTTTGACTTAGACTACGGTCTGAGTCGCGCCGATTTGGATGGAAAAACCATGGGAGAAGAGCTGCAGCGCATTGGTTACGACGGTCCGCTGGAAGTAGGTAATCGCGAGTTCAAAGCTTTCTTTGAAGCGCATATCGAACAGGGCCCTATCCTTGAGAACGAGGAAAAAACCATCGGTGTAGTCACGGACGCTCAGGGCCAAAGATGGTACGAGCTGACGTTAACCGGTCAGGAGTCCCATGCCGGGCCCACGCCTATGGCAACACGTAAAGATGCTTTAGTGGGTGCCGCCCGTATCATCGACAAGGTCAACCAGATAGGCTTGAGCAATGCGCCACTGGCCTGCGCTACTGTCGGCTTACTGCAAGTGTTCCCCAACTCCAGAAACGTGATCCCCGGCGAAGTGTTTTTTACCGTCGACTTCAGGCACCCGGATGATCAAGTGTTATCGAAGATGGACGAACAACTGCGCGAGTACGCCGATCAATTGAGCACTCAGCTTGGGCTGGAACTCGATTTTAAACAGATCTGGTATTCGCCACCGGTGCCTTTTGACAAATCTTGTGTCGACTCTGTGCGCGAGGCTGCTCAAAACTTAGGTTATAGCCATCGCGACATCGTCAGTGGCGCCGGTCACGATGCCTGCTATATTTCCAGAGTGGCACCCACCGCTATGGTGTTTGTCCCCTGCGAGAACGGCATCAGCCACAACGAGGAGGAAAATGCCGACCCTAAAGACCTCGAGGCCGGCTGTAACGTTCTGATCCAAGCGGTACTGCTACAGGCAAGTTAAGAATTAACTGCTACAGGCAAGTTAAGAATTAACTGCTACAGGCAAGTTAAGAATTAACTGCTACAGGCAAGTTAAGAATTAACTGCTACAGGCAAGTTAAGTATTTAACTGCTACAGGCAAGTTAAGTATTTACTTACTATTAGCTGCCAATTGCCAGATTCTGGCAATATTGGCGGCCGTTTTAGTTAAGTTGTCACTGGCATCACGCAGTGCACTCGGCAAGTCTGTGACTCCGGGAACGACGCTGAAGATCGCATCAATACCGGCACTGCGCACTTTATCGGCCTCAGCAGCCAGACTGCCGGCAACGGCAATAACAGGTACATTTAGTAGCTTTGCTCTGCGCGCAACTCCAACTGGCGTTTTACCGCTGGCGGTCTGGCCGTCTATTTGCCCTTCACCGGTAATCACTAAATCGGCTCCTTGAATGTGCGACTCGAACTGCACCGCATCCAGTACTATATCAATACCGGATTTTAACTCTACCTGCGCCATCAACAGCATCGCCGCGCCAATTCCGCCTGCGGCACCGGAACCGGGTGCAGTACTAATATCTATACCTGTGTCCCTTTTCAGAATCGCAGCTAAATGTGCCAAATTCTTATCTAACTGGGCGACCATCTGTTTGTCGGCACCCTTTTGTGGGCCAAAAATCGCCGAGGCACCGCGCTCGCCAGTTAGCGGGTTATCTACATCACAGGCCACCTCAAAGCGTACGTTCGCTAAACGCGGATCCATACTTGCAAGGTCGACACTGGCCAGTTGTGCGAGCCCGGCACCACCAACACTAATGTTGTTACCTTTGGCATCCAGAAACTTAGCGCCCAATGCCTGTAGTAACCCAACCCCGCCATCGTTAGTGGCACTACCACCCAGGCCCAAAATAATGTGCTCCACCTTATGCTCCAGCGCTGCCATGATCAACTCGCCAGTACCATAACTGGTTGCCAGCAGAGGATTACGCTGCTCGGGGACCACTAAATCTAAACCTGAAGCAGCGGCAGTTTCAATCACCGCACTGTTACTGTTGCCAAGTAGACCCCAGCTAGCCATCAATGGGTTACTCAGCGGCCCGGTGGCCAATTGCTGTTTAAAGCTGCCATTAGTCGCTGCCACCAGCGCATCTGTTGTGCCCTCGCCACCATCGGCAACAGGTAACAAAATAAACTCAGCGTCTTTTAATACTAACTGCATACCAGAGCGGATAGCTTGTGCCACCCCCTGTGCCGATAAGCTTTCTTTAAAAGAATCAGGGGCAATAACAATTTTCATTAACTTCTCCAAAACAACCGTTTTATACGCTGCTACTTTTTTAGGCAGATACTACAGGGTTCACTGCAGTATTTTGACTATAAGTTATAGCTAGGGGCGAATAAGTTCAGTCTTGTCGCTACACGGCTGCTCAGATGTATAACACTCGATTGCTTATAGAGCCTAGTGCCAATTAATAGACTATTGAATCAAAGTTGATCGGCTTCACTGGGCCACTGAGGATTGTCGCAGATTGAATCGAAAATTTGCTTAGAGGGTATCCGGTTGGCGCTAGCCAAGACACAAAGAATAGTGAAAGCGTAACCGCTTGAGGTCAACAATCGAGTTCTGTACGACTTTATGCTAATAGCTAAGCTATGGTGTTATATTTATACTGTTCATAATATATACACATTGATGTTTTATTGAAACCTCACTAAACTTGCTGCTTTTTTCAACAGATATAGTGCCCCTTCCTATATCAGAGTTACTTTTAGATGTTAAAAAACTCCAAGATAACCCTAAAACTGCCGTTCGTGATGATCTCACTCGCCTTGATCTCTGCTCTAGCTACTGGCGTCATTGCCTACACGCACACTGCCAGCAGCATGCATAACGCCGCTAAAAACAATCTGGAATCGTTGCTGGAGTCACGCAAATCTTCCCTGCAGCAATACTTTGAGAATATTCAGCAGCAAATTTCTTTTCACGCTAAAAGCCCTCTGATTATCAGTTCGCTTGGAAAATTTTCCAGCGCCTGGCAGCAACTTCCTGCAGATCCAAAAGAGTATTTACAAAAAGTATATATAGAAAACAGCCCGTATCAACGAAGCAATAGAGGCGCTTTGCACAACGCTACTGACAACAGTCAATACAGCACAGCACACAGCAACTACCACCCGATATTCAGTAATATGATCGCCGGTTCCTCCTACAGCGACTTTTTCCTGGTTGACCCTGTCGGCAATATTATCTACAGCGTCAACAAGGGTCTGGACTTCGCCAGTAATTTATACAGTGGCCCCTATAAGAACACCAGTGTTGCCGAGCTTTTTCGCAGCCTCAACAAACAGCCTTCAGAGGTCGGAATACAGATGGCTGATTTCAGTTTTTACTCCCCCAGCTACCAAATTCCCTCCAGCTTCATTGCCGCACCGGTATTTGCTGCAGACAATCGCTATCTTGGAGCGGTTATTTTTCAGCTGCCGATCCGGGCGCTGGATAAAATAATGCAAGTCACCGCCGGAATGGGAGAGAGCGGAGAAACCTATCTGGTCGGTACCGATTTACTGATGCGCTCTAATTCCAGATTTTATAAAGATCGCAGTATTTTAACCACAAGAGTAGGTACTGCATCGGTATATCAGGCCCTACAAGGGCGCTCAGGTTTTAATATCATCCATGACTATAGGCATATCAAGGTTTTTTCCGCCTATGCCCCGGTAGAATTTTTGGGTTTGCACTGGGCCATGCTGGCAGAAATTGATCAGGCAGAAGTTTTGCAACCTGTGTATGACGTCAGCCGTTTTCTGCTTATCAGTGGGGTACTAATAGCCATTGTGATCTCAGTATTGGGCCATTTGCTGGCCACAGATATATCCAGGCCAATTGTGGCGATGACCCATATGATGAAACGTCTATCGCGCAATGACCTGGAGGTTGATATCTCGGTGGATCAGCGCTGCGACGAAGTTGGAAAAATGGCCGAGGCGATGGTGGTTTTTAAACGTAACGCCATAGAGCGAAAACTGCTGCAACAAGAATTGAATCACATAGCCAGCCACGATGTGCTGACTGGAGTATACACCCGTAAGCACGCTCTGGATCATCTGGCTTACCTGGTAAAACTTGCCCAGGCAGAAGGCGCTAAGCTAGTGTTGATGCATATCAACTTAGATAACTTTAAGGCGGTAAACGATATTCACGGCCATCAGGTAGGGGACAAAGTGCTCAGCGGCATTGCCCTGCGGTTACAAGAATGCGTGCGAGAAGCCGATATTATCGCCCGCATCGGTGGCGATGAATTTATCGTTATCCTACCCAATGTCAGCGATCTGGAAGAGAGTTTAAACATAGCCAGTAGCATCCTCTCTAAAGTACATCCGGTATTGCCTATGGCACAAAATAGCCCACTGCTTACCTTAAGCATAGGCCTCTCGGTCTATCCAGATGATGCTGGGGATGTGAATTCGCTGCTACTACACGCCGACCGGGCTATGTATAACGTCAAGAGCCGAGGCAAAAATAACTACGAATACTGGAAACAGGAAATGGAAAACGACCAGGATTTCTTTTCTTAAAGCAGTCAATTTGAAGCTCTGAGTACTTTTTTTTAATTTGACCGTGCAATATACCCGGTTTTCTCACTGCCAGAAAAACCACATGCCCGATAAAAAGCATGTGTCGATTCCCGGCTAGATCCCGTTAAAAGCATCGCCTTTAAACAGATACCTGCAAATCCGCTATCTAAAAATATTCCTGCAGTGCATCAACAATTAACTGATGATCATCAACATCAGCCAGCCCTGTTACAGTAATAGTTGCTATTAGACCGGCACTTTCAACCATGATAGGTATTGATCCACCTCTGGCGATATAGTCTCTATCATCTAAGGCAAAAGTGTCTTTTAAGCTCATATTACCTTTAGCCAGATCCTCTTTAACTGCCAGTGAGCTCTCTTCAAAATGTTTCGCGACATTGGCCTTTCGCCGGATCCAGTTGTGTTTGTCGGCGGGTAAGCCATCGTCGATAAACAAAAAAACTTTGTGATTTAAGCGGCTAACTTCAACCCCTATAATTAAGCCTTTTTTCTGGGCTAAATCGACGATTTGAAGCCCCATTTGCATAGCGTTTTTATTACTAAACGACTTCAATACTAACTGTCTTTGCACATTAAGCTCCCTCTGAATACTGCTGATTATTCGAATATCACTCTGATGTCAATCTACAAAGTGGATTCACTGCCAGCAGTGAGTGTATTAGCCCAGCTAATGACTAAATTTTTTTAACTATATGATTTTGCTTTTTACCCCACATACTCATCGCCCTGGCCACAAACACCCCACTGAAAGCACCGTAAAGCAACGTGCAAAAAATCATAAATCCAGCACTCAGGACTATCGATGGCTGCAATGTACTCAATACAGCGACCAGGTATTTGCTAAAAAATATCGCCATCATAAGCAGCAGCGGTACCCAGCTTCCAGGGATATTGATATATCCAGTTTCAGTACTGAACTCAACTCCTTTGGCAGGGAAGTATTTTCCTGAAAAATAGGTGACACTAACCAGAGCAAACAGCCACAATCCGCTAGAGACAGGTGACAAGCCGAAACTTGAAAACACTCCATAATAGGACAGGAAAGCCATACCGATGGGCAAAGGTAATAGCAGAAACTTCTTCACAGTCCTTTGTTTAGATTGCTGCAGACCTAAAATAATCAAAAACACAAATAAGACGAAGACCCATAGGGGAGTATGTTTTACTATTTCTACGATCAATTTATTTATTTCCTTTGCCAATTTTGCGGTGATTGTGCCTCTACTTAACATCCATTTACATGATGGGCTAAGTAGTTGCTGGCGGCCCTTCTTGGTATTGAGGCACACCCTCTGCTATCAGTTCCCAGGATGCTTTAGAGCCTACGTAAATATGCCGACTCAGTACAATCTCTGGATCCCCATTCACACAACCTAAAGTGACCCCGTGTACCCGATCGTTAAAAACCCCAGTGAGGGTAGAACCACATTGACTACAAAATTGCAGACCAAACCCATGTTTTCCGACATAAGATGTCAGCAGCTTTTCACCCGCCTGCCAGCTGAACTCTGTAGGTTTCACTAGTGCATAAGCTGATGCTTGCGAACTGAATGCCTTTCTGCAACGTGAGCAATGACATGACCTTGCATCATGCAGTTGCCCCTCTAGCCTATATTTAATTTCACCACAAAAACATTCACCGGTTATTTCCACGTTGCTCTCCTCTGTCAGTTGTAAATGCACGCAGGGTTTTATTGATACTTTGTCAGAGGCTAAGAATGAAGCTTAACCTGTCTTTTAACAATCCTGATATAACATATCAAATTTATGTTTTAAATCAAATAGTTCACAAGACCAACTGATCAATAATGCTCATAAGTAAGGACAGAATGCATCAATTAACTAAAATCCATGCTTTGCGTCCCAGAAACAGTTACAGTCTTAAAGGTCCGCTGTCTTTTCCTTAAATCCACAACAACAATTGCTATGCATATCAAGAGATAAACATGCCTAAGCTGTTACTATTATGCTCCTTTCTAATTTTTAGTGGCTGTGCAAACACCCTAACGACAGATTCGTACGCCAAGATCCAACTAGGTATGACAGCAGAGCAAGCCCTGCAAAACCTAGAGGGCTATACAATCGATAAACTGTCACTGCAGGAACCTGATAATTGTTACTACCTGGTTCCTACAAAGGGGGTTAATGGGGTGTACTTGATGATTCTGGACGAAAAAGTGGCGCGCATTGATATTTACGATAAGCAATTGGCGATTAAAACTCAGCGGGGACTCGGCATCGGCGACTCAAAAACACAAGTGCTCAACAGTTACCCGCAAACTACCGTCAGCCCGCACCCTTACACTAGCCCAGAGGGTGAATATCTGGAAGTAGCGCTTGAGAACGGTAACGGCATCATTTTCGAGACCTATCACAAGACAGTGACTAACTTTCGTCTGGGCAGTTATCCAGCTCTGGGATATATCGAAGGCTGTTTATAACCTTCCATTTTGCTGCCTAGTTATTTAGAACCATCAAGTCTTCGGCGAAAATTACATTAGCAGAGTAGTTTTTAGCAATTTCCTGCAAGCTTGCCTCTTTATCGATATCACCTAAGCTAAAATGCGTGTAAACCAAGTTTTTGATACTTGCCTGCCTGGCAATTAAACTCGATTCCGCCAGGTTAAGATGGGCTCTGGTACGCTGCCTCTTTTTGTTTTTTCCAGCACTTGCAACCCGATTTGCGTTCTTCTTGGTGCGTTTATTGCCACGGCCACCTTTCATTATCATGCCACCGGAATCGATAATCATGAAATCGGCATTATTAGCCAACTTAGACAGCTCTTTTGAATAAGTGAGGTCACCGGTCACTACAATAGATTGATCCTGATAATCGAATCGGTAAGCGATAGCATAAGCGGTATGTGGCACCTTAATTGTCGATATTCTGATGTCTCCAACAGTAAAAGACTCCCCACCTTTAATATCTCTGGCAGTAAAAGCAGATTGCCGATCAGCCAGGGAGCGTTTGGTTTTCCCCAACCTATAGGCAATGTCATCCGCATACAGGTCCAGGTTTGTCTCAGTAAGCTTAACGGTGTTCGGTGGCCCCACAATGTTAAAATTATGCCGCCCCATCAACGAACGTATTAAAAAGGGCACAAACTCTTCATTGTGATCCAGATGATGGTGAGTGAAAAACAAGCCCGATAATTGTCGAATATCGACACCAGCTCTAGCTAAATTAGCCTGAGCACCGTTACCCATATCCAGCAAAATCCGCGTACTCCCCAGTGAAATCAAAACACTGGCACTGGCCCTATTCTCATTGTAAACCGGCGATCCGGAGCCAATGATTGTAGCCGTCAACCGCTCTGCAGCATTCGCTGAAGTTAGCAGTGTTGAGACCAAGACCATTACAGCAATAATTAAGTTCTTCATTAAACACATCTCAAAATAAAAAAGTCATAGAGGGAATAAAGCAAACGTCTCGACCCTACAAAGAGTAACTAACATCTGCCGACATCGGACTTCCACAGTATTGCCTTAATCCAAACTGGCCGATACCAATATACGCTAAAGCTTAATCCAGAATGTGTAGAGAATGTGAAACTGTTTGTAGATAAATTTTATTAGAGGGAAAATCGCAATTGAATAGCCTTTGCAAGCTAATTGAGCAAAGAATAGGGAAGGCGTAATCGCACTTCAAAAGTAGCTAATAAAGCTCCGCTTTATTAGCTACTTTTATTAATTACATTTCTATGATGACTTCTTCTGCATGGTCATATTTATAATCGCCAATACACCAGAACCCAACATCAGTAACAGCGAAATAGCGTTTAACACTGGCGTACTACCTTCACGCAGACGCTCAAACATTGCCACCGTTAAAGGTGCGTCTGACCCCACTAACATAAAAGTAGTATTAAAATTTTCAAACGACATCAAAAAACTGACGATGGCCGCTCCAACAATGGCGGGTTTTAAAAACGGCACCGTCACCGTAAATACAGCCATCAGTGGCGAAGCACCCAAGTTCAGTGCCGCCTCTTCCAGGGATCGATCAAATTTTTTCAATCTGGCAGAGATGATCAAGGTACAAATAGTAGTGATGAAAGCAAACTGACCTATCACGACTAAGGTCAGACCCGGGCGCAAAAACTCCAGATCGATAAACCAATAATCTTCAAGGTAATTGGCTATCTCACTGCTAAATACCAAAATCGAAACACCCAGTAACACTCCGGGAATAACCAGTGGCAGCAGCATCAACATATACAGAAAACTTTTGCCTGGAAAATTAAAACGTTCAAACAGAAAAGCGTTGCTACAAGCCACACTAATAGCGAGAAAAGTAGTCACTATTGCTATACCGACACTCAGCCCGATACTGTCCAACAGCTCAGAGTCAAAAAATATCCCGACCTTCTCTCCTTCTGATGAGAAAAACCAGTCAGTGGTAAAGCCCTGCCATGGAAACGAGGGGAATAAGCTATCGTTAAAGGCAAACACACCGACCACGATTAAAGGGGCGGCCAAAAAGATAAAAAAGGCCACCATATAGCTGTTGTAAAAAGCGTTGAATCTACTGCTTTGTTTTATTGAAGGTATCATTTATCACCCCATTGTCTTGGCAAAAGATTGGCGTGAGACTTTAAGCCCCGCCCAAACGATCAGGGAAGATAACAGTAACAACAATAACCCGAAGGCACTGCCCTGCTCCCAGTTAAAACGCGTAATAAATTGCGTATATATCTGTTCGGTAAACCATAAACTGTCTTTCCCGCCTAACAACACCGGCGTCAGGTAATTACCCAGAGATAACATAAAGACAATAATACAACCTGAGACGACACCGGGGATGGCGTGCGGAATAACGATCTCACGCAGTACGTTCCAGTTAGTTCCACCCAAGTCGTAACCCGCTTCGATGTAACTGTCATCCAGAGAATCCAGCGTACTGACCAGAGGCACTACCATAAACAGCATCGAAGTATATACCAGCCCCAACATGATAGTCGCATCGGTATACAGCAATTCAACCGGGCCTGCTGACAAGCCGGACCACTGCAGGAAGTTGCTGATGACACCAGATTCACGCAGTAGAATCATCCAGCCAAAAGTACGTACTAACTCACTGACCCAAAATGGGATCAGACACATTGCAAAGACAATGCCTTTGCTGCGTCCTTTAAGCATTTTTGCGATGTAAAAAGCCACCGGAAACGCGATCAGCAAGGTTAAGATTGTCGCCATTATGGACATTACAGCGGTACGGACAAAAGTCCGCCAATACAGCGGTTCGAGGAAAAATTCCTGATAGAAGCCAAAGGTAAATGACCCTTGTTCTGGATCTGTGAAGGAAAAGGCCAATAATTCAAGATGCGGTAAAATGATTAAGAGTATTAACCATAAACATAACGGGGCTAATAATAACCACATCCCCAACTTAAAAGGTGAAGTAGCGGGCAAGCTGCTCATAATGATCAAACACCCCCGCGATTGTCGGGATTATCCACGAAACACAATGTTTGCTCTGCGGACCAATTCAGATAGATAGTGTCAGCGTTTTGCAAGTTGGCAAAATCAGAGGTCTGCGGCAATGTAACGGTAATCTTACCGCCTGATTCAGGCTCTACGGCGATAATCTGGCTTTTGGCTCCATCAAACAATATAGTCTCTACCTGACAAATTAACTGATTATCAGTCTGCTCTGATGGTGCTGTACGGCTAACATTGATCGCTTCCGGGCGGACAAAAATTTCTACCGAGTTTCCCGCGTTTACTGTCTTATCAGCACTCACTTTCGCCTTAAATGACAAACCATCGTTAGTACTGACACGTACGGCTGTACCGTCTTGAGATTCAATATTACCCTGCCAGCGGTTGCTATCACCGACAAAACCGGCGACGAAGGCCGTTTCTGGCTGGTAATAAAGCTGGTGCGGAGTACCCACTTGTTCAAACTTTCCCTTGTTCATCACCGCGATCTGATCACTCATCACCAGCGCTTCAGATTGATCGTGGGTAATGTAAACAAAGGTAGTACCAAATTCTTTTTGCAGTAATTTCAATTCAATTTTCATCTGCTCACGCAGCTTTAAATCCAGCGCACCTAGGGGCTCATCCAACAGCAAAAGAGTAGGATTTAATACCAGACAACGTGCCAGGGCGATACGTTGACGCTGACCTCCCGACAGTTGATCGACACGCTTTTTGCCGCTACCGGCCAGACCTACACGCTCAAGAACCGCGGCAACCCGCTGTGCAATCTCTGCTTTAGGTACCGATTGACGTCTTAAACCATAGCCAATATTTTCTTCAATGTTCATGGTCGGAAACAGCGCCAAATGCTGAAACACCATGTTTACCGGCCGTTTATTAGGCGGCACGTCCAACATAGATTTTTGTTTGATCAGGAGATCGCCACTGGAGGGCATCTCGAACCCCGCCAACATCCTTAATAGTGTAGTTTTACCGCAGCCAGAGGGGCCGAGTATAGAAAAGAATGAACCTTTGGGGATAGTAAACGAAATATTATCGACGGCAGTGAAGTCTGAAAAATGCTTGCAGATATTCTCACAAGCTAAATCTATGGTGGTTTCTTTTGACATAATAGGAAAGTATCTTTGCAGGTTTTTAGATCACGCTTTCCGGGAGGAAAGCGTGAGAGGGAGAGCGATATTAAGAAGCTTTTACACGGTCGAGAATCTTGCCTTCAATTTTCTCTAGACCAGCAGGTACTGGTGGGTACCACTTGATGTTATCGATATCTTTAGCGGAGAAACTCTCTTGATACTGCGCCTTAGCTTTAGCATCTACGAAATCATCAGATCCCTTAGAGGCAGTAAAGTTACCAGCTGCTGCCGTAATTTTAGCGGCAATATCCGGGCGCATCACGAAGTTGATCCACTTGTAGGCACCTTCTTCATTTTTGGTTTTACGCGGCAGTACGAAAGTATCGATCCAACCTAATGCACCAGATTTTGGCGCCACAAAAGTGATATCGGCATTGTCGCGGTTTAACTTCCAGCCGCCTGCATCCCAAGCCATTGCCGCAGTCGCTTCACCTGAACGCATCAGGCTAAGTAGCGCATCACCACCACTCCAGTAAGCTTTAACGTTAGCTTTACACTCGGTAAG
>MABF01000326.1 GCA_002163025.1 'Osedax' symbiont bacterium Rs2_46_30_T18
GCGAAGAATCACCCCTAATTCAGTTTTCTCAACCGCAGTGACTTTTGGCCACTCTAACACTGAATTAACGTGCACTGACTCAGTAGTTACCCCCTGTTGATCGATGATCAAGGTCACTTCACTGTTGCTGGATTTGCCGATCATCTGCCTTAAGAGCCACCAGCTTTTGCGGTAGTAAGTACTGACAACTTCGAGAATGCCTAAGCTGATAACAAACCAGGAAATGTAATCGACCGTCACTTGCATATACAGCAGTACAATGCCAAATACTAAAGTGGTAATGCCGCGCTTGTAGGCCATGATAGATTTATCAACCACTACTGACTGGTCGAAGCACTCTGCTAAATGGGCTTTATCTAATGTAAACTTGGTGCTGTAGGAAAATTCTGAAGTCATTTTTTGCCTATACTTATATTGTCTTTAATTTATTACTTTAACGGGTCACTGAACATCAAGGCCATTGTTTAGCCGTCCTGCCATTAATATCAGGGGTGATAAGCAATCTTAATGGACTGCCTCATCTTCTCTAAAATATTATCAAGTGCTGGATCATAGCAAAAAATCGACGTCGATAATCATTAGCAATAAATTTTTCCACTGTGCGGGCAGTAAAAGAACCAGCGTACTGGAAAAACCAGCAGGCACCCGCTGTTCCCTTCTAGCCCAAACTAACACCGCTCTAACTATCTGCTGTAGGCTTCTAAGAACCTTGGTGATTGTTGCCCCTAGTGAGCTTTAATTGAGTGCTCAAAAGACAATGCTAATATAGCCACATTGTGATGTCGTTTATTGATTGCTAATCACAGATTTTAGGCATTGTTATTTTTTTGTAATACGGTAACTTTGATACTCGAGGATAACAACGGCACTCAGCTGATCCTTTTGCTAATTGCATTGAGCTTAACCTAAGCCAGATAAACGACTATATATGCATAGACAACCTACTTACATTAAGCGCCAGGAATGGTGGCCGCCTCCGCTTACTTCTCTTCGGACCAGTTAATCGCTGTCTATTGCCTATAATAAATTGTCCTTTATATCGCTGTTAATTTCAGCTGTAATGGATACTTTCACCTGCAACTGATCGCCATAACCTACCCCGCTAAGCTTCTATCAAGGCTGCGTGTATTACTTGTTTTTTAATAAAAATTCCAGACAAGTACCTACGCGGTTCAGCACCAGTTTGCCAATATTCGACTGTACGCCGCGCCAGCCTTGCGACTAACTAAAGCTCTATTAATGAGACCTTTTTGCTATGAATATTCTGTCTATATCTGTTACCACTGACACCCTTGAATTGCTTTGGAGTGATGACGTCATCTCCAATTACCCGTTTATTTGGCTGCGAGACATTGACCCTTCGGGGTTCCATCCGCAGACTAAAGAGCGCATCTTTGATCTGACCAGCGTCGATTTCGACATTCAAGCGACGAGTGTTCGACTAACAGAGCGAGGCGTAGAATTGCAATGGCCTGCACAGCCACAAGGTTCAGTTTTTTCGCAGCAGTTACTGTTCGACTACCGCCAACACTGCGCACTGCAAGACCCGGCGAAAATCGACTATCAAAGCTGGCAGGGTGACTTTAACCCTCCCAGGCACTGTGCAGAACAAGTGCAGCAGCCGGCTGCGATGGCAACTATGCTGCGAGATTTGAAACGCTATGGACTTGTTATTATCACAGACTTAGTGGGAGATCGCAGTGGCGAGCAACTGGGGGATTTGATTGGCTTTAAACGCGAGAGTAACTTTGGAGTGATGTTCGAGGTAATCAATAAGCCCGAGCCAAACAACTTGGCTTACACTAGCGTCAGCTTACCCTTACATACCGACTTACCGAATCAGGAACTCCCTCCTGGGTATCAGTTTTTACACTGCATCGCCAACGAAGCTCAAGGCGGTGAATCAATCCTCGCAGATGGCTATGCCATTGCCGAAGATTTGCGCAACCAAAATACCGAGCAGTTTAATTTACTCAGTAGCCGGAGCATGCCGTTTCGCTTTCACGATAACAACGTCGATATTCGCTTTCGTCACAAGATTATAGGACTGGATGAAGAGCAGCAGATTAACAGTTTCATCTTTAATGCTCACCTGGCAGCGGGTCCCGATTTTGTCGCTGGCAATGGTCTGGAGTATTTTTCTGCCTATCGCGAGTTAATCAGCCGCGTCCGCCGCCCCCAATACCCTCTGCAACTGAAACTGCAAGCCGGTGAAATGATGATCTTTGATAACCGCAGAGTATTACACGGTCGTAAATCCTTTGACCCTAGCAGTGGTAAAAGGCACTTGCGGGGTTACTACATAGATCGGGGTGAAGTTGACAGCCGTCTGCGCATTATTGCCAGAGAGCTGCAGAGTGAATAGCTAATCTGCGTACCCGGGTAAGATATTCTGTCCCGGGTAATTATCGCGGTTAATTCGATCATTGCCTTTGCGTAGGTAACAACTGTTATCTAGAAGCAACCAGCAACCG
>MABF01000129.1 GCA_002163025.1 'Osedax' symbiont bacterium Rs2_46_30_T18
AGTGGGACATTGAGCAGTTGGTGCATGAAATCTTGAACTCAGATCAGTTTTGGCAGGATTCGGGAAAAATGATCAAATCCCCAGTGGAGCTCGTTGTAGGCAGCATTAAAATTTTTCAAGGCATAACAATCCCTACCAAGAGGCTTACAAAAATGCTCAAAGAGATGGGTCAAATATTGTTTTCCCCTCCAAATGTCAAGGGCTGGCCTAAGGACAGAGACTGGGTGGATACCAATAAATTCATAGTGCGTTCGCATTTAATGGATCAGTTAGCCCGGGCAATCAGCAGTAATATGGCAGTGATAGGGGCGCCCTATTGTTCTTCTGAAAAAATAGCCAGCCTTGCAGCTATTTCGATACCCAGTTCCGGGCAGGATATGGAGACTAACGACAATATGGCTAATAGTTGTCAACAGCAGTTGACGCAATTAGTGACTGATCCCATCTGGCAATTGAAGTAGGAGAAATGCTATGAAACGTAGAGACTTTATGCACTTAGGCGCAGCCGGTGCGTTATCTCTGGCGCTACCTAACATCGCCCTGGGAAAAAGTGTTGCTACACCGGTGCTGATATTAATAGAGCTAAATGGCGGTAATGATAGCCACAATACTGTGCTGGATCTAAATCAGTTGAGTCTCTATAAAAAATTGCGACCACAGCTGGGACTGGGAACAGACGATCGGGTGCAGTTGGATAAAAACTTTGCCTTGCACCGCAGTTTAAAAGGTTTTGTAGAGCCCTGGCAGCGAGGGGAATTGGCATTAGTTCACGGAGTAGGTTATCCCAATGCCAATAGATCGCACTTCAGGTCCATTGAAATCTGGGACATGGCTTCGGATTCAGACCAATATTTGACTGCGGGTTGGCTGGCCAATGTATTGCCAAAACTAAGTGAGAGTACTATTGATGCAATGGTCTTCGGACGTAACTCGGCAGCTTTCACAGGGGGCAATACCCAGCATATTCAATTGAAAAACTTGGACTCGTTTTTTAAAAAGGCCAAGAACATACATACTGATGAACGGGGCAGTGATAACAGCGCACTTCGCTACCTACTGGGTTTAAAGCAAAACATTACCGTTGGAAAAGAGTTGATGATGCAAGGTCTGTCCCGTGACATTAAACTCAAAAGCCAATTTCCCAAAAATAGGTTTGGTCAGCAGATGGCCGATGTCGCTAAAGTGATTCGCATGGACCTGCATATACCCGCATTTAAGGTCGCTATCGGCAGTTTTGACACTCACAAAGGACAAAAAAATAAACACAGTCAATTATTGCAGCAAGTGGCAGATGGGATGTTGGCATTGCGCTCCGAATTGACAGCTTCCGGGCACTGGCCCAATGTATTGATGATGACTTATTCGGAATTTGGTCGACGCGCAGCACAAAACGGCTCAGGTGGAAGTGATCACGGTACTGCCGCTAGTCACTTTTTAATGGGGGGAAGAGTAAAAGGAGGTCACTATGGCGATTATCCGGCTTTTGACGATTTGCAAGACCGGGATGTTATTTACAATGTGGATTTTCGCTCAATGTATCAAAGTGTGGTACAGCAGTGGTGGCTGCAACCGGGGTTTGAGTTGGTGAGTGGGCTGGAGTCGCTGGATATTATCCATCGGGCGTAAAACTGGGTTTAGTTTCTGTTCATTCAAAGCTATAACTATTAGAGTTATAGCTTAGGGATCAATGATTTTTTTCTGAATATAAGGAGTGGTATGACTGTTAAACAATGCGTAAGAACTCTGACCGTCGCTGTTTTTGCTAGTCTCGTAGCAGCACCGGTAACAGCGCAAACAACTATCCAGGCGGATGTATGGGCAGATAACTGGTTTGCCTTGTATTCGGGAAAGGCCCTGATAAAGGAAGATTCCGTGTCTATCACCACCGAGCGGTCATTCAACGCTGAATCATTCACATTCAAGGCCAATTTACCGGCACAGATAAATGTGATCGTTAAAGACTTTAAACAAGATGATAGCGGTTTAGAGTATATCGGAACGAGAAAACAGCAAATGGGCGACGGTGGCTTTATTGCGCAATTCATCGATAAATCCACGGGCAAAGTGCTGGCTGTCACTAACCAACAGTGGAAATGTACTGCTATCCATATTGCGCCATTAAATAAAAACTGTGCAAAATCTTCTTCCCCGCAAACGAGCTGCAAAACTAAACACATAGCCATAGATAAGCAATGGCAATCAGCAAACTTTGACGACAGTCAATGGCCGGCAGCTGTTGAGTATTCAGAGCGAGTAGTGAGGCCAAAAGATGGCTACGATCGAATTCGCTGGGCCCGGGGCGCAAAGCTCATTTGGACCCAAGATCTGGAAGCCGACAACACTTTACTGTGTCGGGCCACTCTTAAGGCGTCTTAGTTCAATATCCATCAATTGCACGTGTTTACTCAAGAGACTTGCTAATGAAAACAGTATCAATACTCGTTTTGTTGACGATAGTGTCTGTACCTCAGGTATTGAGTGCGGCGGGTCGCTTAACCTTGAGCAGTCCTGTTATGCAAGCGGGAGGCATTCTACCGCTGCAATACTCTTGTGATGGAGAGGGTGTTTCGCCGCCGATTAAATGGCGTAATGCACCTAAAAATGCGGCATCATTCGTCGTCATTATGCATCACAATGCCGGACCCTCAGATAGGCATTTCTACTGGACGCTCTATAACATCCCTGGGACAGTTAATGCCATCGATACTGGACAGTCAGTAGGTGAGCACGGAGCCAATAGTGTTAATAGAAATAATCAATATGCGCCTCCTTGCTCTAAAGGTCCCGGGCTTAAGTCTTATACCATCAGCTTGTATGCACTGTCCTCAACACTCAACTTTTCTGGCTCTGGCGCAGTCACAGAGCCGCTGCTGCTTAAAGCGATGGAAGGTTTACTGATGGACTCCGCAGAGCTTACAGTGAACT
>MABF01000350.1 GCA_002163025.1 'Osedax' symbiont bacterium Rs2_46_30_T18
CCCGTCCGACCAGCGGTGTCCGGGGCGGATGTGCAAAGTGAAGATACGGCCCTCTTCAACTTCAATCTTTTCCAGAATATCGGCTTGTAGCTGCAGCTTGTCGTCGTAGCCGACCAGACGTGAGTAGCCATAGACAACCATCTGCCGGATATCTTTAGATTTTCCCATCAGCATCCTGATGCTGCCGCCGTATTCACCTATCTGCTTACCCACAAAGGAGGGTTTAGCGGGTATTAGCGGTAGGCGTTGCTCCAGGGGAGGTAACGCCCCCGACTCGACCATTTTTAGCAGTGAGGGTACTTCGGAAGCGGCCTTGGCCGGGCTTGTTGCGATTAAGCTGACGACTAAGGCACTGGCTAAAATATTTAAGAATGTATGCATTAGCTGCTCTCCCTGACAAAATGTTGCTCACCACAATTTTTTAAAACGCCCATATTACCCTCTTCCAGACGGTAGGGCTGCGGCCAATAGTGGGGCTCCATATGTCTTCTGTCCAACTGCGAGTGATCCAGTAAATTATTTAAGTCAGCGAAGGGAATAGCGGCAATTAAAGCGTGGGTGTAAGGGTGTTTAGGATCATTAAATAATATCTCACGTGGTGCAACCTCCACCAGTTGCCCCTGGCACATAACACCGATTCTATCGGCGATATAGTCAACCACCGCTAAATTGTGACTGATAAACAAATAGGTCAATCCCAGCTCTTGCTGTAATTCTTTAAGCAAATTTAAGATCTGAGCTTGCACTGATACATCCAGTGCCGAGACCGGCTCATCCAATATCAACAAATCCGGTTCCAGAGCCAGTGCCCTGGCGATACTGATACGCTGGCGTTGGCCACCGGAGAAACTGTGCGGATAACGACTGAGAAAGCGCTCGTCGAGACCGACCATCCTCATTAGTTCGCGGGCGCGCTCAGTTTGCGATTCAGCATCACCAATACCGTGGATCACAAAAGGTTCACGCAGTATATCCAACACAGTCATACGCGGGCTTAAAGAGCTAAAGGGGTCCTGGAAAACAAACTGCATTTTAGGTCTGAAATCACGTAAGTGTTCGTCTTTAGTCGCACACAGATCTAAAATATTGCCTTTGTCATTGTATTGAATACTGCCTTTAGTGGGAGACAGGGCCTGCATCAGCAGTTTGCCTAAGGTGGTTTTACCGCAGCCACTCTCCCCTACAAGACCGAATGACTCTCCGACTGCAATGTCTAGGTTGAAGTCACAGACCGCCATAGTCGCGTGTTGGTCCCCCTGCCAATCGGCATGACGGGATTTGAATTCGCGGTGCAGGCCTTTGATGCACAAATGAGGCCCCTGAGCTTTTTGCTCTTCGCTCCAGTGTACGCGGCGTTCGATTAGTGCCTGAGTGTCATGTTTGGCCGGGCGAAGTGCTGTCAGTCTGTCACCGGCGGTCATGTTAAAACTGGGCATGGCCGCAAACAGCGCTTTTAAATACTCATGTTGTGGGTTGTTAAACAATGCTTGTATAGGCCCGCGTTCCACTACTTCTCCGTGAAACATCACTACTACATCATCGGCCATATTTGCCACTACCCCGAGGTCGTGGGTGATTAACAGAACCGACATGCCAAATTCTTGCTGCAGGGATTTAATTAACTGTAATATTTGCGCTTGGATAGTGACGTCTAAAGCGGTGGTTGGCTCATCTGCGATTAGAAGTGCCGGTTGACAGATCAGAGCCATGGAAATCATCGCCCGCTGTCGCAGTCCTCCGGAGAGTTCAAAGGGATACTGAGTTAACGCTTTTTCCGGATGGGGAAAACCCGTTTTCTCCAACATATGCAGCACTTTCTCACGCACTTCGGCTTTAGTCACTTTGCGATGTAGTTTAAGTGCCTCGCCAATTTGATCGAGTAGGGTGTGCACCGGAGAGAGAGAAACCATAGGTTCCTGAAAAATAATACTGATCTCATTGCCGCGCAGATCCCGCATCTCTTTACTGCGAACTGGTAACTGCGCTATATCTATAATTTGCTGGTCTTTGTAATAATTTATCTGGCCGCCAGTGATGCGCCCATTGCTTGGTAATATACCCAAAATAGCTTGGGCGGTGACAGACTTCCCGGAACCGGATTCGCCAACGATGGCGACAGTTTTTCCCCGCGGGATGCTAAAGCTGACATCTTTAACCACAGTGACATCTGATTCATGAACCTTAAATGTGACAGCCAGATTTTTGATTTCAACAAGAGGGGTATTGGTATCATTCATTCGATAATCCCGGAGCTTTTAGAGCAGCAAAATCGTAATATTATTTTTTTTGTTGGCGCTGAAGTATAAATAACTCAACCATAGAGGCAGATAATGACAGCACTGTTACTGATTGGCAAAGTAAAAGCGCACAAATAATGCTTAGGACTAGAGATATTTCGCGGATGATGAGCTACAGCAGGTGATTATTGGTAAGAATAGCTAAGAGTCTAAAAA
>MABF01000084.1 GCA_002163025.1 'Osedax' symbiont bacterium Rs2_46_30_T18
TAACTGAGCGGCTCTCTCGCTATTAAAAACCAAAATACACTGGGGCTGTCATGATCATCGACCCCGAAGCATTTTTTGACTTGCTAACTGAGCTGCTCTCTCGCTATTAAAAACCAAAATACACTGGGATTGTTTTGGGCATTGAAGCGGAAGAGTTCTCTTCTCAGGACTCTGCCAATTAATTGAGCTCTTTCCACCATTGCTCTGACTGTGGCGGCTGACCTACAGTGATAACCTGACCGAATTTAGGCACTAAAATGTCGATAGCTGCTGCCTTTGCCAGTTCGGTCAATCTGTCCAATGGTTCATACCAAGGGTGAAAAGCCAGGTCAAAAGTTGCGTTGTGGATCGGCATTAGCTGTTTGCCCTGTAAGTCGATAAAAGCCTGCATGCTCTGTGCCGGTTGCATATGTACAAAAGGCCAATTGGCATCATAGGCACCTGATTCAATCAGGCAAACATCAAAGGGGCCGTGTTTTTCTCCAATGCTTTTAAAGCCTTCAAAATAGCCGGAATCGCCACTGAAGAAGATTTTTTGGTTATTGTATTGGATAACCCATGAGCCCCATAAGGTAGAGCTGTTGTCATCCAGGCCACGGCCTGAATAGTGGTGGGCGGGGGTAAAAGTGAGCGTTAGGTCGTCCAGTTGCAACTGTTGCCACCAATCAAAAGTGGTGATCTGGCTGGGCCGTACACCCCAGCGCACTAGATCCCCGTCAACTCCCAGCGGTGCCATAAAATAATCAACTTTCTTGCACAGTGCTTTGATGCTGGCTTTGTCCAGATGATCATAGTGGTTGTGGGAAATAATCACGCCTTTAATAGGCGGCAATTGCTCGATACTGATCGGTGGCTGGTGGAAGCGTTTCGGGCCAATAAAAGAGAAAGGTGAAGCGCGTTTGGAGAATACCGGATCAATTAACCAAAAGTCGCACCCTAGCTTCAATAAGATACTGGAGTGTCCCAGGCGGAAAATGTGAATGTTGCTATCGTCCAATAAAAACAATTCAGCTTTATTTATAGTGCAGACAGGCATGCTCTTAACCGGTCTGGGATCGGTCTTGTGATCTTTGAGCAGTCGGCGAATAAAACTGAATGCCGCTGATTTTCCCTTGCGTTTATGCTGTTTAAAATTCTGGAATTTACCGGCGTGAAACTGCGGTGATTGTTGCAGCCGCGAAGTGTCACTGGGTAATTTTGCATTTAGCCAGCCGAATATCATAAAGCTCCTTGAAGGTAGTCGATTACAGGGATTGCACAAATTATGACTGGAATGACGGCTAAAAGTTGCAGTATGAGGTTGTGATTCAATATTCGTTTTGGTTATAAGTTTGTGAGTTTTAATTACTTCTATATTTTTATAAAACGAATATAATAGATTCATAATTAAATATTGAAAGATAAATACTCAGTTTTAGCAGGAGCTTGATATGTTAGCCAATCGAAATACTTATCCAACTGCTAGAGCAAATACAGCGACTCAGGTTGCCAGTTGTGAGCCGATAAAAGATTCAACGAGAACGGCTTCAGAGCTAAACACTATTCGACCTACTAACAAAATCAAAACACCAGCACAAGATCCTGTTTACGATTTTGTTGGAGTAGCAGGTTAACAATTTAGTATCCCTTTATGGTTTTCATGCCATATCCTTTGAATTCAGTGTGAATTCTCGCCACTAAGCTTAGTGGCTTTTTTTTGCCTTGCATTTGCCCTCTGCAATAGTCGCTATCCATTGCTAATATCCTATTTTCCTATAGTGTTATGTTTTTCTTGTGATAAATAAATGAATAATCAGATGTTTAGCAAAAAGGTTGACGATCAAATTAGTCTGGTTTTAATCAGCCAAATACGAATAGCAAGTCGTAAGTCGTAAGCATAAAGAATTAAGAGAGTTTGTAGATGGGGTTAAAAAGAAAGAGCGCACTGATCATTATAGATCAACAGCAGGGCATAGATGCTGCAAAACTTGGGCCACGTAATAACCCAGAGGCGCAGTCCATTATGCTTAAATTGCTGGCACAGTGGCGACAGGACAAACAGCCGGTATTCCATATCCGACACCGGTCTTGTGAAGTTGATTCGGTATTTTGGCCGCTGCAGTCAGGGTTTGAATTTAAGCCTGAGTTTGTACCGGCGCTAGGCGAGAATAGTATCGAGAAATTAGTTCCCTGTTCCTTTACCGGCAGCGATTTATTGCAGCAGTTACAACAGTTATCAATTGCATCAGTGGTTATAGTGGGGGCATCGACCAATAATTCAGTAGAATCAACCGCCAGAACGGCCGGAAATTTGGGCTTGTCTGTGATAGTGGTAGAAGATGGCTGTTTTGCCTTTGATAAAGCCGATTACTTTGCAAGGCACAGGTCTGCCAGTGAAGTGCATGCTATGTCTTTAGCTAATTTAGACGGTGAGTATGCGCAAGTGCTTAACAGTAAAAAAATATTAAACAGATAAGCGAGAGACGATTGAGAGCCTACCTGGTATTAGATTTTAGCATTGATGACTTTGCAAAATTCAAAGTCTATATCGAACAGATCCCCGCCTTTATTGAAAAACACTCAGGGCGATATATCGTCAGAGGTGAGGTGCCACAAGTAGTAGAAGGGGACTGGCAGCCACAGCGCTTAGTCATCATCGAATTTCCCGGCAATACACAGGCAAATGCGTTTTTACAAGACCCAGATGCTCAGCCGTTGTTTGCTATACGCCACAGTACCACTGACAGCAAGCTGATACTGGTTGAAGGCTGCCTACCGTGAAGCAATATGTAGCTTTGCTTCGGGGTATTAATGTTGGCGGGCACAATAAAGTTAAAATGGCGCAGCTAAAGCTGCTCTGTGAATCGATAGGCTTTGCTGTTGTCAGCACTTATATCCAAACGGGTAATGTATTTTTTCGCAGCAGTGATACATCCGCAGTGCTACAACAGCAATTAGAGCAAGCCCTGCTGGCTGAGTTTGATTTTGAAGTATCAGTGAGCATCCGCACCCTCGAAGCACTTGAGTTAGTGCAAGCCAATTTACCTTTTAAAGATATAGACTTGCTTCAGGACTCCTCTAAACTGATGGTGAGTTTTTTATCTGATATTGCTCCCGGTAACGCGCAGGAGTTGCTACAGCCTTATTTGCACAGTTCAGAGCGATTGCAGCTGTCGGGCACTGAGCTATATCTGCACTGCCCGAATGGCTACGGTAAAACAAAACTGACCAATAACTTGATTGAGAAAAAGCTCGGGCTGAATGCAACCACCCGAAATTGGAAAACGCTGCTTAAAGTTTGTCAGCTCAGCTCCCAGATATAAAAATGCATGAGCGAGTTGATTTCAAGCGAAATCGTAGAGTCTCGCGGGGTTGTCTACAAAAATTTGCTGTAACACTTTTGTATTGGGCATCCAGCTGCAAACGGTGTCTAACAGCTGCGCATCACAGGGAGTGTCGCCCGGTGCCAGTGAAACGTGCGGCCAGTTTGATCCCCAGATAATGCGTTCAGGTGCGTGGGCGATTAACGCCTTAGCGGTTGCTCCTAAATCGGCATAGTCAGGATAACCTGATTTTGATGTCTCATAGCACCCCGCCAACTTAAAGTAGCAGTTACCTTTATCTATTAGCTTTAGCAAGGTGCTGAACTCAGAGCTATCACCGTCGATCGGCTGAAAAAATTTACCGTGGTGATCTAAAACGTAATTTCCTTGTATTTGCTGTAATAGTGCGGAGTGGCTGTCTATCTGGTTGCCATCGAACTGCACTATGCTGCTCCAGTTAAGGTCCTGTACTAGCGCATTAACGCTGAGCAAGTCATCCAGGCGAGTGCCTCCGCCAAGATGCATAATCCGGGCCGCGCGCACCCCCTGCTGGTGATATCTATCAAGGGTGATCTCGTGAGTATCGGGCCTGATACAGGCGATGCCACGAGCCTTTTCGCCAAAGTGGGCCAAAACGTTCAGTAAGCAGTTGTTGTCTCTTTGGTGGGCATTGGCTTGTACTATCACAACCCGCTCCAACCCCAGCCATTTCTGTACTTTTTGATATTCATCAAGGCCTGCAAAATCAGCGGGTGATGCAGGGCCGCCGGGCTGATCTGGATAATCGCGGTTATAGATGTGCATATGGCTATCTATACTGCCCGCGGGCAGTTGAGTGTTGGGGGCTGTGCCGGTGATCTTACGTTGCATTTTTTAAGTCCTGTAATATCTTAGCCGTTACTTAGGTGCAAATTCGGCGAGTTTTTCGCGCATCACTTTCACACCTAATCCCGGGCCTTCGGGGACTTTAATGATGCCTCCGTGATGTTGGATCGGCTCTTCTACAATGGCATTGCGAAACGGATTGTGTGTCTGGTCGAATTCGAAGTGTGGCGACCTGGCTTCA
>MABF01000219.1 GCA_002163025.1 'Osedax' symbiont bacterium Rs2_46_30_T18
GGCTTTGAGAGAAAAAACGGCCAAAAAAAAGCGCTCATCAGAGCGCTTTTTTACTTACTTAAAACATACTTAAAGCTTACTTATAAACTGGCAAGCGGGTGCAAATTTCTATCACTTGCTGCTTAACACGTTCAATCACAGAATCATCGCCCATGTTATCTAATACGTCGCAGACCCAATGAGTCAACTGTGCCGCATCTTGCTCTTTAAAACCGCGACGGGTAATAGCCGGAGAACCTATACGCAGACCAGAGGTCACGAAAGGAGAGCGTGGGTCGTTGGGAACTGAGTTCTTATTGACGGTGATATTCGCACGCCCAAGAGCGGCGTCGGCATCTTTTCCGGAGTAATCTTTACCGATAAGGTCAACCAGGAATAAATGGTTTTCAGTTCCGCCGGACACGACATTGATGCCGCGCTCAATGAAGACTTCTGCCATCTTCTTGGCATTCACTACTACCTGCTTTTGGTAGTCAGTGTAGGCGGGTTCCATCGCCTCTTTAAAACATACTGCTTTAGCGGCAATTACGTGCATTAAAGGGCCGCCCTGCGACTCCGGGAATACCGCAAAGTTAAGTTTCTTAACCAGCGCTTCATCGGCGTTGTTAGACAGGATCAAGCCACCGCGCGGTCCACCTAAGGTTTTGTGCGTGGTAGTAGTCACTACATCGGCAAATTCTACCGGGCTCGGATAAACACCTGCCGCTACCAGACCGGCCACGTGCGCCATATCAACAAATAGGTAGGCGCCGACTTTATCGGCAATCTCTCTAAAACGCTTCCAGTCGACGATTTGTGAGTAAGCTGAGAAACCTGCAACAATCATTTTCGGTTTGTGCTCTAGCGCTAAACGCTCAACATCGTCGTAATCTATTACGCCAGTCTCTGGATGTAGTCCATACTGAATAGCGTTGTAGATACGGCCCGAGAAAGACACTGTCGCGCCGTGAGTTAAGTGACCGCCGTGCGCCAGAGACATACCCAGTACAGTATCGCCCGGCTTGCAAAGAGCCATATAAACAGCCGCATTTGCCTGAGAGCCCGAGTGTGGCTGTACGTTGGCAAAGCTTGTGCCAAATAATTCGTTAGCACGATCGATCGCCAACTGCTCAACGATGTCCACGTATTCGCAACCACCGTAATAGCGCTTTGCTGGATATCCCTCTGCATATTTATTGGTTAAACCAGAACCTTGTGCCTGCATTACTCTAGGGCTAGTGTAGTTTTCAGATGCAATCAGCTCAATATGTTCCTCTTGACGTTGTTCCTCAGAACACATTGCTGCCCATAAATCCTTATCGTAATCTTCAATTGACATATCTTTGCTAAACATAGCGATCCCCTAGTGAATCTGCACTGCGCTCAGTGCTTAATAATAAGAGTAAAACAAACTTAAATTTGACAGCAATTATGCCGAGCAATATTTAGGCTGCATATTATACCCAGTAGATGACGTGACTTAACACTAATCTCGACAGAATAAGTCGCTTTTTGACATATTTTAAAGGCTTGTTACCACACAGCTGTAATAAGTCAGATAAATGTCTTAAAGCGGTATTTAAGTCGTGCGACTAAACATTTTTTAGCTAGTAGCCGCTACGTCGGTGTAGCTACTTTAGGCTATTGCCAGAGAAACACTTGACGAAAAGATATATCCACTTGACTATTTACGCTAAAATGGCCGCCAGTATTTAATCTAAGTGGTACATTGCATTGCGCTGACCACTTTGGAACATGTGAACAAGCCAAGCTGGTTAATATGTTCACATGCCCTTCTATTACAGGAAAAAAGATGAAAGTTATTCGCTGGCTATTGGGCCGTATTATTCTCACTATTGATTTTTTAACCACTCCAAAGGGCTTAACCAGAAACACTGATGCCCAACTACAAATCAATGGCGAAACTTCCAAGCTATCTCTATACCAATTTCTGGCCTGCCCTTTTTGCGTCAAAGTTCGTCGCTCAATGAAACGTTTGTCGCTGGATATAGAACTGCGCGATGCCAAGAAAAACCAACAGTTCCGCTCTGAACTTGAAGAGCATGGCGGACGTATTAAAACGCCGTGCCTGCGCATTGAAGAACAGGACGGCAGCATCACCTGGATGTACGAGTCCCAAGACATTATTAATTACTTAGAACAGCGTTTTAGCCCTCAGGCTTAAACCTAACTAACAACTTTAGGCTGAAAAGAAAATGGCTCAATACGTATACAGCATGAATCGAGTGGGCAAAATTGTGCCACCCAAGCGTCAAATCCTAAAAGACATCTCTCTGTCATTTTTCCCCGGTGCCAAAATCGGCGTACTGGGCCTTAACGGCTCTGGTAAATCTACCTTGTTGCGCATCATGGCGGGCTTGGACACTGAGATCATCGGTGAAGCTCAGCCTATGCCTGGCATTAAAGTAGGTTATTTACCCCAGGAACCGCAACTGGACGAAACGAAAACCGTCAAAGAGGTCATAGAAGAATCAGTAGCCGATGTTAAAGAGGCACTGGCTGGCTTAGATGCTGTGTATGCAGCCTACGCGGAACCTGATGCGGACTTTGATGAACTGGCCAAAAAACAGGCGCGGTTCGAGAATTTAATTGAAGCTAAAGACGGGCACAACTTAGCAATCATGCTGGAGCGCGCCGCCGACGCGATGCGCCTACCACCTTGGGAAGCAGAAGTTAAACATTTGTCTGGGGGCGAGCGCCGCCGGGTAGCGCTTTGTCGGCTATTATTGGACAAGCCGGACATGCTGCTGTTGGATGAACCAACCAACCATTTGGATGCTGAGTCAGTAGCTTGGATTGAGCGCTTCTTAAAAGAGTATACAGGCACTGTTGTGGCTATTACTCACGATAGATACTTCCTGGATAACGCCGCTGGTTGGATACTGGAACTCGACCGTGGCCAGGGAATTCCCTACGAGGGCAATTACTCTTCATGGCTGGAGCAGAAAGACCAGCGCTTAGCCCAGGAAGCTAAGTCGGAAGCCGCGCACAACAAGGCGGTTGCCTCTGAACTAGAGTGGGTCAAGCAAGGCCAGAAAGGTCGTCAAGCCAAATCTAAGGCTCGCTTGCGTCAATTTGCTGAAATGAGCTCTAAAGAATTCCAAAAACGCAACGAGACACAAGACCTGTATATTCCACCTGGCCCTCGCCTGGGTACTCAAGTGATAGAGATCAGCAACGCCAGCAAATCTTTCGGCGACAAGCTGTTATTTGAAGACCTGAATATCACTATCCCACAGGGCGCTATTGTCGGTATTATCGGCGGTAACGGCGCCGGTAAATCTACATTATTTAAAATGATTATCGGTGAAGAGACTCTCGACAGTGGAAAGATCATATTAGGCGATTCTGTACAGCTGTCTTATGTCGATCAGAGTCGCAACCTAAACGATGAAAAAACGGTTTGGGAAGAGCTTTCTGACGGCCAAGATGTGATTACTATAGGTAACTACACCACTCCTTCGCGCGCCTACTGTGGTCGCTTTAACTTTAAGGGATCTGATCAGCAAAAACGTGTTGGTGATCTATCCGGTGGTGAGCGCAACCGCTTACATTTAGCCAAATTGATTAAAAGTGGCGGCAATGTGCTGTTACTCGATGAGCCGACCAACGATTTGGACATCGAGACATTGCGCGCACTGGAGGAGGCACTTTTGGCTTTCCCTGGCTGTGCGGTGGTTATCTCTCACGATCGCTGGTTCCTGGATAGGATTTGTACCCACATGATTGCCTATGAGGGAGAATCCAAAGTTAACTTCTTCGAGGGCAACTATACTGAATATGCAGAAGACTATAAGAAGCGTCATGGCAAAGATCATCAGCCAGAGCGGATTAAGTACAAACGTATAGGATAAGCACAACTCTAAGGCAGCGCTCACCCGTTGAGCGCTGTTGTTTTACATAACCCCTCTGTAATACCCCACTGCAAAACCATAACAGCCAGCCTTTTCATGACCAATTGGGCAAAATGATTTGTATTTTCTGTATTGCCAGTACAGCTTTAGTGCAAAAATCAAAATTAGTGATATAGTCAATACAGAGTTAAATTTAATCTGAACTTATGGACTAGTTAATACAAGATTATTTTTTCAAGGAGTTTATTTTGATCGTTAAAGACCAAGAGCGTCGCCACTATTCTAGAATTGAATTTGACGGCCACTGCACTATAGATTTTAACCGTGTTACCTACCGGGCCGAGCTGGTTGATATCTGCCTTACCGGCGCTTTAATTCAAGCATCTGCTGCTATCGGCATCAAGCAAGGTCAAAATGCCAGCATTTCAATAGAGTTATTAGGTGTCGATACCAAGATTGATATACTGGCTATACTGGTTAAGCGCGAGCACGACTTGCTGCATTTTCAATTGGAAAATATTGACCTGGAAAGCACCGGACACTTACGCAGGCTACTTGAGCTTAACTTGGGAGATGCCAAGTTAATCGAAAGAGAACTGCACCAGTTGGCACAGGGCTCAGTTAAAGCATAACCTGCAGAACAAATTAGCAGCGGATAAAAAGCTGCAATTATATTGCATCCAGAGCATCGGTTAGTTTTTGCACACCGATAATTTGCATGCCGGGAACACCTCCTTTTGGCACATTTCCCCTGGGCACAATGGCGCGCTTGAAACCGTGTTTGGCCGCTTCCCTGATGCGCTCCTGACCATTGGGAACAGGCCGTATTTCACCCGACAAGCCAACCTCACCAATCACCATCAAATCCTGATCTAATACTTGGTTTTTAAAACTGGAAACCACTGCCAGCAGCAGGGCTAAATCAGCACTGGTTTCCAGCACTTTGACACCGCCCACCACGTTCACAAACACGTCCTGGTCCCCCATGTGCAATCCGCCGTGGCGGTGCAGCACCGCCAGCAACATCGCCAGCCTGTTACTATCCAACCCCACTGTGACTCGCCGGGGGTTGCTCATGTGCGATTCATCTACCAGCGCCTGAATCTCAACCAGTAGCGGCCTGGTACCCTCCCAGACTACCATCACTACACTGCCCGGGCTGGGCTGCTCGCCGCGACTTAGAAAAATCGAACTGGGGTTTTTCACCTCTTTTAGACCGGCTTCGAGCATCGCAAACACGCCCAATTCATTGACCGCACCGAAGCGGTTTTTATGACTGCGCAAAGTACGGAAACGACTATCTGCCGAACCCTCCAGCTGTAGCGAGCAATCGATGATATGCTCCAGCACTTTAGGCCCAGCGAGAGATCCGTCTTTAGTCACGTGACCGACTAAAAATAAAATAGTGCCGGTCTGCTTGGCGAAGCGGGTAAGCTCTGCTGCGGATTCTCGAACTTGCGACACAGACCCCGGCGCCGAGGTCACCTCGGACATGTGCATTACCTGGATCGAGTCTATCACTATCACTTTTGGTTTTAGCTGGGTAGCGGCCAGACAGATAGCTTCAACACTGGTTTCCGAGAGCATATTTAACTGTTTTGGCTGCAATTTTAACCGATTGGCACGCATTGCCACTTGCTGCAGCGACTCTTCACCGGTCACATAGAGCGCCGGCACAGTGTCCGCCATCGAAGACATGACCTGTAGTAATAGCGTACTTTTCCCGGCGCCCGGATGCCCGCCGATCAGAATCGCAGACCCCGGAACCAGACCACCACCTAAGACCCGGTCCAACTCGGCACTGCCACTGCTTAAACGCGGCATTTCAGACAAATCGACCGCGGCCAGGTTAATTACCCTGTCAGTGGTCTTGCCTACATAACCGTCATATCTGGGCTTAGCTTGCGCCTCGGCTGCCCCCAACCTGACTTCAGTGACAGTGTTCCACTCTTTACAGGCGGAGCACTGCCCCTGCCACTTAGGGTAATCTGCACCACAATCACCACAGACATATGCAGTTTTAACTTTTGCCATTATTCCAACCTATTAGCCAATTCTCGGCACGAATATACCATCAATCAGCGGGGATAATTAGCGCGGCTGTAAAAAAAGGAATGAGTTGCGTGGAATATAGGGGTGAGGGGTGAATAGGAAGTTGGAAGTTGGAAGTTGGAAGTTGGAAGTTGGAAGTTGGAAGTTGGAAGTTGGAAGTAGCAGGATATTGATAACCCTGCTACTGATGCGCTAATACATTGAGAAAGCGCTAACGCTGTGCCAGCTTTTGAATTGCATTTTCTAGATGTTCTTCTAAAGCTTCCGGGCTATCAATAGTAAAGCTCAGGTCTTGTAATAAACCAGTGCGCATATTGTAGACCCAGGCATGTACACATAAGTCTTGCCCTATGGACCATGCCTTGCGCACGATAGTGGTATTGCAAACATTGTAGGCCTGTTCCAGAGCGTTAATTTCACAGAGCAAATCTAGTTCGGCAACGTCATCTTCACACTCGGCGAGTTGCCGCCAGTGTTTCTGTTTTATATCGCGGATGTGACAGAGCCAGTTATCAATAAAGCCGTGTGACACCCCTTCAATCGCCGCCTTTACCCCTCCGCAACCGTAGTGGCCGACGACCAGGATATGCTTAACCTTCAAGCTGTGCACAGCATACTCAAGCACTGATAGGCAGTTCATATCAGTATGGATGACCAAGTTGGAAACGTTGCGATGGACAAATACATCGCCAGGTTTGACATCGATAATCTGGTCTGCCGATACCCTACTGTCGGAACAACCTATCCATAAATACTCGGGGTTTTGCTGAGCGACCTGCTGTGCCAGCATATGTGGATTCTGCTGGGCTACTTTCTCTGCCCAAGCACGGTTTTTGTCGAATAATTTAGATAATTTTTTCATTCTTTAGCCTTGGATAAATACATCTTATAGAAGGTCGGGCAAATTCCATTTGCCCACGAATGTTGTTTAATGATACTGCGCGCTAAACTCATGCACTGCATCGACAAATACTTTAGCGTGCTCTGGATCGGCGAACTGATGAATGCCGTGCCCCAAGTTAAATATATGGCCGGTTCCCGGGCCGTAGCTGCGCAATAAATTTTGCACTTCAGACCTGATTCGCTCTGGAGAAGCATAGAGTACCGAGGGATCCATATTGCCCTGCAGCGCCACTTGCTTACCCACTCGGCCTCTGGCATCGCCAAGTTCAGTGGTCCAATCCAATCCCAGTGCATCGGCACCAGTGGCAGCCATTTGCTCTAACCACTGACCGCCATTTTTAGTAAACAAGATAACCGGTACTTTGCGACCGTCTGCCTCGCGAATCAAGCCTGCGACTATTTTTTGCATGTATTGCAGCGAGAACTCCCGGTACATTTCGCCACTTAAAACACCGCCCCAAGTATCAAATATCTGCACCGCCTGAGCGCCTGCCAATATTTGCTGGTTAAGGTAATCAATCACCGAAACAGCCAGTTTATCCAACAGCTGATGCATCACTTCAGGGGTGGCGTACATCATTTTCTTCACGTGTCGAAAATCTTTAGAGGAGCCGCCTTCTACCATGTAAGTCGCCAATGTCCAGGGACTACCGGAGAAGCCAATCAGTGGCACACGACCCGACAGGGCACTGCGAATTTCTGTTACTGCGTTCATCACGTAGTCTAAATCTGTGGCTGCATTGGGTACCCGTAACGCTTCTACATCGGCGGCAGTACGCAGCACTTTCCTAAATTTCGGTCCTTCGCCCTCAGCGAAATACAAACCTAAATCCATCGCATCCGGGATGGTCAATATATCTGAAAAAAGGATGGCGGCATCTAAATCAAACCGCTCCAGTGGCTGCAGTGTCACTTCGCATGCCAATTCGCGATTTTTACACAAACTCAAGAAATCCCCCGCTAGTGCTCTGGTGGCCTTGTACTCAGGAAGATAGCGGCCCGCCTGGCGCATCATCCACACAGGTGTTACATCTACGCTTTCACGTAACAGAGCGCGTAAGAAGCGATCATTTTTTAATTCAGACATTGGTTATTTACTCGGATAATTTTACAAATTTGTCCCCGGGGATGCTGTCAGATAACGATTGACGAGCTGCAGCTGAGTCCAGGTTAATGGACGGTATTCTACCGATTTATCAACAAAAATGCGCTGTTAATTGTTATTTGTCAGTCGATTACTAAGAATGGGTTAAGTTGGAAGTTGGAAGTTGGAAGTTTTTAGTTTTTAGTTTTTAGTTTTTAGTTTTTAGTTTTTAGTTTTTAGTTTTTAGTTTTTAGTTTTTAGTTTTTAGTTTATGACTTGCCCCTTACGACTGACGACTTCCAACTCGCAGCCGGCGGCTCGCATATACAGGGCTAGCAGGCTAGCCCTGTATTTAAGCAGAGAAGATACTCCGCTCGGCAGATTTATACCTGCATATAATCCATGATACCTTCAGCGGCCTTGCGCCCCTCGGCAATGGCGGTGACGACTAGGTCCGAGCCGCGAACCATATCACCGCCGGCGAAGACTTTTGGATTGGAAGTCTGAAAGGAAAAATCACCTCGTTCAAGCGCAATCACCCGACCATCGTCTTCCAGATTAATGCCCAGATCACTCATCCAGGGCGCCGGGCTAGGTCTAAAGCCAAAGGCTACCAATATCACATCAGCTGCAATGATCTGCTCTGAATCAGGTACCACTTCTGCGCGCTGGCGACCGTTTTCATCGGGCTCACCCATTTGCGTGCGCACTACTTTAAGGCCGGTGACTTTACCGTTTTCACCCATCACTTCTACCGGTTGGCGATTGAACTTAAATTGCACCCCCTCCTCCTTGGCATTAACGACTTCGCTCTTGGAACCCGGCATATTAGCCCGGTCCCGGCGATAGGCACAGATAACCGACTCGGCGCCCTGGCGAATTGCCGTGCGGTTGCAGTCCATGGCGGTGTCACCACCTCCTAACACTATGACCTTTTTCCCCTGCAGGTCGATAAAATCAGCAGGATCTTTCTCATAACCCAAGTGATGGTTAGCATTGGAGATCAGATAAGGTAGCGCCTCGTGCACACCCTGCAGTTGCTCGCCTGGGAAGCCGCCCTTCATGTACGTGTAAGTACCCATACCGAGAAACACGGCATCGTACTCTTCTAATAAGTCACTTATCTGTACATCAGTACCGACGTTGGTATTGAGCCTGAACTCAATACCCATTTTTTCAAACATTTCGCGGCGGCGCTGCATCACCGTTTTTTCCAGTTTAAACTCGGGGATTCCAAAAGTGAGTAGTCCGCCTATCTCAGGGTGACGGTCAAAAACCACCGCAGATACACCGTTGCGTATTAGCACATCAGCACAGGCGAGACCGGCGGGACCGGCGCCAATCACTGCTACTTTTTTATCAGTTTTGCTGACATTGTCCAGGTTTGGCTGCCAGCCCATGGCGATAGCTGTATCGGTAATATACTTCTCTACCGAGCCTATAGTGACGGCACCAAAGCCATCATTTAAGGTACAGGCTCCTTCACAGAGCCTGTCTTGTGGGCAAACCCTACCACAGACTTCCGGCAGTGAGTTGGTTTGATGAGACAACTCTACCGCCTCAATGATATTGCCCTCAGAGACCAGCTTAAGCCAGTCAGGGATATGGTTGTGCACCGGACATTTCCATGAACAATACGGGTTACCGCAGTCCAGACAGCGGTGTGATTGCTTAGCGGCACGAGCGGGCTTAAAAGGCTCGTAAATCTCAGCAAAGCGCTCTTTACGCTGTTCCGCTTCGACTTTGACCGGCCCTTTACGGGACAGATCCAAAAATAGGAAATCATTATTTAGTCGCGTTGACATATTTGTTACCTCTCGGGAGCAGCAATTATTCAGCCGCTCTCTTTAATTCGCTGATGGCAGAGGCGCGCACGCCTCCAGACAAAGCTTGAGATTACTCAGGCCGCACTCGAATATTGTTGAGTAATTTGGTCAAGCTGGCCGCCTTAGGCTTCACTAACCAAAAGTGACGTAGGTAATCATCTAGATTCACATACATCTCTTTACCCAACTCACTGCCTGTTTCTTCAGCGAATTCTTTGATCACACTGCGCAAGTGGTTTTTGTACTCTTCCATTACTTCAGTGTGTATTCTCTGTATTTCAACGAGTTCATTGTTGTACTTGTCGATAAAAGATTTATCGGCATCGTAGACATAGGCGAAACCACCGGTCATTCCCGCTCCGAAGTTATAACCTGTAGGCCCTAACACGACCACCAAACCACCGGTCATGTATTCACAACAATGATCACCGGCGCCCTCGATAACGGCGTGAACGCCGGAGTTACGCACTGCAAATCGCTCACCTGTTCGACCGGCAACTAACAATTTACCCCCCGTGGCACCGTACAGACAAGTGTTACCAATTATGGCTGTTGAGACCATATCGGCGTTACTGAAAGTGCGGATGACAATTTTTCCACCGGTCATCCCCTTGCCAACATAATCGTTGGCATCACCTTCTAAGTACATATTCTGTCCACCGGCATTCCAAACCCCAAAGGATTGCCCGGCATGACCGACAAATCTGAAGTTAATCGGCGCATCATCCATTCCCCGATCGCCATGGTTCCGCGCGATCACTCCCGATGTCCGAGCACCGACCGAGCGGTCGCAGTTAGTGATGGCAAATTGCCAATCTCCGCCCGCTTTAGCTTCTATGGCCGCGCTCGCCACTTCCTGCATCTTGCTGTTTAAGCCGCCCGCATCGTAGGGGTCATTGCGCTCGACCTGGCAAGTGTGAGGCATATCTGGGCTCACACCGCCGTCACTAATAATCGGGCTGAGATCTAAGTTCTTCTGCCTGCTGGTATTGCCTTCAATCGCTTCTAACAGATCGACACGGCCAACCAACTCCTCCAGTGAACGAACACCTAAATAGGCCATCCACTGCCGGGTTTCTTCAGCGACAAAGGTAAAGAAGTTTTTCACCATAGCGACGGTGCCGCGAAAGAACTCCTCTCGCAATTCTTCGTTTTGTGTCGCAACACCGGTGGCGCAGTTATTCAAGTGGCAAATGCGCAGGAATTTACATCCCAATGCCACCATCGGCATAGTGCCAAAGCCAAAGCTTTCTGCACCGAGAATCGCGCCTTTTATTACGTCTAGGCCGGTTTTAAGACCACCATCTGTCTGTAGTCTGATACGACCGCGCAGCTGGTTGCCACGCAGTGACTGATGCGCATCAGATAGACCCAACTCCCAGGGGGAGCCCGCGTGATGGATCGAGGTCATCGGCGATGCTGCCGTCCCACCATCATAGCCAGAGATAGTGATTAAATCTGCATAGGCCTTGGCGACACCGCAGGCAATAGTACCCACTCCCGGTCTGGAAACTAGTTTAACTGAGACTAACCCTTCAGGGTTGATCTGTTTCAAATCAAAAATCAGCTGTGCCAAATCTTCAATTGAATAGATATCGTGATGCGGGGGTGGAGAGATCAGTGTGACGCCGGGTACTGAAAATCTCAACCTGGCGATCAATTTGTTGACCTTAGCACCGGGTAGCTGGCCGCCTTCGCCAGGCTTAGCGCCCTGAGCTACTTTGATCTGCATCACATCTGCATTGATCAAATACTCAGGGGTGACGCCAAAACGCCCTGATGCTATCTGTTTGATTTTAGAGCGTCGGATGGTGCCATGACGCGCCGGATCTTCTCCGCCTTCACCTGAATTGGAACGCCCGCCCAACTCATTCATGGCGGTCGCCAGTGCCTCATGTGCCTCAGGTGATAGCGCTCCAAGTGACATTGCCGCAGAGTCAAAACGCTTGAAGATATCCTCAACCGGCTCCACTTCAGCCAGATCTATCGGTTGTTGAGCATCACTTAGCTTTAGCATATCGCGCAGTGTCGCCACCGAGCGGTTATTCACCAGATCAGCGTACTTTTGATAAATTTTACTGTCGCCGGTCTTCACCGCCTGATGGATAGTCGTGACTACATCGGGGTTGTAAGCATGGTACTCGCCGTCAAACTTATATTTTAACAAACCACCTGGGCGTATTGGTTTGCGCGCCAACCAAGCTTCTTTAGCCAGGTTTTTTTGATCTTTTTCAAAATCTTCGAATCTGGCACCTTGAATACGACTACTCACTCCGCTAAAGCACAAATCTATGATTTCACTGCTCAGCCCGATCGCCTCAAACAGCTGCGCTCCGCGATAGGAGGCGATGGTAGAAATACCCATCTTCGACAAGATTTTCATCAAGCCTTTATTGATACCTTTACGGTAGTTTTCTTGACTAGACAATGGCTCCAGTTGGATCTCTCCACTGTTACATAAGTCCCTCAATACCCTGTAGACAAGGTATGGGTATACGGCTGTGGCACCAAAGCCAAACAATACAGCAAACTGATGTGAGTCTCTGACTGTACCGGTCTCAACTACTATATTGGAATCACAGCGCAGGCCAGTATTCACCAACCTCTTATGCACAGCACCTGTGGCCATTGCCGCTGGAATCGGAATACAACCAGACTGCAGCAGTGCATCCGACAATATAATGATGACTTTGCCACTGCGCACTTCTGCTTCCGCTTTATCAACAGCGGCAACTAAGGCTTGTTCCAGGGATAACTGTTGCGGGTCATAATTCAAATCAATCGTAGCGACACTGAAACCTTGAAACTGGTTATCGCGCAGACGGCGGAATTTACTCGCTGACAGTACTGGGTTGGTTAAAATAATACGCCGTGCGTGCTCCGGAGTCTCTTCAAACAAGTTCAGCTCGGCGCCGATACAGGTTTCCAGAGACATCACCACCGCTTCGCGCAGTGGATCAATCGGCGGGTTAGTCACTTGCGCAAATTGCTGTCTGAAATAGTCGTAGATAGAGCGCTCGGTATTAGATAAAACCGCCATCGGCTTGTCATCGCCCATGGAACCTATCGCCTCCATACCTGTTTCACCGAGCGGACGAATGATCTGGTCTCGCTCCTCATAAGTAACCTGAAACATTTTCATATGGGTTTTAACTTCATCAACCGTCATCTTGCGAAAAGACTGTGATTCTTCGGTAAAGTTAAAGGTCTGCTCTATACGCAGGGCATTTTCGCGCAACCATTTTTTGTAGGGTTTTTGCACTTTGAGTTTGTTATCGACATCCGCGGTGTGCAGGATTTCGCCAGTGGCGGTATCTACAGCTAAGATTTGCCCTGGGCCTACCCGCCCCTGTGCAACAATATCTTCTGGAGCGTAATCAAATACGCCGATTTCTGACGCGGTACAAATATAACCTTGCTTAGTGATTACCCAGCGCGACGGGCGCAAGCCATTGCGATCCAACATACAGACAGCATAGCGGCCATCAGTGATGACCATTCCAGCTGGACCGTCCCAGGGCTCCATGTGCATAGAGTTATACTCATAGAAAGCTCTTAAGCTGGTATCCATTGTCTCGACGTTCTGCCAGGCAGGCGGAATGATTGTTCGCACAGCACGATACAAGTCCATTCCCCCAGTGAGCAGGAACTCCAGCATGTTATCCATCGAAGATGAATCTGAACCACTGCTGTTAACGATCGGCTGCAACTCATGCAAGTTTTCAATTAGCGGCGTGGCAAACTTTTTTGCCCGCGCTTTGGCCCAACTGCGATTACCTTCAATGGTATTGATCTCGCCATTGTGCGCCAACAGTCTGAACGGCTGCGCCAATGGCCAGCGCGGGGCTGTGTTAGTAGAGAAACGCTGATGATAAGTACAGACAGCCGTCTCTAATCTCGGGTCGGCTAAATCCTGATAATAGCTGTCGATGTCTGCTGGCATCGTCAGGCCTTTATAGGAAATAACTTTATCGGATAAAGTACAGATATAAAATTCAGAGTCATGCTCTAAAGCTATCTCTGTCTTGCGCCTGGCCTTAAAAAGATCTACCGCAAATTGCTGGTCGTCAAGCTGCTTAGTTTCAACGAAGACCTGCTCAATTTGTGGCTCATATTCTTTGGCAATAGGCCCGAGACAGGAGTCGTCAGTTGGCACTACTCGCCAGGCCACAACCTGCAAGTTTTGCGCGGCTAGCTCCTTGTTCATCAACTCGCGGGCAGCTTTAGCTTTGCTTGGATTGGAGGATAGAAACACCATGCCCACGGCATATTTCTTCCCCAAGGTAATGGCAAACTCCTCACTGACTACTGTACGCAGAAAAGTATCTGGAATTTGTAACAACAGACCACATCCATCACCGGTTTTACCATCGGCGGCAATACCACCGCGATGGGTCATACAGACCAGTGCTTCTATGGCTTTTTCTAACAGTTCATGACTTGCACGTCCTTCAAGGTGGGCCATTAACCCAAAACCGCAGTTATCCTTGAATTCATCCGCGCGATAAAGACCTATACTCATAAATCAACTACACTCAACAAGTTCATAAGAATCAACCCCTTATCGCATTATTATTTTTTTATAGACCGAGCGAACTCGGTCAAAAGGGGAGGCTTAGTGTACACATCTATGCGGGGTTGAACAATTTACATGCAAGTAATTGGCCAATATACGACAAAATATAGCGGACTATCTGTCTTTTTTATAAGATTTCACTATAAAAACAAATTTTTACATTACTTTTTTATGGATTTTTGTACGCTTGCAATACTCTTTATCCAGGGATTTAGCTTGCGTAATTTAGCTGGGAGCTTTGCAATAGCTGTTTTTGCTGCAGAACGGCTTTGGTATTGGCCATAGATAACAACATTCCAGGGACGGTTTTTTAATTTTGTTTGGTAGTAATACATATGTTGTGAGTTAGGCATCTTGTTTAAGAAATTAACCACACTGGCTTCGGATCTGGCCCCGAGTAATTGCAATGTGTAG
>MABF01000076.1 GCA_002163025.1 'Osedax' symbiont bacterium Rs2_46_30_T18
GACTCCCTGTAAAAGATCAGCGCATTATGCCACAAGCCCGACCCTGAATATAATTCTCTGTAGCAATATCTTAAAACAACAGTTTGCCAATTATTTCTCATGATCAGTAATTCATCTAAGGCCAAGCTGTTGCTGCACACTGTCAAGTGCTGATGCATTGCAACTACCAGCCTTTTCAAAGATGATTTATTGGAATCCCCCCTAATTGTTGGTGATTGTCTGCGCAACCTATATAATCCGCTGCCTAGTCCGCCAACTTTGGAACTGCCAATATTTTATGAATATATTAATTCTATTATGCAATCGATTAAGTAAATTATTAGGTCATATTACCAAGGGGCTCAGCTATATATTTCATTATTTCTGGCCTGACAAGCGCTTTACTATCCCCAGACAACAAGATCCGATCTGGCCTTCGCGCAACAATAAAAAAGTCCCCCGTATCATCTGGCAAACGAATTTCACGGATAAGGCGACACTGCCGGTCTATCTAAACTTTCTGTTTAACCGCCTGATGTCTTTAAGTTATGAATATCGCTTTTTGACTACCCAGGACAGGGCTGACTTTATCGCAGAAAATTTCCCTGGAAAAATTAATGAATACTATCAACAGCTAACAGTCGGTGCTTCTCAGGCAGATTTATGGCGGTTATTGACGCTAAAAAAACACGGTGGCATCTACATGGACATTGATGCGCATTTCGTCTGGCCTGCATCACTGCTAATCAAAGATCAATACCAGGACCTTTACGTGCGCATCAAAGGTAATCGCTATACCAATTATTTTATTGCCAGCTGCCCGCAAAACCCTATCATTGATGAGGTCATCCAGGTAATTTTGGATAATATTGACAAAAAAGAGCACACCTCTGTCTATGATTTAACCGGGCCTACCGCTTTTGATCGTGTGTTACGCCCAATAAACCCCAATTCTAGGTTTTATCGTTACACTTGTGTTCAAGGCAGCTTCACTAACGAATACTTTCAGTACATTGACAAGGCAGAGGGGAAGTGGACTCACGCCAAAGTCGAAGACCTGTTAAAAAAAGACGACGACAAAACTTGAGTCATCATTTCAGTAACCAGATGACTCCTGTCGACGATAACTTAGCGCCTCTAACAAATGCTTGCGTTGGATCTGCTCTGAGCTTGCCAAATCAGCGATAGAGCGACTTACCTTTAACACTCTGGTACAGGCGCGCGCCGACAACTGCAGCTTAGTAGCTGCGTCCACTAACAACTCCCGTAACTGCCTGTCCAAAAAACACACCGTCTGTAACTGTGTCCCCTGTAAGTGGGCGTTGCGACAGCTCTGCCGGTCAATTTGTAGCTGCACACTCAAATTTACTCTACTGGCTACTTGGGCTGAGTTTTCAGCCGCTGTCATTTTCGCGATGCTCAGTAGATCCTCAGCCGGGACTGGATTTACCTGAATATGTAAATCAATGCGATCTAATAGCGGGCCCGACAATTTAGCTTGATAGCGTTTCACTTGATCCGGGCTACAGCGACAACGACCGCTGGCATCTTCAGCGTAGCCACAGGGGCAGGGATTCATTGCCGCCACCAGCTGGAAACAAGCGGGGAAAGAAATTTTTTGCGACGCCCTGGATATATGGATACTGCCAGCTTCCAGAGGCTCTCTGAGTACTTCCAGTACTTTTCTGGGAAACTCTACCACCTCATCCAAAAACAATACCCCGTTGTGAGCCAGGGATATTTCTCCGGGTTGTGGATAACTACCTCCTCCCACCAGAGAAACTGCCGAGGCGGTGTGATGGGGAGCACGAAAAGGCCTGATACCCGCGCAGATGGCGCCGCTGTCTATTCCTGCAACTGAATACACAGCCGCTGACTCTATCCGCTCTACCTCAGTCAGCTCAGGTAACAAGCTGGCGAGCCTCGCTGCCAACATGCTTTTGCCGCTGCCTGGACTGCCACTCATCAACAGATGATGGCCACCAGCCGCTGCTATCTCCAGCGCTCTCCTGGCTTGAAACTGCCCTTTTACATCCGCCAGGTCCAATGTTGGCGAATGACTCACCTCTTCATTCGTCACAGCTCTGGGGGTAAAGAGAGGCAGTTGCCCACACAGCAGATGACAGACTTGCAATAAATTTTCTACCGGGGCTATTTGTAATGCGCTAATTAACAATGCCTCGTCTTGATTGTACTTGGGCAGACACAGCTTGCGCTTATTTTCCTGACAGCCAACAGCTACCGGTAGTACACCTGTTACTCGGCGCAGCTCGCCAGAGAGCGCCAACTCACCGATAAACTCCCATTGGCTCAGCAAATCATCGGGGATCTGTTTCGACGCCGCTAAAATACCTATAGCTATCGCCAGATCGTAGCGACCACCTTCCTTAGGTAAATCCGCCGGCGCCAAGTTAACAGTGATACGCCGTTGCGGAAAATCGAAACCTAAGTTGATTAAGGCACTGCGAACCCGCTCTTTAGATTCTCGCACTGCCGCCTCCGGTAATCCCACTAATTGAAAAGCGGGCAGACCACCACAAAGATGCACTTCAACTTCTACCAGAGGAGCATGGACACCCAACTGTGCCCGGGTAAAAACTTTTGCCAATGACATTACTTTCTCCTTCTGCAGCGGATTCGACGATGCAGTTATCTGCTGATCGTCAAAAACTAACTTAGCAGAGTCACTCACTCAGCCTTGCTACCCTAGCAAGGAACCTGTGCAGCCACTGAAAATAACCATTAGCGAACATAGAATGCAACTCAGTTTGGCGGGAATTGAATGTTTGAGAGGCCAACAAACATATTTTCTTGAGGATTCACCCAGATTTAGATATTTTTCTTAGATACACAAGAATATATAACACCCGCCCCGGCACTCTATATTAATCAGAGCCTTGGCGGCAAAAACAGCAGCAATGGTCAAATTATTCACCGGCCTTGCATATAAAGGAGCTAATCCATCAGTAAATAGTATTTCACAGCACCTATAATTAGCTTTAACCTAGACATTGTGCATATCCAAGAGACAAGGTGACTTATGAAATTTGTCAGCAAGCTACATATCTTTCTCGCCGCATTCATTTTCCTAAGTGGCTGCGCCAGTAATTTAACCGGAGAAAACTATTCGTCCCAGGAGGCCAGAAAAGTGCAATCTGTTAGCTACGGAATTGTCACTTCAGCCCGAGCGGTAATTATAGATGGCCGCGAGCGCGGCATAGTCGGCACTGTCGGCGGTGCAGCTGTTGGTGGAGTATTGGGAAATAAAGTGGGTGGAGGTAGCGGCAAGGATCTTGCTACCGCATTAGGTGCTGTAGCCGGGGCTGTTATCGGGCAAAAAATAGAAGAGAGTGCCACCCGCAAACAAGGGCAAGAAATTACTGTTAGATTAGACAGCGGAGAGAGTGTATCTATAGTGCAGCAAGTTAATCAGGGGAGTTTCTTCTCAGTTAACGACAGAGTCAGACTCTTAGAGCAAGGCGGCACTACCCGAGTCAGTTATTGACAAACTGACGGGCCGATATAGCAGTACAAAATTTGACTCATCTCTGTCGACACAGATATACATTTACGTTTGCGCTCTAGTACTTAAGCTCTTTTAGTAACTGCTGGATCCGTTCTCTGTCGGTGTTATTGGCGTGCTGCTGCGGGCCGTATAACAGCTGGTTAGACGCGATCAATAGTTGCGTTAGTACATGTTTATTTTCGGTGCTGTGGCTGGCTGAACGCTGCAAAAAGCATGCTAATGTCTCCCCTTTTTCCCTACTCAACCCCAGCCTTAGCAGTTTTTTCTCTAGCCTGGCGATACTCTTGAGATTGATATCACTCATTGTGATCCGCGAGCGCCACAATTTCACTGCTGCGATAGGAAAGGCAGTGACAACTGTGGCCAGTAACAATAACAAGGCAATTCTCCAGGCGTCCACACCCCCTAACAACTGCTTTACCAGATTGTATTGCAGCTGATTATCATAACCTAAAACCCAGCGGTGCCACTGATAATTGATGCCGTCCAGACGCAACCGCATCTGTCTTAGAAAAGCCCATTGATTAATGCCGGCATTTAGCCCTGTGGCCGATTGCATCTGGGCCAAAAAACGAGTGGCACCTCGCTCAATTCTCTGCGGTGCCACTGCAGTGGTCGGATCTAATCTGACCCAGCCCTGGGTATCGAGCCAGACTTCAACCCATGCATGAGCTGCAGCTTGAGTGACCAACAGGTAGCTGGCATCACTACTCCACTGCCCACCCTGGTAACCTGTGGCGATCCTGGCGGGAATTCCAGCAGCTCTAAGGACAAATGCCGTACTACTGGCAAAGTGCTCGCAGTAGCCGCGTTTAGTGTTGTACAAAAAATCATCGATAGGGTTGGCTGGCTGCAATTTTCCAGGCTCTAAAGTATAGCTAAACTCACTTGTAAACATCCGCATCAATGCATCAATCAATCGCCTTGGATCGCTATATTGCGTGGCTAGTTTTTCCGCCATAGCACGACTTGCAGGATTACTGTTACTGGGCAGGCTAGTGTAAAGTTGAAACTGCTCTGCAGACAGAGTTTGAGGATTCGCTTTAAAGTTTAAGTGTGAACGCAGTTGATACTGGAAACGGCTGTTCAGTACCGTGCTACGGGTTAAACTGTAGTCCTGCCACTGCCTGATCTGTTGATTCTCAACTTCAGCAGTGTTAAGCGCATACAACCAGTTCTGACCACTGGCCTCCAACATTATCTGGTAGCTATAAGTCTGTGCAGTAGGGCCTGTTGCATATTGATACAACTGACTGCGCTGAACTGCCGATACAGGGGTAGAACTGATTTTAGTGTCGCGACGCCAGGTTTTGCCGTCAAAATCCGCCAGCACCATACCCCGCCAGTAGAGTTGCGAATTGTCAGGTTTGTTTTTAGTCTTAAAAGTCACCCGCATTGCCGGGGAGCTATCTTGGTTGAGTCGGCTAATATCTCCTACCGATAAGCTGTCGGAAACACCTGTTTTCGCAACACTGGAATTAATCGGCACTTGCCATAAGCTACCAATCCTGGGCATCACCAGAAACAATACGACGGCAATCGGCAAGCCCTGTACAAATAGTACCAATACGCTTTTGATAATTCTCCAGTGGCTACTATCCCAGCGCAATTTTAAGACTGCTGATACTTTACCCCGCTGTCCACTCCTTCCATTTTGCTGCTGCGACTGCAGTTGAGCGGTAATTAGGCAGCCATGGAAAACCAATATGCAGATTAATGCGTAGAAGAAAGCTGACATAGTGCTGGAAAACAGCAGCTGACATGCACTGACAAAGCATCCCAAAAACACGAGCAAATACAAATCTTTTTTTGCTTGTAATTCTAGTAGTTTAAGGCAAAAAGCTAAACACAACAGCCCGACAAATCCGCGCAGTGAAAACAGACTGCCCAAGCTGTAAAAAAGCATACCGACGCTGCTAATAACCAATAAAAATTTCAGCAACTTAGCGGGAACAGTAATTTTATTTCGATATATTTGCAGCTGCCAAAAGAGTGTCAACCCCGCCAGTGCCGGCATCCAAACAGGCAAGTGTACAAACAGTGGCAAGAGCGCCGCACAGTAGCCGATCATTAGCCAGCCAATACTATTCGCCGCTAATTTATTCCCTGCTGCAGCCATTAAACTCGCTCCTGCGAAGATACATCAGCATTAACTTGATACAGTGCCGAAGGAGAGAGCACTGCCGTTAAATGCAGTTTTGTGTCTGCAGCAACGAGCTCCACACCGGATAGCTGTAAACTAAACGAGCCAATGCTAACCGCTGCTAATTTATTCCCTGCAGTTGTCATTAAACTCGCTCCTGCGAAGATACATCAGCATTAACTTGATACAGTGCCAACGCCGATAACACTGCGTTTAAATGCTGCTTTGTGTCTGCAGCTGCGAGTTCCACACCGGGGAGTTGTAAACTAAACGGGCGCTGCTGAGTTGCTAATTCCAAAGCTTCAAAGCACAAGTGTTGCAAGCGCATCTCCGACTCTACCCCAGGGTAATTGTGCCAACTTAAAGCGCTGATATCACTGGCGTAATCCGCGTAGTGTTTTTTGTATAAGACGCCGGTTCGAGCGTATTGTTTCCAGGCGATCTGCGTTAGTGGCTCGCCACTGCGGTGCAGTTGCAACTCCTGGAACTCCTGCTGCTGGCCGCTGATAGATTGACTAGAGCCTTGAGTCTCAGAGAGTTCACTAGCAGACGAGCTGATCACAGGGCTGTCGCATTTAACCGGGGTCGGATAGACCAATACTGTTGTGTCCATCGCCAACTCGCACCAACAGCGTAACAACCCCAGAGGATAGTAGCTTTTGATACTCAGCCTGGGAGGTACAAAAAGACCGCGCTGCAATACTCGCACTGGCAATTTAATCAACACCTTGTCCTCACCCTGCCAATCAATAATTTGCCGATGGGAGCTGTCCCAGCCAATGCTGATACTGTTGTGCTGGCGTTTACCACTGCGGGTAAAACACAATTCGATCAGCGCCAGTTCGCCTGCATATATTGGCTTAGCATCAGTCACCCGCAGAGCGAGCCCATGTAAGTTTAAATAAGTGTGAAAGATGCCAACAAAAAAAATACTGATCAGTAAATAACACAACGCCAATATTAGGTTGTTGTCATAATTGGTACCCAACAACCAGAATATGCTGATTGTAGCGAAGTAGCTAGCTCCCAAAAGCGAGGGAAATATAAACAAATTTTTCTGTTGCAGCCGGTGTTGTTTCTGCGCTGGCAACCTCCTGCTCAGCCAGGTTTGATAATGACTTGATAACCACTTTTTTAAGCTTAGACTCACCTTGGCCTCCCGGGCCCAATAGCAATAAAAAATAGATTAACTATAGAGCACGTCTACTTCAGCCAGGATAAACTTAGCCAGAGCATCACCACTTTGATTACTCCCAGTCGCACTCAATCTATGCCCTACCACTGCCGGGAATATTTGCTGGAGATCTTCCGGTAGCAGGTAATCTCGATCGTTTAGAAGCGCCCAGGCTTTGGCTGCACCCAACACTGCCAGTGCCCCTCGGGGGGAAACTCCGTAGTGGAAGGCCGGGGTTTCGCGACTAAATTGGATCAGCCGCTGCAGATAGTCCAGTAAATGATCAGTGACTGATACTTGTCGGGCTTGCTGCTGTAATTTCTGTAACTGCTCAAGGCTAATCAGCGGCTTTAATTGCTGCATTTTTTCCCTGGAGTCCAGACCCTGCAGCATTTTTCGCTCTGCTTTTTTTGACGGAAAACCCAACTCAATGCGCATCAAAAAGCGGTCGAGCTGTGATTCAGGTAAAGGAAATGTACCGCTGTGATGTGATGGATTTTGGGTGGCAATGACAAAAAAGGGTTGCGGGAGCTCCCGGGTACTGCCCTCGATACTCACCTGGCGTTCTTCCATCGCCTCTAATAGAGCACTCTGGGTTTTAGGGGTAGTACGATTAATCTCGTCGGCTAATAATAACTGAGTAAATATCGGGCCGCGATGAAATTCAAAACTAGATTGTTGACGGTTGAAAATAGATACACCTAGCAGATCGGCAGGCAACAGGTCGCTGGTAAACTGTACTCGGTTATAACTGAGCCCCAGCACACTGCCCAGAGCATGGGCCAAAGTCGTCTTACCCATTCCCGGGAGGTCTTCAATCAATAAATGCCCATCCGCCAAAATACAGCAAAGGGCCAGCCTGACCTGATTGTCTTTACCGAGTAATACCTGACCAATACTACTAACTAATTGCTGTAACACTAAAGATTCGGCCATTACTTTGCCTTCAAATACCGGTGAAATCAGAGGGTTTATAAAATCATTACCGTTAATATATACAGCGATTAAGCGGGCTCTCGCTCTTTATCCAGCAATTTCGCCAACTCTTTGAGCTGCATAGGTTTACCAAACAGGTACCCCTGGCCAATATCACAGTGCTGCTCCAACAGGAACTGTCGCTGTTGGTCTGTCTCTATGCCCTCTGCTACCACTTTTAAATTTAAGCTGTGCGCCATAGAAATAATAGCAGAAGTAATCTTCATGTCCTCTTTGCTCTGCGGTATATCTTTAATAAAACAGCGATCAACTTTTAATACGTTGATAGGTAGAGTCTTCAGATAACTAAAGGATGAATATCCAGTGCCGAAATCATCGATAGCGACACTGATACCCAGCCGTTGTATCTCTATTAAAGTGACGATGGCTTTATCTACATCTTCCATCAACAGCGATTCGGTGATTTCCACCTCCAAGTGTTCAGGGGCTATTTTGTGGTCTAACATAGATTTTTCAATCATGTCCAATAACTCTGGATCACGGAACTGTCTAAGGGAAATATTGATAGCACATGAGATATCGGCAAAACCTAAGTCGCGCAACTGTCGCAAGTTGCGACAGGCCTCTTCAAATACCCATCCTCCCAGAGGTACAATAAACCCGGTATCTTCGGCAATAGAAATAAAGTCTAAGGGGGATATCGAACCGAGTTCGGGATGCTGCCAGCGAATAAGCGCCTCTACCCCAATGATTTTTTGTGCCAACAAGTCCATTTTTGGCTGGAAGCAAAGGGAGAAATCACCGTTGGCAAGTGCCTCTGGCATCTCTCTGGAGAAGCGAATATAACGTTGCAACTGGTCGTGTAACTCTTCGGTAAATTGGCGATATTGATTGCGGCCCATCTCCTTAGCCTGATACATCGCCAAATCGGCGTGCTTGAGAATAGTATCCGGCATGTTGCCGTCTTTGGGTAACCAGGCCAATCCAATACTGGTGCTGATATGAATTTCGTTGTCATTAATAATATAGGGCTTGGCAATAGTTTCCAGCACCTTCTGTGCCATTCTATCGACTTGTTTAGCATTTTTAACCGGGTTTATTAACACCGCAAATTCATCACCCCCTAAGCGCGCAGCCATACCATCTTCCGGTAGATCTTGTTGCAGCCGAGCAGCGACATCAATCAGCAGTTTATCTCCTGCCGGGTGCCCTTGAGTGTCATTGATGGTTTTAAAATTATCCAGATCTAACAACATCACCACAGCGGGAGATTTCATTACATCTTCGTCAAATAAACGCGTCAGTTCGCGGAAGAATAAACGTCTATTTGGCAGGCCGGTAAGCTCATCGTAAAGCGCCAATTGTTCCATTTTAGCGTGCGCATCTTTGAGCTTAGACACATCTTCACTGACGATAACGAAATGGGTGAGCTCTGAATATTCGTTGTTAATCGGGGAAATAGAGACTATTGACCAATATGAACTACCGTCCTTGCGAATATTTTCCAAGTCGCCTCGCCAACTCTTGCCGGCTAAGATATCTCGCCACATAGCATCGTATTTGTCCTCGGGCAGACAATCCCTGGAGAGCATCACTGAAGTGCTCCCCTCTAATTCAGACAACTCAAAACCGGTGGTCTCTGTAAACTTAGGGTTGATATATTCAACGGTTCCTATGACATCGGTGATCATCACTCCTGAACCACTAGATGTAATAGCGCTGGATAACTTTTGCAGTGATGCCTCTATGTCTTTGCGATCAGAAATATCCTGACAAGTACCTATCAGGCGCAGTGAACCATCTTTTTGCTGGCGCACACTGGCCATCAGATGCACATGTTTAATCACGCCGTCGTTAGAGATTCGAAAGTCGGTTGAGATCACCGCGTTGACTCGCAATTTAGACTTTAACTCTGTCATTAGCTGTTTTTTATCGGCGGAGTGCACTTGCCTGGTAAAATCTTCTATTCCGCTACACTTAGCATTTTTTCCCAGGCACAAAATCGGTAACAAGCTCTCTGATAACCATACTTGGTCGGTGGCAGGCCGCCACTCCCAACAACCTAAATTTGCGACATTATGAGATTCTTGCAGGCGCTGTTCGCCGAGCTTCTTTGCCTCTATCTGCGACAGCAGTTCACGGCGCATAATCGCCAGTGATTTTCGGGTCATTTCAAAGGTAGTAATTAGCTCTAATAGCGCCGAATGAGGTTTTACTTTGGGGAATGGAGTAGAAAAATCACCTTTAGCCAGAGAGCGAGCGGCCAAAGTCACTTGTGCCAGTGCATCGATAAATGCCGATCGACGCAACCAGATAATAAGCAATATAAAAGTGACAAAAATGATTAATATCAGCTCGAATATACGGTAACTTGTCGCTTGTTCAAAGATAATTTCCTCCGGGTTAAACCAGAGTCCATAAGCTTTATCAGAGCCTGGCATCCGCTGTAGCAGCAGCTGCATGTTCAGCTCACTCTTGGCTTCCTCGCGCAATTGCCCTTCCAGCGCATAAACTATCTTCTGCCACCCCTGAGACTGCGCCTGAAGATTTAACTGCTGCAGTAAAGCCTGACGGTCCGCATCCGTTTTTTGCGCCGCGGCTAAACGGCTGGAAATTTGCAGTACGTATTGAAACTGATTGATTCTATTACTCAAAGTTGACTCTAAGCTGCTTGGCAGCCAAAGAAACTCAGACACTACTATCACCAGGACAACGATAGTTAACCAAGTCTGTAACAGAAACCTATGCGCTACTCTCCTGATTTTATTGCCAACGTCCTCTGTGTTGTCTGTCTTTGCTGTACTCAATCAATCACCTTGGGAATCCTTCATCATACTCAGTCGCTTGTAAATGCAAACTGGTCTGCTAGTTTTTCTTAAACATCTTAAAAAGTTATATAAATCACAGTAAATTAACTGTTTGTAAACTTATCGACAAGTCTACTGCACCTGAGTTACACAGTGGAGTAGACAGAGCGGCCTTGTCAGTTGCCAGCAAGACTAGCCATTGCACTACATAGCGGGGCCGACCTGAGCACCATAAACTGTACTCAGAAGATAACAGATTTATTCACATCTGCCCTAATTTCAAATGGCTTTCATGACCTGATCAGCCCAATTGATACTGTGCCTATATGCCACTTGATAAATAGCATTGCCCATCCCCCCTTGCACAGCATCAAAATCTCCCTTTTGATAATGCTTGACGTCACTTAAAATGTCGCCCATTTTTCCCTCATGGACCAAAATTGCCTGGGCAATATCATGAGTCAGTGGCATTTGCTCCAGTAATTCGTTCATTTCAATATTTAACAGTGCATCCAGCTGCGACAGCAAGCCGACCATAAAGAAACTGATCGGATCATCCTCCCCGGACATTTCTGAGAGCAACTCACACATACGACCGCGCACTAACATGTTAGCCAGCAGATCATCGGGGACTTTATCATTCCCTGCTGTCATGAAGATAACAATCCAGCGCTTGATCTGGGCCATCCCCAATAAGCTAATCGCATGAGACAGCGAGAGTATTTTTTTAGGGGTACTAAAAGCGGCAGAATTGACAACTTTGAGAATTTTAAAGGTGAGTGCCGGATCGTTGAGTGCTATTTCCTCCAGGCTCCGGGCATCAGACCCAGCGCGATCGATCTCTGCTAAAAGTTGCAGTAATACAATTTTGTTAGCATTGATTTTTTTACCTTTAACAGTAGCAGGCTCACTCAAGAAGAAACCCTGGTAGAGCGAGAATCCCATTTTCACACACTCAAGATACTGCTCTTTAGACTCCACTTTATCGGCCAGTAACTCCAAGTGAAAGGGCCGCAATTTAGCAATCAACTTGGGCATGTTGTCCATACCTAAACGGCGGATATCGAGTTTAAGTATGTGCACTATATTTAACAGTACATCAAAACGTCTCTCACGGGGGTCGTAGTCTGCCAGCGCCAGACGAATTCCCTGCTTGCCAAGCTCTTTGAGTTTAGCGATCAATTCAGGGGTAATTACTGACCGTCCGAGAATCTCTAAAACGAAACGACCCTTGGGTAATTCTGGCAGTTGATCACTGAGCAGTAGTTCATCAGTCACTTTTATAAAACAGGGGACTATTTTTTCCACCCCATTTTGAATAACGTTGGCATAATTATTAGCGATTACTTCAAAAGTCGCGCTCTGATCGTCAATACTCGGGCAGAAGGCATTTTCTGCATTGCGAAATAGCAGCTCATAATATTCGACATCCCGATTCTTAGTATAAATAGAGTGCCGGGCAAACAGGATGTCCTGCTCTTGTAATTCGTTGTCACTTACCACTTTTAACTCCTAAGCAGAGGCTTTACACAAAGACCTTCAGCACTACTGTCTGCAATTTGTGCAAGCCACTAGTTACTGCAAAAATATAACCTTAATAACTACTCGACAACAGCGGCCCTGAGCTATTTATACCTTGTATGATATACGATTCTACAAATTAAACATCGTCTCAATCACAGATAAAAACGTCTATTTGCTGCTCGGTAATTATTTGTTGCACATCAACGGGTAGCGCCTTGTCAGTGACCAGAGCATCTACCTGGCTGAGATTGCCTTGCTTGACCATGGCACTGCGGCCAAATTTAGAATGGTCAGCCGCTAAAATTACTTTACTTGAATTCTCAATAATCGCCTGAGCCACTTTTACTTCCCGAAAGTCGTAGTCTAATAAAGCACCGTCCCCACCTATGCCGCTAATGCCAATGATACCTATGTCCATGTTAAATTGGCCGATAAAATCACAAGTCGCCTCACCGACAATACCCCCATCACTGTGCCTGACTTCACCGGCGGCGATAATCACCTGAAAATCATCGTTAGCCGAGAGAATTGAGGCAACATGGATATTGTTGGTTACTATCCGCAGTCCACTGTGCTGTAACAGAGCCCTGGCGACCATTTCAGTGGAAGTGCCTATATTGATAAACAGTGAAGCCCCGTTTGGCACCATGCTGGCAACTTGCCCAGCCATCTTCTTTTTTGCAGCTAAATGATTGATTTTCCTGCTTTGGTAATCTTCATTCTCAGTGCTGGACTCTCTTTCGGCACCGCCGTGATGACGGCGAATTTTGCTGGCGTCAGCCATTTGATTTAAATCGCGACGAATGGTCTGCGGGGTCACTTGAAACAACTCGACCAGTTCATCAATACTGATAAAGCCCTTTTCATTGATCAAGTTTAAAATTCTGCTTTGTCTCTGTTGACTGGTCATAACTTTCCTATCAGTATGCTACCCATAATTTTTTTGATTATCCATTAGCTATAAAGAAGACAAAGTGTCTATCAACGCTAATGCAGTGTAGTAATCAAGTTTGGTAACATGCGAATACGCCCGCTATTTTTCTACAGACGTAGTCGCATATTCGTTTATATATTCTAGATTATTGCCCCACACTATTAATAGCAAGGCGAGATAATAATGAAAACATATATTCTTTCTATTGATCAAGGCACTACCAGCTCCAGGGCCATTATTTTTGACGCAGATGGCCAATTAATCAGCTGCGCTCAACAAGAATTTGAACAAATTTTCCCCAGTGATGGCTGGGTGGAACATCGCCCGCAAGATATTTTGCACAGCGCGCTCTCCAGCTGCAAAGAAGTATTACAGAACTCTGGCCTAGACGCTGAGCAAATAGCGACTATAGGCATAACCAATCAGCGCGAAACAACTATTGTCTGGGATAAAAAGACTGGCGAGCCGGTTTATAACGCCATTGTCTGGCAAGACCGTCGCACCCATGATTACTGCTCTGAACTGACTGAACAGGGGCACTGTGAACTAATAACAGCTAAGACAGGCCTATTAATTGACGCCTATTTTTCTGCCACTAAATTGCGCTGGATACTGCAAAACGTACCCGATGCCAGAGCGCGGGCCGAGGCCGGAGAGTTATTGTTCGGCACTGTCGACTGCTATTTACTCTGGCACTTGAGTGGCGGTAAAAGCCATTACACCGACGCCACTAACGCCTCGCGCACTATGCTGTTTAATATTCACAGCCAGGAGTGGGATGCACAATTGCTGGAATTGTTTGATATTCCAAGGCAGATGTTACCCCAAGTATTAGACTGCTCCGCTGACTTTGGCAACACTGATGCACAGCTGTTCGGTGCTAGTATCCCCATAGGCGGTATGGCGGGAGACCAGCAGGCAGCGCTGATTGGTCAAGCTTGTTTTGGACAGGGGATGGCAAAAAGCACTTACGGCACTGGTTGTTTTTTAATTATTAATACTGGAACCGTGGCGGTTAAGTCGCAACACCGCTTATTAACCACTGTTGCCTATCGTCTTAATGGCCAGGTCAACTATGCACTGGAAGGCAGTATATTTATCGCCGGAGCCGCTATTCAATGGCTTAGAGACGGGATTAAAATTATTGCCGATGCCAGCGAAGTAGAACAACTGGCCCGCTCTGCCAATACAGACAGCAAAGTCGTGATGGTGCCGGCATTCACCGGACTGGGCGCCCCGCATTGGGATCCTAATGCCCGCGCTGCGATATTAGGACTCACCAGAGACAGCGGTATTGCCGAAATAGTCGCAGCAGCTTTAAAAGCGGTGTGTTATCAAACCAAAGATTTAGTGACTGCCATAGAAGAGGAAAACATCCAGCTGGGTACTTTGCGAGTCGATGGCGGTATGGCCAATAATGACTGGATGCTGCAGTTTTTGACCGACTTACTCGACGTCGAGGTTCAGCGACCGACACTGGTTGAAACAACGGCGCTGGGTGCCGCATACTTAGCCGGGTTGCAAGCCGGGATATTCAGTTCAGTAGAAGACATTACCCAGCGCTGGCAGTGCCAGGCAACCTTCAAGCCAAACTGGGATGATGCGCAGCGCGACAGCCATCAGCAGCTATGGCAGCAGTCAATAGAGAAGGTACTAAGCTGATCGCTAAACGGCTATTGATTAACTATCGGCAAACAAAAACTTCAGTTACCGTGCAGCCCCTGCAAACAGCAATACCGACCAAGACTCCCACCCGGGTGAGCGCAATGAAGAAAACAGAAACAATTTTTCATCGCGCTAAGCTAACTGCTGCTCTTCTCTTAACAACCCCTCTGCCAGGGCTCGCCACTCTAAATTTTCAGGATTTCCTTCAATGCGCTGGCCAAAAAACTGGGTAATAGTTTCACCGCTGTCGTCATAGAGTTCAACCGATGTGATATAGCCGTCCACTGTTGGCTTGCGAATTAACCAGGCGCTGGCAATGTCATCTTCGAGCAGATGCAAATTGAATTCGGGATCGAGAATATTCAGCCAGGGCCCGAGTCTCTTGACGGTATAAATTTCGCCGGTGTGGATTTGAATATTGCCGCGATTGCCAACAAAGCACATTATTGATAACTCTGAAGTCGCTATTGCGGTTAAAAATGACGCTACTAAAGCCGGGTCGAACTGTTGCGCCAGAGGCTCTGAAACTATCGAGAATGCCTGCAGACGCGATATTTTGTGTTTTTTCAGCAGCCCTGAAAATTGATGCACATTGCTCATCTGTTGCCATTCTCCCACTAATTTTTCCCGATCAACTTCTTCACTGGCCAGATACTCTGGCTGGTCGTTTACTTCACTCAAGTGCAGTACTGACGATTGCGCCCAGCGAAATTTTGTCACTAAATCCCGATAACTAAACGCATAGCTATCGCTCTGCAAGAAGATCTTCTGGATAGCGGTGCCCGCTTGATCAAAAAATTGCAGACTGTACCTGAACCCTGTGGATACTGGTTCCTGAACGGCGAAAGCACTGGCCCAGCGACTTAGAATTATTCGCAGGTCAATCTTCCTGTCCTCGGTGA
>MABF01000228.1 GCA_002163025.1 'Osedax' symbiont bacterium Rs2_46_30_T18
AAATCGTTGAGCATAACCTGGTCGAAGCATTCGCGCTGATTACAGTACTGCTCATTTCGATACGCTTGGGCCGGCTGTGTTTCTATCCTCTCGCATACACCTTTACAGCCTGAATTATTATCGCGCCACAAGACGTTAACGCCGGCTGTGTCCAACACATCTAATAAATTGTGCTGTGCTTCAGATTTTTCACTGGTAAAGCCATCTTTGTTGTAGAGGGAAAACATACAGGGGAGAGAGATTGCGGTGGTAGTGCCGCAGGCTGAAGTATCACTGAAGTTAAAAATCTGCTGCTGTTTCAGTTTCGGGTTGGTCTCTCGCTCATAGCCGTTGAGTGAGAAATTTTGCGCTCTGGCGGTTTCACCGATAACTAAAATAGTCAGTTTAGGTTTAACGGTATTGGTGGCAGTTTGGACGGCATCTTCCCCGATCGGCTGGGCGACAACGTTCATTACCGCATAGGCCCCACTTAAATAGCGGCTAGTGTAGTAGATGAAGCTTGAGGGAATAACAGTATTGCGCATTTCTCGGTTGTTGCGAAACAGCGACGAGAAATCCTGGTAGAAAGCGGCGGTGATTAATACTGCCAAGCTGGCAAATGCCAGCGCTGAGATACATTTGAATTTAAGTTCTTTGAGCAGTGGATGGTAGTTGAGCGGCAGCCATAAAACCAGCAAACCAGGGAGTATTGCGTACAAAGAAAAATAACTGAGCATGCCGACATTAAGCAGTTCTTGTACTTCAGCAGGATCGGTTTCCAACAGGTTTTGGATCATAGATTTGTCAAAAACTATGCCGTAATTTGACATGAAGTAACTGGCACTGGCACTGCTGATAATCAGCAGCAGAGCAAGAGGTTTGGCACTGTAGCGGAAAAATATCAGGGTAAGGCAGACGCTGAAAATGAGCACTAGAAAAACCGCAAAAGCGCTGAAACTTAACAGGCTGGTGAAATCGTCGGCAGAAAACTCTGCACTGACTATTCTCCACAGTGGCTGATTGTATAGTGCAGCGAGTAATATTGAAAAGCTCAGGCAGAACTGCACTAAATTGAGGCTGAATGGCTTTTTGCTTTGGCTGAGTGGCTCTGGAGTAGTCGGCATATTTTTGTCTGTATGGTTGTTTCTATAAGTTTGTAAAGTTTGAAGTGGGGGCTATCAGCGAGCTTATCACCCCCGGTTTCTTCACTGGCTAATAACAGGTAAGAAAATTAACAGCCAAGTGATGCCCGCCAGACACAAACTGATGAAGACGGCGGCAGAGCCCATATCTTTAGCGGCTTTACTCAGAGGATGGTACTCACCGCCAAACCTGTCGACAACGGCTTCGATAGCAGAGTTTAAAATTTCAACGACAATAACAATGCCGACACTGCCAATCAACAGTACTTTTTCAACCGCGGTCACAGGGCTGAAGATAGCAATGACGGTTGCGATAATAAAAAGGACTGTCTCCTGTCTGAAGGCGGCCTCGTTCTGCCAGGCATATTGTATGCCTTGCCAGGAATAGACAGCCGCTTTTAATACACGTTTGACGCCGGTTGCCGCTGCAGGTATTTCGTTATTCATTTAGTTCCCTTTGCAATATTGGTAGTTGATTAGGATAGCCTGTTCGTCTGGCGTCGCCAAAAAACACTGAATGCTTTTTAAGCTGAGCCATAACTGTATTTTTACAATGTTAAGGCACTATTTCTTGATTGACTTTAAAATGACAAACTTGTTATTACTGTGAACTTGCTGGCAGTTACCAAAAAGTTTCACTAGCTTGTTTTGGTAGTCCAGATGTCGGTTACCTATAACCCACAACTCTCCCTGCTTTTTCAATACCAGCAATGCCTGGCTGAACATCTGCCAGGCAATAAAATCACCGATGGCATTTTGCTGATGAAAAGGGGGGTTGTTAAGGATTAAATCGGCGCTAGCTTTTTCTCTATTCCCTAGACAGTCAGTCACTTGAAAAGTTGCCTGTTGATTGTCATTAAATGCTTGATGATAATTATGCTCTGCACTGGCAACCGCCATATGAGATTCATCGTAAAAGTGGATCTGAGCTTTTGGATTACGCTGTGCAGCTATTATACCGACGATACCATTGCCGCAACCCAGATCGATAATGTCTATAGCTTCATCTCCAGAGGGTATATGCTCAATGAAATAGCGACAGCCAATGTCAAGTCTGGCTCTGGAAAATACATTGGCGTGATTGAGTATTTGCAATCCGCTGGGCTCTAAAAGATAGCTTTGTGGGTAGGGGTTAGCTGAGACCTTTAATGCGTTGTCGTATTGACTAAATATAAGGCGAGCTTTCTTTTTCGCCAACGATGTTTTAGTGGGGCCGATAATTTTCTCAAACAAACTCAGAGTAGAGCTGTGGATCATTTTTACCATAGCACAGCCGATGATTTGGCTGTCACTGTGTAAATGCTGGCGTAATTTATGCAGTTGATCTTCGAGCTGCGCCAAACTTTTTTGCACTTTAATAATGACTAAATCGTATTGGCCACTAAGTGCCTGGGTCGAATTGATCATCCGCACCGGGGCTGAGTTATTCAGAGCAAGATTCGCTAGGGTGGCTTGTTGGGCGATGTAGGAGTCGCTGAGCATACAAGCCTGGGTCTTACTCAGGGCGACGCTGAGAGCGCCAAACTGATCGTTTATAATTAATACTCTCAACTCGCTGTTGTCGAGATTCTCGGCCAGGTGATTTAGCACTAGCTGATCCGCGGCATCCCAAGCTTGCAGCTGTTCATTTTTCTTTATCGGGAAGCGTTTTAAGATAAAGCTGTCCTGCTCTAGTGTTAAAGTTGTCTGCATAGAAAGTTAGTTAAACCTGAAAGACCAAAAGACTGGCGATTTTAGCACACACTGATCAGACTGCAGTGAATTAACTCTATAATTTTAGGGAATATGCGGACCAATCAGCTGCCTTCTATTCGAGCTCTGGAACGATCAGGCAAGTGGCAACCAACACAGTGCAACGGCGCGTTCTGGTCAACTAGCCTAATAAAGTGGACGGTCTCCTTAGAGCCCGTCTGCAGGGCCATGCAAGATGTTAAGGTCTCTTTTTTATCCACCATCGACAGGCAGCTAGCATGCCTTAAGTCGCGGCCTAAATATGGCGGCGTTCTGTAAGTCTGAGACGTATCGAAGTTGTTTACATCTTCCTGAACAAATCTGGCTGTTACTTAGTTGTTAGCTTGATGTACAATCGCTACAGAATTTTACTTAAGAGTGGGAGATATTTGCGTGAAAATGATTAAGTTACTTATGGTTAGTACCATGTCAGTTACTTTGCTAGCTTGTACAGCAACAGCTAACAAAGCCAATACTACAGAGGCGCAAGGGCAAGACTCTCCTGCTCAAATCACCAGTACCGCCACCGCTGCTCCCCAAGTTGCTCATCATGGCAGTAGTCAAATAGCGTCACCTGATAGCCTTTCGCGATTACAGGCACAAATTACAGCACTGCAAGAACAAGTCATTAAGTTGAGCAGTGATACAAATTCGATTTTAAAGAACTCGCAGTTGTTAGTGGCTAATACACAAATGCAAAATGCTGCACTACAAGGCACGACCCCGACAGCAACTGATAAAAAGAAAGCTGTGAATAAGGCAGTATCTGATCCATCGCTAAACACTATACTAAAGAGATTAGAGGGGATGTCTCCTTCGCCAAAAGGTGCTTTTGGCATAGTTTCAAGTTACACAGCAAGCAAGCAGTGGGTCTTAATAAGGTTCGATCGTCAAACGGGTGAAACTTGGTTGGCTGACAATGAGGGCTGGAAAACATTGTCTGAAGCTTCTGAATTACAGATATCTCAATACGATGTGCATTTAATCCGCGCCGATCAAGACAAAAAAGGCTATGTCGCCTCAAGAATCGATCAGCGCAGCGGTGAAACTTGGTGGCTGAACAAAAAGCAGTGGATAGTCTACCAGTAGTGGCTATCGCAAATATTGAGTTAAAACCAGACCCCGATGCCGGTGTTGAGTTGGAGCAGCTTAAGCTTTTAAGATTGTTAGAGGTTTTTAATCGTCTATACTCAGAGACAGAGAATACCCGTTTGCAGTTAGGAGAAGATGAACCTATATACCTGCCTGCTGACGAGACTGTCAGTTATAACCGAATAATTTTCGCCAATGGCTTTTTTGCCAGTGCCTTGCATGAAATCAGCCACTGGTTAGTTGCCGGGACACAAAGACGTAAACTAGAAGACTACGGCTATTGGTATGAACCGGATGGACGCACTGAGCAGCAGCAGCTTGAGTTTGAAAAAGCGGAGATTAAGCCCCAGGCACTGGAGTGGATATTGTCCAGAGCCTGCGGCCATCAGTTTCATTTTAGTGCTGATAACCTGGAGGGAGGCGCTGTGATCAGCCGTGCATTTAAAAGCAATGTCAGTATCCAGGCTAAGTTGTTTATTACCCGGGGGCTGTCACTGCGCGCTCAATTGCTGGTGACTGGCCTATGTCATTGTTTTGCACAAAAGTTACCGAGCAGTGAAAATTTTAATCTTTATTAAAGAATATCGCCTATTGCACAAAAGCGCATAAAGGATCAGTTTAACTAGATACGGATCGTATTTTAGCGATTCAAGTAACGGTTAATAATAGAATGATAAGGCCTGTATCGGTGTTTTTTACCGACAGAACCCGGCGCTTTGAGCCATAAATGTAATTGCTTTAATGATGGCAAAGGACTGCGCTTCAAGTATATAACCCTATGTTTATAAAGATTCAACGGTATATGGTTCAGTTTATTAGAAAACAATGTAAAATATTTAAATCTCCGTTCACGGCTAGGTATGGCCAGCTTGTGTGGCTCTTATGTAGCTTGTTGTGGTGCAGTGTTAGCGCGGCTGGACAATTTTATGCCATCGAAGTGCAGCCAGTGAAAATCTATCAGAGGCCTGGTGCCGATAGTATTGTCATACATTCGCTGTACAAGGCCAATCATATTCAAGTATTACAGCTGCAAAGCAAATGGGCTAAAATCAAGTTTCGCACAGCAGGAAAAGATATTGTAGGTTGGGTTGAAAAAACCAAGATATTTGCAGAACCGCAAAACGCGGTCGTCGACCCTGCAACAGAAGTGACAGAGATTCGACCAGTAGTCGACTTTTTTATTGAAAATCAATATGCTGCAAAAGCGGTCAACAGTGATCTGCACTGTGTTAAAACAGCGGACCAAAAAAGCATCAATGGCTGTGTGCTCGATATTGATCTGGAAGTAAAAGGTCCTGAAAATTCCAATTTAGTAGAGGTGTCTTGTAAAGCCGAGTTTGAGCTAAGCTTTAAAGGCACACAGAACAAGCAGGTTTGGCAGCAAAAAAATATCCGCACACCGCTAAAAAAGGGAAAGGGGGCTGCGCGTATACAGCTGGCGCTCATGCCAGTGATAGAAAAGAGCGCCGATGCCATTAGCGTTTTGTCATATCAGTGTCGTTTGGAAAAAATACTCTAAGATATATCTATATTGAAATAAATGGATTTAGCATTTCATGAAAAATTTGGCAGTAGCACAGGCAAATAAAATGCTTCCCAATAACCCTGGAAACAAAAAGGGTGGCTGGTTTCAGGCTTTATACATAGGCTTGGTGAGCGTAATGTTAGCGGCACTGATCATTGCAGGCTTCAGTATTTGGAACAGTCTATACGTTGAGTCCAGAGATACATTAGCGCCGCAGTCCTTATCACTGACAGAATCAATGTCCAGGTTTCTCAGTTTCCAGGAAGAAGTATTGCTGACGACCGCTGAAAAAATAGACATTGATAATATCAATTCAGATGTTTCACTGGAAGTCATTCGACACCTCTCCTCCATCAGTAAGCAAATGAAAGCCGTGGCGATTCTAGACAAGGAAAATAAGGTCATAGTCTATGACGGGATATATTCGGGAAGAGATTGGGGGCATTTGTTTAGCGGCGAAGTTAGCGGTTTGTCTTCGATAGGATTACCTTTTAGAACCCAGCCTTTCTCTGATCATTACCTGCCGGTACGGGTACCGATTTTTAACTCGCAAGATAAAATTGCTGGCTATTTAGTCGCTGCATATCGATTGATTGGCCCCGACGGAGTTTGGACCGAAGCTGCCGTTACGCTGGATAAGGCAAACGTACTTTTTAGTGACTCGCAAGGGCGAATTTACGCTTCTTTTCCGGAACAAAAATCTTTCTTACAGAGCTTTGGTACACCCAGGCTAGCACCGAATTTACTCTCAGCCATCTCTCTGGTTGATGAAACGACTACAAGCTTAGGCAATGTTCAGACCGGTCGCGGAGAGTTGTTCTACGGGGTGCAAAAGGTGCCCAATTTTAATGGCTTTGTGGTCGTTTCAATTTACTACCAAACGTTGTGGGGAGAGTGGGTTAGCCGGATGCAGTTTGCCGCTTTGATTGTAGTGGTGGTCACATTAATGGGCTGGCTGGCACTGCGTCTTAGTATCAGGCGTGCCTATTTGTTCGAAGAGGAAAAATTTGCGGCTCAGCACAACGTTTCCAAACTGTCCCGTGCTATAGAACAGAGCCCTAGCAGCGTGATAGTCACAAACGGCAGTTGGGTGACGGAGTATGCCAACCGTAAACTCTTAGATGGAACAGGGCAAATTATTGAGATAGAACCCAATTCTGTACTGGTCGAATCGAGTCCGCACAATTTACTTAAAGTGGATTTAGAGAAAATACTGGTCGCACTTGAGCTGGGGGAAAACTGGTATTGCGAGCGCTGTGACGAGTCCCAACAGCAGTGGTACTCCTTTTCAATCAGTAAGATGGTGGTGGAGCAAGAAGTTGAGGATAATTTTATCATTATCACGCAAAACATCACTGAGCGTAAAAGAGCGGAAGCCAGGCTGTATAAACAAGCGTATTTCGATTCTTTGACCGGTTTGCCCAACAGGCGTAACTCCTCACTTTTGCTGCAGAAGAAACTACAGAGCGCCCGTAAACTAGATGAAAAAGTGGCGCTGATCTATCTGGACCTTGATAATTTCAAACAAGTAAACGATAGGTATGGACATGGTGTAGGGGACCAACTACTGCAAAGCGTTGCGCGCCGTCTGGGGCAAGTGATGTACCGGGAGGGCACTGCCTGCCATATGAGTGGAGATGAGTTTTTGGCCTTTTTATCTTACGAGCACAAAGATCAAATTCTCAGTATCATCGACAAGATTTTAAAAGTGGTTGCCAGCCCTGTCACTCTGGAGGGAAAAGAGCTTTTTGTGACTGTGAGTATGGGGGTTTCACGCTTCCCGGAAGATTGCAGGGATGAGGCGACCATGCTGAAAAATGCAGACATTGCGCTCTACTATTCTAAAGAGTCGGGACGTAATTGTTACAGCTTTTTTGATGAGGAATTACAGGAAAAAAATCGGCGCAAGCAAGAGTTAGAATTAGAGATTCGCACCGCACTGGATAAAGAAGAGCTGTATATGGTATATCAGACTAAAAATAAAATTTCTGATTATTCCGTCTGCAGCTTTGAAGCTCTGATGCGCTGGCAGAGCCCAAAGCTGGGCTTTGTCGGTCCGGATGAATTTATCAGTGCTGCTGAATCCATTGGTGCCATCGATAAAATGGGCGAGTTTGCCTTGTATCAAGCGGTCAAAGATTTAAAACTGTTTCAGCAAGAGTCTGACCAGCCACTAACTATGGCGGTCAACTTGTCAATGCGCCAGCTGAATAACGATGACATAGTGCAAATTGTTCAAAAAGTCTTAGATACTGAACAGATTGAACCCTGGCGGTTAGAGCTGGAGATCACTGAAACTTTGCTGGCGGAAAGTTTTGATGTGGTCATGCCGGTGTTAAACAAATTGCTGGGTCTGGGGGTCTCCCTGAGCATTGATGACTTTGGTACCGGTTACAGCTCGCTAAATTATCTGACCCGTTTCCCGGTCAGTACTTTAAAAGTGGACCGCTGCTTTATCATAGACATGGTCAACAAAAGCAAAGATGCTGCCCTAACTGAATCGGTTATTCTGATGGCGCATCGGCTTGGCCTTAAAGTTGTTGCCGAAGGCATTGAGGACATGGACCAAATAGAGTTATTGCAACATTATGGCTGTGATGTGGGTCAGGGGTATTTTTACACTAAACCCATCAAAGTAGATGAAATGCTGGTGTTATTGCAAGATCAGCCGCAAATTATTGCCAAAATGCATGCCGACGCCGCACAGCGACAGCAGCCTGTGACAGAGCCAGTAGAGACTGTAGAGGTAACCAAAACTGAGGATGAGCAGGTACAGAAGAAGCATTCCAACGGCTCCAGCTTCCAATTAGAATAATCCCGACAGCGCAAAATGCACTGCCGGTAGTCGTCAGATGCGCCTCTAATTCCAAGCAGCAGAGGGGCGAATTTCTCCAGTCACAGATTTTAGTGAGTTGACGATATCTGGTTGGAAAAAGTCTTTTAAGCGACTATTTTCCGCAGCCGTAATGGCGCCTATTTTTTTCAGCAGCGCACCGAGAGCCACTTCACTTGCGCGGGTAGCGCCGTCGTCTATTTTTAGCGCAAAACCTAATTTTAATTCTGGGATGACACCGGCATAAGCGGCTTCTGCACCGGTTTTAACAATGGCTCGTCCCTCAGTTTCGCTGATCACGGCACTGCAACAGCGCTCTGAGCCCGCCAGCATTTCAGGGTGTGCGGCAATTGAACGTAAGATCTTTTGCATGGCAATGCCTCTGGCGCCCGGTTGCTGATCGGGTTCTGAAAACAGGGCGAAAGCATGGGCTAGTTTCTGCATCGGCATGTAGATAGCAGGTAGGCCACAGCCGTCTTGTTCCCAATGCATTTTACTGACATCCTCGCCAATCATCTCAGAGAGTGTTGTCATCCAGATTTGTTGCACTATATGCGGGTGGGCACTGTAGCCTTGTACTTCTGGCAGTAAATGTTTTGCCAGAGTCAGCATGCCACTGTGTTTGCCGGAGCAGTTGTGGTGAGCTTTGGTCGGCTTTTGTGCCGCAGCTACCATAGCGTATGCCGCCTTTTGATAGCTTGGCATGGCGCTTCCACACTCCAGGTTTGAAGTATCTAGCTCCAGTTTGGCTAACCATTGGTTAACGGCGTCTACGTGTATCGCCTCAGAATTATGCGAGGCACAGCTCAAGGAAATTTCGCGCTCGGTCAAATTATATTTTTCAGCGGCACCCGATTCTATCAATGGAATGGCCTGTAATGGCTTTAGTGCAGATCTTGGGTAAATATCTCTGGCGTAGTCGCCGATAGAATAAACCACTTCACCTTGAGCATTGACGACGATGGCGCTGCCTCTATGGCATGACTCCACGACAGCATTTCTAATCACTTCAACCAGTATCGGATTTTGATTCATATCGAGCCTCTGAAAAAATATTTTTAGCTACTCTAATAGGTTTGTCGCTCTGGCGCAAAGAACTGTCAGAAAAAACTTATAAGTAATGGATACTGTGAAACTAAGTGTTAAAATCCATTTTTTAAACTCCAGCTGCGCAGCCTGCCTGAGCAGCTTTTTAAGGTTGTACAAACGTCATGGAAAATTTACCTGATACCATACCCGCGTTGCGAACTATCGCTATGCCCGCTGACGCCAATCCAGATGGGGATATATTTGGTGGTTGGATTATGTCGCAAATGGATATTGCCAGCGGGAATTTTGCCGCGCAGCAGGCGAAGGGGCGGGTAGTCACAGTGGCAGTTGATGCAATGACTTTTCACAAGCCTATTTACATTGGCGATGATGTCAGTTGTTTTTGCAACATAGCGCGCAAAGGTAATACTTCTATTACCATCCACGTTGAAGTTTGGGTACAAAGGCATCACAGTGAAACAGTGCTGAAAGTGACTGAGGGCACTTTTACTTTTGTCGCCATTAATGAGAGCGGTCAATCTCGAGTCATCTGATGCTATAACGATTATTTGCATAGATTTAAACGCTGAAAAAACGCGTTGTTTAAGCAGCGATTGACGGGTGTTTCTGAGTGTTGGGGATAGTCGATTAAAAACAAGGAAAAGCAGTGAAATCATACGATTTAAAGATAGTCGCAGATGAAAACATTCCCGCAGTAGAGCAAATGTTCGCGCGCTTTGGCGACATCACTCGCGTTGATGGCCGCTCATTAGATCCAGAGCAACTGGTCGATGTCGATGTTTTACTGGTGCGTTCAGTTACCCAAGTGAATCAACAGCTGTTAGCTAACAGCCCAGTGAAGTTTGTCGGTAGTGCGACTATTGGCACTGACCATGTCGATAAAAAGTATTTAAGCAGCAGGCATATTCAGTTTGCCAGCGCCCCCGGGTGCAATGCAGATGCGGTGGTTGAATATGATCTGAGCTGTATTATGCAGTTATTGCAGCAAAGTAATGAATCACTGGCGGATAAAGTGGTGGCTATCGTTGGGGTAGGCAACGTCGGCTCTCGTCTGGCACGTCGTCTACAAGCAGTAGGGGTTAAACAGCTGATCTTAAATGATCCCCCCAGAGCCCAGCATGAGTCGGGGTTTAGTGATCTAAACAGCGTATTAGAAACAGCGGATATCATCGCACTGCATACACCTTTGATTAAAGGGGGCCCCTGGCCGACAGAGCATCTTCTGGGCAGTGCTGAGCTGGCATTGCTAAAACCCGGGGCAATACTGCTCAATGCCGGGCGGGGACCGGCGATTAAGGGTACCGATTTGTTAGAGTTTTTGCACAATAGAGACGATGTTCGCACTGTTCTGGATGTCTGGGAACACGAGCCTGCAGTGGATAGCGCGCTGGCGGCAATGGTCAATATCGCCACCCCACACATCGCCGGCTATAGCCTGGAGGGTAAATTGCGTGGTACGTATATGCTCAAACAGGCACTGACGAGCTTTTTACAGCTCGAGGGTGATGAAAGTTTGCAAGACTTCTTACCTGATCCGGCTATCAGCAGTGTACAGCTAACCGATCAGGCTGATGCCCTAGCTGTGATTAATTTACTGTACGACCCCTATCGAGATGACAGAGCGCTGCGGGCCACGTTGCAGAGTCCAAATCAGCAGCGTGAGTTTGATCTACTGCGCAAAAATTATCCAATTCGCAGAGAGTTTTGCTCGCTGTCGATTGATGGGCCTATCAGTGACAGCAACAAAGAAAAATTTTTGCGGCTAGGTTTTTCGGCTCAGTAAAAGGGCCCCAGTTACAAAGACTGTCGGTATTTGATTTAGAGTAAAGGGGAAAAGTGTTATCGCCACATCAGTGCAATCGCTACGTGAGTTAAACCCAAGTGTCGGCTCAAAAGTAGTGATAGAAATGGTTTCTCCGCGCAGGAAAGTCGCTCTGGAATTATTGGGCTACATTGAGGGGAAGTCGCTGTTGGTCAGCGCCGGGCGAAAAAGCGCAGGGTACAGTGCCAAAAGCCTGGAAGGCGTCATGCTCAAAGTACATATTATGATGGAGGGGCGCATTTGTACATTTATGTCCCGGTTGATCAAAGTGATGGCCGAGCCCTATGGCTATTGGCATTTGGCCTACCCTAAAAGTTTCGAAGTCAGCAACATCCGCAAGAACACCAGAGTCGCTCTGCAGTTACCGGTGTCTATTGAATTTCAGGATCAGCAGCGTGCACAGAACTTTGAGATACCCAACATGGTTTACTGTACTGATGTCTCACTACAAGGGCTGGGTATTGAGGCCCCACAAGTGCTTGGGGAATTGGGAGATGAGTATTTTGTCACTATGCGCTTAAAAATGGCCGGTGTTGATCAGTTGCTGTTAACCTCTTTGATACTGCGATCGGTTAAAGCTTCAGCCACCGGGGTTGTTATCCATGGCTTAGAATTTCAAGACAATGAAGATGAGGCAAAAATACTAATTGCCGCTTATGTGTACAGAGAAATGCTGGTTAAGTTGGGTTATGTGGATTAGGAACAGTCGGAAGACGGAAGTAGGAAGTAGGAAGTAGGAAGACGGAAGTCGGAAGTCGGAAGTTGTGAGTAAAAGAATTTAGCATATAAACATTTTTCAGTAGTTAGGGTATATCGATGAGTGAGAACAGAGCATTTAAGTTGGGGTTGCTGATTAATCCGCTAGCCGGGATAGGGGGTAGTGTAGGCCTTAAAGGGAGTGATGGTCCCCAAACTGTGGCAAGGGCGCTGGAGCTTGGGGCCAAGGCGATGGCTGCGACCCGCACAGAATTAGCCTTAAAGGCTCTGGTTGATAAAAATGTAGAAATTGTCACATATCCGGCAGAGATGGGTGCAGATGTAGCTGAGCGCTTAGGCTTTACCACCAAAATAGTCGGAGCAATAGACTCCGGTAATACCAGCGCCGCAGATACTGAGCGCGCAGTGCAAGATTTAGTTGCACAGGATATCGACCTGTTGTTATTTGCCGGGGGCGACGGCACCGCCAGAAACATCGCTAATGCAGTCCCTGAACATATAACAGTGCTGGGGATTCCCGCTGGAGTAAAGATTCATTCGGGGGTCTATGCCATTACCCCTAAAGCCGCCGGTGAAATAGTTGCTATGCTGGTGGACGGAGAAATGCTTACCTTGGGCAATCAGGAAGTTCGCGACATTGACGAGGAGGCCTTTAGGGCAGGCAGGGTCAGCGCTAAATACTACGGCGAGTTGCAAGTACCCAGTGAACATCGCTATCTGCAAAATGTGAAGAGCTCCGGTCGGGAAGTTGAAGAGCTGGTGATTGCCGATATTGCCGCGGATGTCGTAGAGCAGATGCAAGATGATGTCTATTATGTGATTGGATCAGGCACTACTGTGCAGGCGGTGATGCAAGAGCTGGGGCTGGAAAATACCTTATTGGGCGTCGACCTGGTAAAGAATGGCGAGTTAATAGCCGCAGATTGTACAGCCAGTGAATTACTACAACTGACCGAAAACGCTGAAACTCAAATCATCATCACTATCATTGGTGGTCAGGGGCATATCCTGGGCCGAGGTAATCAGCAGTTATCGGTTGAGTTGCTGGAGCGGGTAGGTAAGGAGAATTTACAAGTGCTGGCAACCAAAACAAAATTGAAAGAGTTACAGGGGCGACCACTGATCTGCGACACTCACAGCGAAGCATTGAACCTATATCTCAGCGGCGTTATCTCAGTTATCACAGGGTACCATGACAAAGTGTTGTATCGCATTGCCACACCTTGATTGCTCAGTAACTCGCCCGCAAAAAAGATAGCGGCTATGCCAACATTTGCGAGGTTGTGGTAGAAATACCAGCAGTGAATGTCGCTGTGTGATGAGTGAGTGGCGAAAGGCTTAGTGCCTGGCTATTTCACGCATCAGAGAACTCAAATCTAAGCCGAGACTGTCGGCCATGTCAGATACTTTTGCAGTGTTTGAAGGAATACTTGGCAAAGCTTTTCCCGGCAGCACAGCGGCGCTGAGTGATTTTTCTTTGGCCTTGTTGATTTTTTCGATCAGACTTTCATGTAATCTACCCAGCTGGGCAATACTCAAGTGTTCTAATTGGCTAAAAAAATCTTTTTCTGTCATGTGATCTAAGCTTCAAATTGAGTTAATTTCCTTTTAACTGACTAATTATTAAGGGCTTTCCGGCGGGTTTTAGTAATACTGATAAGGTTGGTAATAATCGTTTGTTTTTGAATGATGCAGGCTGCTATTCTGCCACTTGTGACACCACACCACAACCTTTGAGGATGACTTTTATTAAAGTGTCGGTGGCGTCGCTATAATCCTGGTCACTGATACGCTCTGTCTTCAGATGCAGCTTAATTTGCCAGTTAAAATCGGCATAAGTCTGTGTTGATGCCCAGAGGCTGAACAGTAGATGCAGTGGCTTTATGTCGTCCATCAGCCCCCTATCGATCCACTGCTGCAATTTTTCACTCGCTCTGGTGGTCTGTTGGGTTAACTTTTCAATGATATCTGCAGGCAAATGTGGGGCACCGTGCAGGATTTCATTGGCAAACACCTTAGAGGCATTTGGATGGTTTTTAGAGATCTCAATTTTTAGTTTAATATAGTCAGTAAGCGCCTCTGCCGGATGATCGTAGTGATCAAAAGGCGCCGTAGCCATCAGCAGAGGTTGGATGAAACTGTCTAATACATGCCGGTAGAGTACTTGCTTGCTTTCAAAATAATAATAAATATTGGCTTTAGGCAAGTTTATTTTGTTTGCGATATCGACAATCTTAGTGCCTGCATAGCCATGATTGGCAAACTCTTCGCAGGCGGCATTTAAGATGGCGTTTCTTTTCTTATCGCGAATACGGGACATGTTGTTCCTGATTATTTAGTATTGGGGGTTAAGAATTACTTTGATAGACACATTCACCAAAGCTATAAGTTTCTGCAATCGCCCTGTCGTCTCCGAGAATCATCAATACGAACAGCTGCTCTTCGATACTGCGAGCACGCTGCATACGATAATTTATCAATGGGGTAGCCGCCAGATCTAAGACCACAAAATCCGCTTCAGTGCCCACTTTAAGGTCGCCAATTTTATCGGTCAATTTCAATGCCTGGGCACCGGCTAAGGTGGCCAGATAAAAAGCTTTAAACGGATTTATCTGATGGCCTGAAAGCTGACAGACTTTATAAGCTTCCTGCATGGTTTGCAACATCGAAAAGCTGGTACCTCCACCAATATCTGTCCCCAGTGCCACTTGGACTTTATGACGCTGCATTTTACTTAAGTTGAACAGTCCGGAACCCAGAAAAGTATTGGAAGTAGGGCAGAAGGCTACCGATGACTGGCAAGCGGCCAATCTCTGGCACTCGTCATCATCTAGGTGAATGGCGTGGGCAAAAACGGATCTTGGGGTCAATAAGTCGTAATGATCGTAGACATCCAGGTAATTTTTGCGCTCGGGAAATAATTGCGCCACCCAGTCTATTTCTTTTTTATTTTCACTCAAGTGAGTATGCAGATATAAATCGTCAAATTCTGACAATAATTTTCCGGCCAACTGCAGTTGTTCAGGCGTGCTGGTGGGCGCGAAACGCGGGGTAACCGCATAGTGTAAACGGTTTTTGCCGTGGTACTTTTGTATTAGCTCTTTGCTGTCAACATAGCTACTGTGAGCGGTGTCGGTTAAATTTTCAGGGGCATTCCTGTCCATCATTACCTTTCCGGCAATCATCCTTAAATGGCGTTTATCTGCGGCCTGAAAAAAAGCCTCCACTGAGCTCTTGTGCACAGTGCCAAATACCAGAGCGGTGGTGGTACCGTTTTTAAGCAGCTCGTCGAGGAAAAACTCTGCGCTGGCGTCGCAGTGCTTCTCATCGCTAAATGCCGCTTCAGCCGGGAAGGTATAATTTTCCAGCCAGTCTAACAGTTGCTCGCCATAGGAGGCGATCACCCCCGTTTGCGGGTAGTGGATATGGGTATCAATAAAGCCCGGGACAATCAGTTTGTTGTGATGTTGCAATACTTCAATATTGGGGAAGCGATGCAGTAGCTCGCTGGCATCACCTAAATGGGTAATTATTCCCTGCTCGATGATTAATAGTCCATCTTCGAAGTATTCATAAGAATTTTCTACACCGCTGGTATGCGGATCTCCAAGCGAGTGTAGAATTGCACTTCGGTGAGCAATTGCGGCATTTTTCATTCTGAGATCTCTTAACTAATAGATGATAATTTTCCGACCTTTGCCGACTGGCAGAGGTTGTTCGTAACAGTTGTCGGGGCTTGCTGTTGCCGACTGTAAAAGGCGATAAATTGTGCGCTGACACTGACCGCAATTTCCATCGGCAGTTTTCCTTTGATCCCGGGAATACCAATAGGGCAGCAAATGTCATTTATCTGCTGCTGGCTAAAGCCCTTGCGGGCCAAACGTAATTTGAACTTTTTCCACTTGGTGGCGGATCCTATTAAGCCGATAAAACTGTATTGCCCACGCTTGAGTATAGCTTCACACAACTGTTGATCCAGTTGGTGATTGTGGGTCATGATAAGAATATAGCTGTCTGCCGGCAACTCCTCTACACTGGCCACTAAATCTGTACTGATAATTTTTTGGCAATTATCAGGTATCTCATCGGGAAATAGCTCTGCTCTGCTATCTAGCCAATGGGTACGACAGGGGAGCTGTTGTAAAACTGGTACTAAAGCCTTGGCGATGTGTCCGGCACCATAGATAACCAGGTTATTGGCAGGTGGGAAAAAAGCTTCGAATAACAATTCAACCTGGCCGCCACAACACTGGCCTAAACTGGCCCCTAACGGAAAACCTTTGATAAAAGGTTGACTGTCATGGCTGGTCAGCATCTCACGCGCCAGATGAATCGCCTGATATTCTAAATGGCCGCCGCCAATACTGTAATAACTGTTCTTTTCGCTAACCAGCATTTTGCTGCCGGTGGCCCTTGGGGTAGAGCCTTTAGTTGCAAACACTGTCACTAAGACACAGGGCTGACCGCGCTGATTGAGTTTTTCTAGACTGGCTGTCCAACTAGTGTTCACTTTGCTCTCCCTCTGTCAGTTTACGCATCTCTTGTACCGCCCAGAGAATGGCCTCAGGCGTTGCCGGGGAGTCAATTTGCAGTGGGTGTTTATGATCGCCAATACTGGCAACAGCATCTTTGAGCGCGCACCAGACAGAGATCGCCAGCATAAAGGGCGGTTCCCCGACGGCCTTTGAATGGAACACAGTGTCCTCTGGGTTTTGTCGGTTTTCCAACAGTTTGACCCTAAAATCGTTGGGAATGTCGGTGATCGCCGGAATTTTATAGCTCATAGGATTGCTGGTTAACAGTTTACCGGTATCATCCCAGACCAATTCTTCTGTGGTCATCCAGCCCATACCCTGAATGAAGCCGCCCTCTACCTGACCTATGTCGATTCTCGGATTAAGCGAGTCGCCGACGTCGTGCAATATATCAGTGCGCAATACTTTATACTCACCGGTCAAGGTATCTATAACTACTTCACTGCAAGCCATGCCAAAAGAATAGTAGTAAAAAGGGGTACCAAAGGCGGCATCTCTATCGTAAAAAATCTTTGGAGTGCGATAAAATCCGGTACTGGACAGTGAAACTTGGGCAAAGTATGCCTGCTGTACCAACTGGGTAAAGCTGATCACGCGATCGCCGAGTTTGACGTGATTGTTGATAAAGATGATTTTCTCGACCGCTATATCATACTCTTTAGCAGCAAACTCTAACAGCCGCGTTTTGATAGTGCGGGCGGCATTTTGTGCCGCTTTACCATTCAAGTCGGCGCCTGAGGAAGCGGCAGTGGGTGAAGTGTTAGGTACTTTGTCGGTATTTGTGGCTGATACATAGATGTTATCGATATCGACCTGGAATTCCTCGGCGACTATCTGTGCAACTTTGGTGTTGAGTCCCTGACCCATTTCTGTACCGCCGTGGTTTAAGTGGATACTGCCGTCGGTATATATGTGTACTAAGGCACCGGCCTGATTGAGGAAAGTGGCGGTAAAGGAAATGCCAAATTTTACTGGGGTCAGCGCCAGACCTTTTTTCATGATGGGTTGCTGGCGATTAAATAGCTCAATTTGCCGACGCCTGGCAGAGTATTCGCAGCTCTCCTCTAGCTGTTGTGTCATTTCTTGCAACAAATTACCTGTGACGATCTGTCCGTAGTGGGTAAGGTTGCGCTCGTCTATTCCATAGTAATTAAGTTTTCGCACTTGCAGAGGATCGAGCTGCAGAGCCCCGGCTATTTGATCCATGATGTTTTCTATGGCGACCATTCCCTGGGGACCTCCAAAGCCGCGGTAGGCGGTATTGGAAGCGCGATGGGTTTTACAGCGGTAGCCAGTGATGTCGGCGTTGCCCAAATAATAGGCGTTATCGCTGTGAAACATTGCCCGGTCGACGATGGAGCCAGAGAGATCCGGCGAGTAGCCACAATCCGCCAATAAGTCTAGCTTTAGTCCCGCCAACAAGCCCTGGTCTGTAAAACCTACTTCGAACTGCACTACAAAGGGGTGACGCTTACCGGTCATGCGCATATCCAGTTCGCGGCTCAAGCGCATTTTACAGGGCTTGCCAGTGAGCTTTGATACCAGTGCTGCCAAACAGGCGGGCTGTGCCGCCTGGGTTTCTTTACCGCCAAAACCTCCGCCCATACGACGCATATCGACCATCACTTTGTTCAGTGGTACGCCAATCACTTGTGCCACTAATTTTTGCACTTCACTGGGGTGTTGGGTAGAGGCAAAAACTAACATGCCTCCCTCTTCGGTAGGCACAGTACTACAGATCTGGGTTTCTAAGTAAAAGTGCTCCTGGCCACCAATTAGCAATTCACCACTGAGTTTGTGCGGCGCTTTGGACAGTGCAGCCTGCGCATCACCGATGCTGTGTCGGTGCGGTTCCATCACATAGTGTTGTTGGGCATGTGCTTGCTTAACATCTAGTATCGCAGGCAGGGCTTCAATCTCAACTTTTACTAGGCTGGCTCCCGCTCTGGCTATTTCCATGGAAGAGGCTGCGACCACGGCAATCACTTGGCCAACGTATTCAACTTTATCTTCTGCCAGCAGTGGGTCCCCGGGCAGCACCGGGCCTATGTCCGGGTCCCCGGGTATGTCAGCGGCGACAAAAACCCGCTCTACACCGGCCAGTTCAGAGCACTGTTGTAACGCGATATGCTTGATCAGACCGTGTGCTACTTCACTCAACACCGGATACAAGTGCAATTGATTGGGGAACTCTAACCGGTCATCAATATAAATGGCCTCGCCGTTCACGTGGCGCTCGGCGCTCTCGTGGGCTATCTTTTTACCCACCCCAGAGCTGATCTCAGAGCGTATTTTGTCGAGCATTTGACTGTGGCTTAAACTATCGAGCTGGCGGTTAGACATAGTTAGAAATCCTCGTCTCAATAGTTGAATTAGCTGCGCTGTGAGAACTGCCAGGGCACATATGCTGTGTTTCTAGGTAGAGTTTGCGCAATAAATTTTCTGCCACCAGTAAGCGGTAGTCGCTACTGGCGCGAAAGTCTGACAGCGGTTGGAAATCCTGACTCAGACAAGCCAGGGCATTTTCAATGTTGGCATAGCTCCACTCTTTCCCGATGAGTGCCTGCTCGGTCTTACTGGCGCGTTTGGCAATAGCGGCCATTCCACCGTAGGCCAGACGAATACTGATCACTTCACCGCGGTTATTTAAACGCAGAAAATTAGCGGCACAAATCGCCGAGATATCATCATCTAAACGTTTAGTGATTTTATAGATCTTCAACGCCCAATCGCTGTCAGTATGTGGCTCGGGTAGGGGGATAAGAATCTTCTCTATAAACTCACTGGGCTGCAGTGCCGTTTTACGATAGTCGAGGAAGAAATCTTGCACAGGCAGTTCGCGGGTATTGGCTCCCCGGCGCAGTATCAACTTGGCATCCAAAGCAATCAGCGCCGGGGGAGTGTCGCCAATCGGGGAGGCGTTGGCAATATTGCCACCTAAGGTTCCCTGGTTGCGAATTTGCAGTGAAGCAAAGCGCTCTAACATCTGAGAAAAATCGGGGAAATAGGGGGCTAGTAGCTGCTGGCATTGATGCAGGGAAACTGCCGCACCAATTTCTATGTGCTGGTCTGTCACTTGCTGCTCTTGCAATTGGCTGACTTGTTGTACGCAGATCAGATTGGAAAATTGCTGTGCACGCTGTGTTATCTCTACCGCCAAATCAGTTCCGCCGGCGATGATCCTAGCTGTTGGATAGTCGATTAACAACTGCGCCAGTGCCGTTAGGTCTTCAGGTAAATGCGATTGTTGTTGCTGATAATTTAAACCTGTTTGGCTGTCTTTTGGCGGCCTTTGTCTGATCGCAATTAGCGATTGTGTGGTGTCGCGGGCTAAAGGGTCAAAATGATCGACCACAGTTGACTTTAGCGCTTGCTCAGCTGCTCGGTTGATGGCTCTGTAACCGGTGCATCGGCACAAGTTCCCAGCCAGTGCCTGCTGTACTTCATGTTCTTGGTGATCGCTGCTATTTTTTTGCAGAGCGAAAAGCGACATGACAAAGCCTGGTGTACAAAAGCCACATTGTGAACCATCGCAGTCAACCATTGCCTGTTGTACGCTGTGCAATTGTTGCTGTTGTAGCGCTTCGACGCTGATCAACTGTTTGCCATGCAGGGCGCTGATCAAGGTAATACACGCGTTAATACTTTTATAGCAAAGCTGGTTTTGCTCATCCAGTTGCACTATCACCACAGTACAGGCGCCACAGTCACCCGAGGCGCAGCCTTCCTTAGTGCCATTGAGCTGGCGGTGTTCACGAAGGAATTGCAGTACCGTCGTATTGGGGTTGATATCCTGCAGTTGTACCTTGTCATTATGGAGCAGAAACTCGATCACTTCGCTCTCCTTTTTTATAATTAGATTAAGCATATTGCGCTGATAAAAATCACTATCAGTTGGCTTGCAGTCTTGCTTCTATTCACAATTAGACTAAAACCTGACTTTTGGGTCAAGTTTTTTTAGCTATTCCTTTTTGGAATCCATATTACAATTTATTATCAATATACTAATAGCTACTTCTGCTGGATAATAACGACAAATTTATTGAGGAATATCGATGGAAATTTGGGTTGCTTTTACCTTGTTTGCCGCGTTGATGCAGGCTGTGCGTACAGCCGGGCAAAAACGTATTGCCAGGCATATATCGCCAATGGCGACCACTTTAGTTCGCTACTTATTCGGCTTGCCTTTTGCCCTGGGTTATCTGTATTACTTAAGCGATAAAGAATTGAGTCATTACGTGGCCCGCGCTGCAGACAATGCCGACTTCCTGATATTTGCCTCCGCCGCCGGAGTCGCACAGATATTAGCGACACTCTGGTTAGTCAAAGTATTAACCTTCAGAAATTTCGCCGTGGGCACTAGTTTTGCGAAAACGGAAGCTGTGCAGACGGCTATCTTAGGTGCAGTGTTCTTTGGTGCCTCTCTGTCACCGATGGGCTGGTTAGCGGTACTATTGGGAGTACTAGGTATATTAGTTGTCAGTGTGCCAAAGAGAGGGCAGCCAATTCAATTACAGACTGTTGTCTACGGAGTGATGTCGGGTGTGGCCTTTGCTATTACCTCGTTGTGGCTGCGCCAGGCGAGCTTGAGCTTAGGCGATCAGTTAATGCTCAATGCGGCCTTTACATTAGTGTACATGGTGATTTTACAGAGCATTATTTGCATTGTTTATATTGCCTATAAAGAGCGGCAGCAATTCAACAAGCTCAGAGCACATTTGCCGCTGGCTGTATTTGTCGGCGCCACCAGTGCCTTTGGCTCAATTGGTTGGTTTACTGCCATGACCTACCAAAACGCCGCCTTAGTTAAATCATTGGGACAAATAGAATTTATCTTCACCTTGCTGATAACATATTTCTTCTTCAATGAGAAAATATCAACGAAAGAGTATCTTGGCATGGGGCTGATATTAGCCAGCGTGATCATACTTTTGAGCTACTAAAATCTTCACAGTTGCGCTATTTCTGTACCAGGGCGCGAATAGTCTACAATAGTATTGTCTGTAGAAATTTCAGTGGAAAAGCTGCGAATTTGGCTGCTTTTCCATCCAAGTACAGCTTGATTATTGACCTCGAGAAACAAAGCTATTTGCCTGCTAAGCGATTGAATCTTATCGCCAGTGCCTAGGCCAAAGCTGTGAATGTAAGGGGCTATAGAGGAGATTAGTGTTATTCAATGCGGATGCAAACGTATAAAAATTGAGTAGTCTTCTGTATAATGCTGTCGAACTAAGACACTAATAGAAAGGAGGCTATTGTGTTTAATAGGTCGGCTAACGTCAGTGTCGTGTTTGCATTAATAATCATGTTGCTGATCGCGCAGGGTGTTTTCTCGCTGGTCTACTTAACCTCTATTGCCTCTCAAGCCGATAAGCTTTATCGCAATTCTTACGCGGTCAGCAATGCCTCTCACCGGATAAATGCTGATTTAAAGTCAATGAATCAGATTATGCGTAACATAGAAGCGCTGGACGACGAAAAAAAGATTCGTATTTTGGCCAGTTTAGTTGACGATAAAGAGCGTAAAATCCTCGACAGCTTTGATCTTATCTTCGAGCGTTACCTAGGCAGCAGAGAAGACATTCAATCTGCCTATAAAGCTTTTGTCGATTGGAAGAGTGTCCGCGATGAGGTGATTTACTATGGCGATGCCGACGCTGAATCACGCTTAAAAATAAACGCATCTGAAGAAAAATACGAAACATTTTTACAGCATGAAATCCAGTCTCTGATTGACTTTGCCGACGCTCAGGCAAAAAACTATTTGGCTAATGCCTTAGATTCAGAAGATGATGCCTTTAATATTATCTCCAGTTTGTTGGTGGCAGCTGTGATCTTTTCGATATTCTTCGCGATTTATTCGGTGCGTCGCCTGAAAGAGCGGCAAATAGCCGTTCAGGAGCGTATGTATTTGATAGATCAGAATATAATGATGGCGAAATTTAATACTGATGGCACAGTGATCGATATTAGTAACCACTTATGCCGTCATATAGGCTTGTTAAAACACGAAGTAATTGGTGAGCAAGTTAACTTCTTCATTAACGATGACGCCGATCGCAATAAGCGTAAGGCTATCATCAATGTTATCTCTACCGGTAAAATCTGGGAGGGGGAAATTTGTCGTTATGATGATGATGGAGTGATTCAATGGATACACTCTGTGATACACCCCGAGTTAGATTCCGAGTTTAAAGTAAAAAGCTATACCAACATTATCGATGATATAACCGATAAAAAATCTGTAGAACAGCTGTCTCTGACTGACACATTGACTGGATTGTACAATCGCCGTCACTTCGATGACATAATTGAAAAGGAAGTCAGGATTTCCAACCGCAACAAAACGTTACTGACCTTGGCGATCATCGATATAGATTATTTTAAGAGTTATAACGATAAGTACGGTCATCCGGCGGGGGACAGGACCTTAGCAAAAGTAGCCCAGGCCATCCAAGCGCCACTGACCCGGCCCGCTGATTACGCTTTCAGGATAGGTGGAGAAGAATTTGCAGTGTTATTTACCAATTCTAACTACGACCAATCGGTTGAGTTTTTGGAATCAATGCGGGCTAAAATTGAGTCATTAAACATAGAGCATAAAGGCAGCGATGTCAGTGGTAGCTTGAGTATCTCCATAGGTGCACAAATCATTGAAGGCTCATTAATGATCGGTAGTAATCAACTGTATGTGAAGGCAGATCAGGCGCTGTACGCCGCTAAGATAAAACGTAATACTTTAGTCGTTAATCCCGAAACTGGCTAACGACTGTTAAGGCAAGTAAGGTAGAAATTTTCAGCTACAATCCACTCGAACTCCCCGGATCTACATCCCGCAACAAAATATTGAATTCAAGTCTATTGTTGATCTTCTGTCAGTTCAAAATAATCACCGGTGCTTCACTAATAAACCCTTTTATTGAAATGACTTAGATGTTATTAATCAGTTTGTAGAAATTATTTTTGGCGCAGGTATCGTGATGCAAGTAGCAATTTTGACATTTGATGGCTTTAACGAACTGGATTCATTTATCGCCTCGGCCATTCTCAACCGTATGCGGGGCCGCGGCTGGGAAGTACAAATTACCTGCCCCGGCGCTTCTGTAACCAGTATGAATGGTGTGACGGTGCTGGCCCAGCAGCAACTGGAATTTGCCAACCAAGCTGATATTGTGCTGTTTGGCAGCGGTATCTATACCCGCGATATTGCAGCGGATGACACAATCCTGGAGCGGTTGCAGCTAGACCCGCAGCGTCAGGTCATCGGGGCACAGTGTTCAGGTACTTTGCTGCTGGCAAAACTCGATCTGTTACAAGGGTTACCAGCTTGCACCGATTTGACCACTAAACCTTGGGTGATTGAGGCAGGGGTCGATGTTCTAGACCAGCCGCTGGTGGCCAGTGGAAATGTGGCAAGTGCTGGAGGCTGTTTAGCTTCGTCCTACCTAGCGGCCTGGATGATCGCTAAAACAGCGGGGATTGATGCCGCCATTGCCGCTATCGATTATGTCGCCCCTACCGGTGAGAAACAGCAGCAAGTGGATGCCACTTTAAGAGTGATTAACCCTTACTTGTAATCGCTACAAGTAAGGATGCTGATCAGTGACTTCGATTTTACCGGCAGCTCAAACCGAAACTAATCAGTTAATAATAGCCCCAGCCGCTGATTTTTAACCTTCTCCTTTTTCGATCATACTTATTCAACCCACCAGCTGAAATCTGGAATCCATGCCTTTGTCACGTGTGGGGATCAGCTTTTGATAGGCTGCGCTGTGATACCAGTTGAGAGCGTTTTCACGATCGGGAAATTGAATCACCACTTTGATGGCGTACTCGGCATCCCCGTGCAAACTTTCTATCGGGCCTTTGGCGATAAATTCACCCGAAAACGGGATCAAGGTTTGCGCCGCCATCGAGCTGTATAACGCTAATTGTTCTTTGTCAGTGGGGGTGGCATCGACAATAATTAAAGCTGACATAAGTATTCCTTCTCTTAGATTGTTTTTAATGGTGTTGTTTGATTTAGTTGACACAGCATAAGAAATACACAAATATTAAACAATACCCAATAAATTAACTGACTGTTTAATATTATGAACAATACAAAGCTTTTGCCTGGTCTAATTATCTTTGGTCAGGTTGCCCGTCAGCAATCTTTTACATTAGCCGCAAAGCACTTGTCGATGAGTAAGTCTGCGGTGAGTCAGCAAGTCTCCCGACTGGAGAAACATTTAGGTCAGCAGCTGCTATCTCGCCATACCCGAGGGATGTCACTGACCCCCGCCGGTGCAAAGTTATTGAATCGCTGTGAGCTATTATCTGATCAGGTGGAACTGGCGCTGGGGGAATTATCCGAAACCCGGGAGACGCCATCCGGAAGTTTTTCCCTGACCATACCGCACGCCTGTGAGAAGAGTATATTGCTGCCAGCGCTGTCGCAATTATGTGTGGAATATCCCAAGTTAGAGCCAAACATAATAGTCACAGACCAAGTTCAAGATCTGATTGCCAATAATTTAGATGTCGCTATCTATGCCGGAGCGCTGAAAGACAGTAACTATAGGGCACTGCCTGTGGGTAATAGCACAGAGGTGTTTTGCGCTTCAGCAAGTTATGTGCAAAAGCAGCCCAATGTCAGTCTACTGGCCGACTTGCCAGAGCATAAATTTATCAGTACTTCCTGGCAGCTCTCTGGCGCGAGCGTTTATCATGAAGATTCTCCATTTCACAAAGCGCTGCTCAATAACAGTGCACCTAAATTGCAAACTTATGCTAAAGCGAATACTTTACCTTGCACACTGGCAATGATCAGCGCCGGTATGGGCATAGGTTTACTGCCGGAATTTACCCTGCAGAGTGCTTTTGCAAGTGGCGAATTAGTCCGGATATTTCCTCGTTATAGCGGAAGGCAGTGGCCGTTTTATATGCTGCACCGTTTTCTGGGAGAAAAGCCAATACATATCACCCGTTTTCATCAGCTGATAAAACACTATTTTGCCAGGGCGAATGTATTAGGGGGCATGTGATATAAATCTAGTATCTTTCTACGGGCTATACAGCTAAAAACGGTGCTTAAAGGTTTCAAATACAGCGATAGGGTCAATCCCTTGCCATTCTCTGGCGGTTGCCGTTTAATAGCTGAACTTAAGATTAATTGCGATGCGTGATGAACAACCCAATGTAATACAAGGCTATTTGAGAACAGAATGAAAAATATAGTTAAATCAGTTGTTATTCTTGTCTTCATGACCTTATTACAGCTGTCGATTTATGATCTATTTCTAAAGCCAATCATTACTACTTGGGGAGCTACTGACGCTGAAGTTACTATGCCTATGGCGGGTGATAACGGCGCATTAACCATTAGCTCTACTCGAGCTATCGGGATCAGTGCTGAAAAATCAGAGGTATGGAAATGGTTAATACAATTAGGGGCCGACAGAGGTGGTTTTTATAGTTACTACTTTATTGAAAAGGCAATGGGATACGAGACACGACACCAAGACATCATTAAAGCTGAGTTCTCGCAGCTGCTCGTCGGTGATCTTATCCGGGGATCAATTGATGAAGAAAAAAGTATCATCCCCTACAACTTTCGCGTTCTCTACGTCAAACCTGGAGAGACGTTTGTTTTAGATCAATGGGGTAGCTTTTCGCTAACCCAAGTTAACAGTCAACAAACGCGTTTGATTATAAGAACACAAGCAGCGCAAAGCAAAAATACATGGTTACAAGCGGCGAATTATATCGGTGTTCCACTGCACTACCTTATGGAAAGGCGTACGTTAATGGGCATTAAAGCGCGTGTTGAAGCGGGGGAGAAAGTTCAGCTGTCAACTTTAACAGATGTGCTTTGGTTCGCCGGTATCGTTTTCTGTGGTCTGTTTATTTGTCTGCTGGTCTTTATTGGTCGTGGCATTCAAAGCATTCTAGTGCCTGTAGTATACAGTTCTCTTTGGTTGTTCTCATTGCTAATACTTGCACCGATCCCTCTCTATAGTCTCGGACTATTGCTAGCGGTATCTGTCAGTATGTATAGAGCCATTAAAGTGGCAAGTTATCGGCGCCGTATACTATTGCCTGTTTCTTCAACAGAGTAATAATTAAGCGCCCAGCATGAGCGTCGCGACCTTCAACAAGACAATAAGTATTAGATTTTCTCTGGAATGTGATTTATTTTCATTTTTTGATCAAAAAACATACAATAAATTTGACTGCGCTCTAAGCCTTCTATATAGTGCCCGCAGCTAGAAAGAAAGTCTCTTGTTTGCAGTCGCCATTACGTAAGTACTCGTCCTGTAGTTTCCAAGTGTTACAATATTTCAGTCAGTTACATTTATAAATGCCTTTATAGGCGCACTTATTTATTTTTT
>MABF01000138.1 GCA_002163025.1 'Osedax' symbiont bacterium Rs2_46_30_T18
CGCAGTGCGGATACTGAAGGCTCCGGATTGGGGCTGGCAATCGTGCAGCAGATACTCTATTGGCACCATGGCTCTGTGCATGTCGAAGACAGTGAACTCGGTGGAGCAATGTTTATCATTAGCCTGCCGCTGATTCAGCATGCAAATAAATAATATGTATAAAACACAGTAGATTGTAAAAATGAACAGACCCAGAATAGTATTAGTAGAAGACAACCAATTACTCAGTGAATCTATCGCTGAATATTTAGAGATACAGGGCTACAGTGTTTGTGTGGAAAGTAACGGCATACTGGGGGAGCGCAGGATTCTCAGCGAGCAACCAGAGTTAGTTATTTTAGATTTAATGCTGCCGGGCAAAGATGGGGTGAGCATTTGCCGGGATATTCGCGCCCAGTACAGCGGCTATATTTTGATGTTTACCGCTAAAGAGGAAGAGATCGACCAGATTATCGGTTTGGAAATAGGCGCCGATGACTATTTAATCAAACCGGTGAAACCGCGTTTATTACTGGCCAAAATTAAAGCGTTTTTGCGTCGCACTGAAACGGTTACAGCTCCCGAAAGCCTGCTTAACTACGGTGCATTAGAGATAGATGCAGCCAGGCGCACTGTGTCGTTGGCGCAGCGCGAAATAGACATAACCGCGGCCGAGTTTGAAGTGTTGCTGTTATTGGCAAAAAATGCTGGTGAGATCCTCTCCCGCGATTACATTGCGCAAAATATCAGGGGCCTGGAGCACGATGGGCTTGAGCGTAGCACTGATAATAGAATCAGCCAGTTGCGTAAAAAACTGGATGACGACGCCCGGGCACCGAAAAAGATAAAGACCATTCGATCAAAGGGTTATGTGTTTATTGCAAGCGCCTGGTAGAAGCACATAAATAGCCTGAAAAAAGATTGCTAAAAAAATGCCATAAGCGCTATTCTATAGCGGCTAAACTCATGAAAAAAATAATAATATGTCTGCCTTGGTTTTCCCGATACAACCTTAATATTAGCTACAACCCGGGCGGATTTCATTGAATGGAGTTTGTTTATGGATCGCGCAGAAGTTGTACACAACAACTTTATTACCCGAATGGCCAGTGGCGATTTGCCACAGCGCCTGTCAAATGTCAGCCTGGCAGAATCAGGGCTAAGTACAGACAAGTTAGTCGAAATATTTGAAAGCCAGCTATTGAGCCGCCAGTTAGATCGAACTTCGAGAAAAATGCAGGCCCGTGGCGAGGGATTCTATACCATAGGAAGTTCAGGGCACGAGGGCAATGCGGCGATTGCCGCCGCTTTTAGAGTCGATGATATGGCTTTTTTGCACTACCGTGACGCCGCTTTTCTGATTCAGCGCTCTAAGTTGCTCTCGGGGCAGACACCTATCTGGGACATGCTGTTGAGCTTTAGTGCTTCAGCTGACGATCCTATCTCTGGAGGTCGACATAAAGTACTGGGCTCTAAAGCACTGTTTATCCCCCCGCAAACCAGTACCATCGCCTCGCATTTACCGAAAGCAGTGGGGGCTGCTTACAGTGTTGGACTGAGTCGGCGCCATCGACCGGAGCAGTTGCAGATGCAAACTGACTCTGTGGTACTGGCGAGCTTTGGCGATGCTTCTGCCAACCACTCTACTGCGCAGGGGGCTTTTAATAGCGCCTGTTGGTCAAGTTATCAAAATATTCCTATGCCGATTGTGTTTGTCTGCGAAGACAATGGCATTGGTATTTCCACTAAAACCCCAGGCGGCTGGATAGAGGCGGGCTTTTGTGCGCGTCCCGGGCTAAATTATGTACGCTGCAATGGCTTGGATATCTTAGACACTTATAAGGCTGCCCGCGAGGTTGAGTATCAAGTACGAAAACACCGCAAACCGGTGTTTTTGCATATGAATTGTGTGCGTCTATACGGTCACGCAGGCTCAGATGTGCAAACCGCATATATGAGTAAAGCAGATGTAGAGCGCGATGAGAGTAATGATCCGCTACTGCACAGTGCCAATATTCTGATCGGTGAGGGGCTGATGAGCGCCGGACAGATATTAGACTTGTATCGCAGTATCGGTGAGCGCGTCGAACGGGTTGCTATAGAGGCGGCGTTACGGCCGAAACTGACATCTGCTAAGCAAGTGATGGCCTCGATTGTTCCAGCGAAAAAGGCCCACTTTGAACCGGTTGTTATAGACGAGGCCCAGCGACAGAAAATGTTCGCCAGTGACACTCTGGCGATGACCAAACCACAGCACTGCGCCCGTCTGATCAGCTGGGCGATCAGTGATTTAATGTTGCAACATTCTAATATAGTACTGGCCGGTGAAGACATTGGCCCTAAAGGTGGCGTTTACAACGTGACCGGCAAAGTTCACTCGCGTTTTGGCGCCGATCGAGTCATCAACACTTTGCTGGATGAGCAAAGTATCTTGGGGCTGGCGATTGGCCTTGCTCACAACGGTTTTTTACCGATACCGGAAATTCAATTTCTCGCTTATTTGCACAATGCAGAAGATCAGCTGCGTGGAGAGGCCGCTACTTTAAGCTTCTTCTCTAACGGGCAATATACCAACCCAATGATTATACGAGTGGCGGGGCTGGGCTATCAAAAGGGCTTTGGTGGGCACTTTCACAATGACAATTCGCTGGCAGTATTGCGCGATATCCCTGGGGTGATCATCGCCTGCCCGAGTAACGGTGCGGATGCGGTACTAATGTTACGCGAGTGTGTGCGTCTGGCCATTGAGGAACAGCGGATTATCGTTATTATTGAACCTATCGCACTGTACATGACACGCGACTTACACCAACCGGAAGACGGATTGTGGATGGCCAAATATCCATCACCGGAAACCGAGCAGCGGATAGAGCTGGGTCAAATAGGCCAGCATGGCAAGGGCACAGAGCTGGCGATAGTCAGTTATGGCAATGGCTATTATCTGTCGCGTCAGGCGCAAAAAATCCTGCAAAAACAGTATCAAATGGATATCAGAGTTATCGATTTACGTTGGTTGGCACCTTTAAACGAGCAGTCGCTGCTGCGGGCGGTTGCCCAGTGCGGTCACATTTTAGTCGTAGATGAGTGTCGGATAACAGGTTCGCAAAGTGAGGCGCTGATCAGTCTGTTCAGTGAGCAGTGTCAGCATAGGCCCAAGTTGCAAAGAATCACAGCCACAGATAGCTTTATCGCTCTGGGGAAAGCGGCGACAGTGACCTTGCCAAGCTGTGATGCGATTGTCAGTGCAGCACTGCAGTTAACTGAAACAACCGCACTTAGTAGCGAAGAAACTCAGCAGCAGGAGCAGAACATTGGTTAAAAAAACTGCGTTAGTAGTCTGCCCCGGTAGGGGGACTTACAATAAAACTGAGCTAGGCTATTTACGTCGCTGGCACGGTGATAAGCAAGGGCTAATACATCGTATAGACAACTATAGAACGCAGTGCTCACAAATCTCGATCAGTGAGCTGGACGGTGCCGACAGCTATAGCATGAGTAAACACACCCGCGGTGATAATGCCTCAGCACTAGTGTATGCCTGTGCCTACGCCGATTTTTTATCCATAGATCGAGATGAATATGAACTAGTGGCTGTTACCGGTAATTCACTGGGTTGGTATGTGGCGCTAGGTTGTGCCAATGCACTGAGTGAACCTGCAGCATTGCAGCTGATCAATAGCATGGGTACGTTGATGCACAAACATATCAACGGCGGGCAAGTGATCTACCCTATTATCGATCAGCAGTGGCGGGAAATACCCGGTCGTCGACAAATGTTGTTAGATGTGATGAAGCAAGTAAATAGTCGCAGTGATTGCCAGTTGTATATCTCTATCGAACTGGGAGGTTTTTTAGTCTATGCCGGCAATGAGTTAGCGCTGAAATACCTCACACAGTTACTGCCCGTTGAGCAACAGCGCTTCCCGATGCGCTTACACAACCACAGCGCCTTCCACTCGCCACTGTTGCAAGCTATTGCCAAAATGGGGCAGCAGAGTTTGCCGCCTGAGCTTTTTGCGCAGGGAAGCATGCCGATGATCGATGGCCGCGGACATATCTGGCAACCTCACTCTACAGATACTCAACAGTTGTGGGATTACACTTTAGGGCACCAGGTTGTTGCCACTTATGATTTTACTAAAGCGCTGCAAGTCGCTGTGCGTGAGTTTGCCCCTGATCGGCTGATAATATTGGGCCCCGGCTCTACTTTGGGTGGGGCAGTGGCGCAGAGTTTGATTGAGATAAATTGGCAGGGGCTCAGCTGCAAGCAAGATTTCCTTGATCGGCAGCAGTCAGATGAACCACTGTTGATCTCTATGGGATTAGAAGAGCAGCGCTCACTGGCAACTGGGGTATAGTGCTGCAGTTCCTGTTTGCATAGCTGCAGTACAGGGGATGCAGCTGTAAGGCGTTGAGTTGTGCGCTTTTATCGCCCGGGAAACTGTTAGGAAAATATGAGATAAATGCAAAGACAACAGCCGATTGGTATATTCGATTCCGGGGTGGGCGGGCTCTCTATTGGCCTGGCTATCAGAGGTTCTCTTGCCAGTGAAAATTTAGTCTACTTTGCGGATTTAGCGTTTGCCCCCTATGGGATTAAATCGACACAAGTCATCAACCAACGCTGTGAATACATTGTAGACTTTTTGCTCCAGCAGGGCTGCAAGGCAATTGTTATTGCCTGTAATACCGCGACTGTTAATTCAATTAATAATTTGCGTGCTAAGTTTAGTGTGCCGATTATCGGCGTCGAACCGGGTATTAAGCCCGCTGCAGAGCAGAGTAAAACCAGAGTCATCGGGATTCTTGCAACTGAGCAAACATTACAGAGCGACTCATTCGCCCAGCTAACCGCCAGGTTTTCACAACAGGTAGAAATTTTAAGCGTCGCTTGTCCTAAGTTTGTAACCTTAGTTGAGAGCCTTAAGCATAATACTGACGAAGCAGTCACTGTGGTAGAGCAGTATATCAACCCACTGTTGGCAGCGGGCTGTGATCAGATAATATTGGGATGTACCCATTTTTCATTTTTGCGTTCAAGCATTGAAAAAGTGATAGGCACAGACGTAGATATTATTGATACCGCGACTGCGGTGGCGCTGCAGCTGGAGCATCGTTTAAATCAGCAGGGTTTACAAAATCTAACGAAAGCAAAAGGCGAGGAAAAATTCTGGACCAGTGCACAAGGGGATGAAGTAGTTGAATCTATCGCCAGCTTATGGGGAGATGAGATTCGTCTCTCTACAGTTTAGTGATAGAATCAAGTCTAATACACCTCTGGCGTCCAGAGCATATTGAGCATTAGACATTGATTACAGGTTGGATTTAGCTCTTAACCAGCATTTCCTGAACCACCAGCAATTGGGTACAGTCATCAACACACAGTGGGCGACTATAGAGGTAGCCCTGAAAACGGTAACAGCCTAAAGACTCTAACTGAATTTGATCTTCTTTAGTTTCAACGCCTTCGGCAATGATGTCGAGGCGCATACTGTTGGCCATCATAATAATGGTTTCTACAATGGTTAAGCTGTTGGCATCAGTGCGAATATCCTGGACAAAAGATTTATCTATTTTTAGCTCATTCAATGGCAGAGATTTCAAATAGCGCAGCGAGGAATAACCGGTACCGAAATCATCGATTGAAAAGTACACCCCCAGCTCTTTTAGCTGCTGCATCGTTTGAGTGACGGTTTCGATGTTCTCGATTAACATGTTTTCAGTTATTTCCAGACACAATAGTGATAGATCGACACCGCTGTGCTGCAAATTGACGACTTGAGCGACAAAGTCGTGCTGGATAAACTGCTTCGGACTGATATTAACAGCTAGGCGCTTAAACTTATTGGGTAGCCCCAGATTCTGCCAAATCACCAGCTGGCGACCCGCCTCCTCAAGCACCCACTTGCCTATCGGTAGGATTAAGCCTGTCTCCTCAGCAACAGAGATAAAATTGTCCGGGGGTACAAAACCTCGCTCGGGGTGCTGCCAGCGGATCAGTGCCTCCATGCCAACTATCTCACCGTCGCTGTTCACTTGAGGCTGGTAGTAGAGTTCAAACTGATCAAATTCCAGTGCGTGGTGCAGATCTTTTTCTAAGGTTAACCTCTGATTCACCGATTCTTGCAGTTCCTGTTGATAAAAGCAGATCTGGTTGCGTCCCTGGCGTTTTGATTGATACATAGCAGTATCGGCCTGACGCAGTAAATCGTCGATAGTGACCTCTATTTCCTGAGGAAATAAGGTCAGGCCTATGCTGGTGGAAACATATAATTTGTGTTCCTGCACCACAAATGGCAATTTAAACGATTGCAGCAGTTTAGTGGCCATGGCTTGAATAGCATTAGTGGCATTACTTTTATTGTCTGCAATTTCTGGCAGCAGTATTACAAACTCGTCGCCGCCCAGTCTGGCGACAGTGTCCTCGCGACGCAGGCAAGAATTTAGCCTTGAAGCCACTTGTTTGAGCAGGTCGTCACCTATGCCATGACCGAGAGAATCATTGATCAGTTTAAATCTGTCCAAGTCTAAAAAAAGTACTCCGCCATTGTGCTGGTAGCGTTTAGCGGTGTTCAGCGCCTGGGTGATACGGTCATTGAGCAACTGTCGATTGGGTAGGTCAGTGAGGGAGTCGTAAAAAGCCAGGTACTTAATGCGTGCTTCTGCCGCCTTGCGCTTGCCTATATCGTGGGATGAGCAGAGCAGACAAGTTTTACCGTTAACTTCAACCAGTACGAAACGCGCCTCTACCAGGTAGATAGATTGATCGCTGCACAGCAGTTGGATTTCCAGAGTAGTCGACTCTTTAAAATCCACCTGATCGAGCATTTGTTGTATGTCACTGCGATGTTCTGTACTGCTAAGGTCAAACAAAGACAGGGCCAGCAGTTGTTGCTTTTGATATTTCAGGGCCAGACAACCACTGGCATTGATATTGATAATGTTGCCACGGGTATCCATCAGGCAAATAATGTCGCTGGCCTGTTCCATGACCGCGCGAAAATACGCTTCGCTGTCTTTGAGAGTCTGTTTGGCTTGAGTTTCTTTGGCTAACATAGCGTTGAAACTATCCACCAGAAAACCTAGTTCATCCTGATGTGGCTGCACTGGCAGCAACTCTAATTTACCGTCGTCTCTGCGTGTTTGTAACAGTGCTAAGCTATTGCTGATGCGGGTAATAGGGCGGGTGACAAAAAAGTAGAATACGCCAAAGAATAGCCCGGCGGTTAATAGCGATCCCAATAACTGAATATATATAACTTGCAAACTGCGCTGTCGTAAGTTTTCAGTGACCACTGACAAATCAGCAGTTATTTTCAAATATCCGGTCTTGATATTTTGCTCTGCTAAAATCAAAGGGTGGTTATAGTAGCGAAAGCGGCTGGCAAATACCTTACTTTGCCAACCCCATGATGATGTTTGAATAGGTTTCTCTAGCAGTGCCAGACTGTTGTCAAAGTCATCGGTGAGTTCAGCTCTGTGGATGGTCGGGTCTTTAAGTAAACTGGCAATAATACGTTGCGCCAGCACTTTATCCAGCTGATATGTCGCCTGGGTGGCCGACTCTTCTAACAAGCCTATAGTGCGTTGGATCGAGACCTCGAAATTCTGCTGACTGTTGCGCCAGTCGTTGATGATTTGCACTGAAGAGGAGACGATACTCAGCCCCAGCATCATTATTAATGCTAGTTTGAAATTGCGGTAACCTAATTGTTGACGTAAGGGCAGCATTAGCGGATCTCTATATTAATTAGCGACACTGCATTAAAGACCGTATTTAACATAGATTTTCTTTAATTCTCCATTTGTTTTAATGCTTGCCAATCCACTGTTAAAGGTTTTAACCAGCGATTCACTCTCGGGCCAGGCCTTGCTGAAACAGAGATAAAAAGGGTGTGCTTCAATATTAGAGACAGCAGAGAAAGTTAATAGCTCTGTGATATCTAATTGTTTAGCAGTATAAGCGGCTGATTCCCAACCGACATAAAATATGTCCTGATCACGATGCAATAACACGTTGAATGCATCTTTTACTCGATTGACACTTAAGTGTTGAATGTTTTTTTCGATCAGCTCTTTTTGGGTGGCGTAACCGTTGATAGTGATCACTTTTTTATTGCGCATATCTTCCACTACTGTCGGTACTGGACCACGGTGGTCTCTGCGGGTGATCATGGCGACCCGAGTAGTACTAATTGCATCCGAGAGGTGGACAAACTCATTGCGATCAGCCACATCAGAGCAAGTGACAGCAGCGGTCGCTTTACCTGATTTTACATCGCGCATTATTCTTGCCCAAGGATGAAAATCAACAGTGACACTGATACCTGAAGCTGCAAATGCGGCAACGGCAACTTCGACATCGAATCCGGGTTGCTGTGGGTTATTGGCAATATCAAAGGGGGGATAGTTAGTGGCGAACAGTTTCAGTTCAGCGGCGTTGCTCCCTAAAGACAAAGGCAATAATAAACTGAGGATTAACTTAGGAAACAGCATTTTAGATATTTTGAACACGACTCTACTACCCTTGGCTTTAGCGGGAAACTATTGAATCTGAATTGAATGATTACTATAAACCATAGTGAAGTAAATACATAAAGATTACGCAAGGGTTGAATAGAAACTGTAACAAAATCTTTTGTTCCAGTTGTTACTAAGGGCAGTGGCATTAGTTGTGTGGTGTTTATGGATCAGCTTTGGTCAGTGTTTATTTTCTAGTCATTTGAGCTGTTGTGGTTTTTATTGTTGCAGTAAGAAAATATCATCTTGAAACTCTTGCGCTAAGAAATCAATAAAGCAGCGCACTTTAGGCGATTGATAACTACGCGACAGATAGAGTGCCCACAGTGAATAACGCCACTGAGTAAAATCCGTCAGTATTGCTGTCAATTGACCCGACTCGATAAAAGGATTGGCAAGGTCGCAGGGGACTCTGACAATACCCCTGCCGTTTATCGCAGATGTGACCAATATATCTAATGAGTTGGCTTTAATATTCCCGCAAACATCCACCTGGAAATGTTGCTGCTGTTGCACAAAATTCCATTGGTTTTGGTTTAAGTGAACAAAACAGTTGTGCTCAGATAATTGCTGAGGATGGCTGGGAGTTCCATACTGTTGCAGGTATTCGGGGGCGGCACAGAGCACTGACTCTAACTGCATCAACTTCCTGGCTATTAGTGATTCATCGGGCTGTTCGGTAAAACGTAATGCAATGTCTACTCTGTCTTCAACCAGCTGGTTAAAATCATCGGATGCAACAATATCTATATTGATTTTTGCATGTAGTTGGGTAAATTTTTCAACCGCCGTTAACAGTAGTTTCCCGGCAAAACCTATCGGAGCGGCAATGCGAATACTGCCTGATAGCTGTCGGGTTTGCTCTTGTGCATTAAACTCTAACGCACTGACTTCGTTTAAAATACGCTCGCAATAGAGCAACGCATCTTCTCCTGCGCGAGTGAGACTGACACTGCGGGTAGTTCTGTGCAATAACCGCTGTTGTAGCCAAGCTTCTACTTCCTGAACGTGTCGCGAAACCTGCAGCCGGCTCAATTGCAGCTGATCAGCAGCCTTAGTGAAACTCTGTTGGCTGGCAACTTCGACGAAGCTGCTAATGGCGATGAATTTATTCATTATTAGTGTCTTTTATAGACACAATAAGTGTCTGATTGTTGGGTTTATCTCTGTTTTATTAGCTATTAAACTACAGCCAACGTCAATAACACAAGAGAAATAGATTATGAAAATTGCAATTGTCGGTGCTGCAGGCTGGGTGGGAAACGAAGTGCTGCAAGAGGCCAAGAGAAGAGGGCACGAGTTAATAGCCTTGGTCCGAGATCCAGGTAAAGTGACAGAGACCGATATTGAAGTGAGAAAATTTGATATCAGCGATGCCAATAGCTCATTAGCAGCAGCGGTTGCAGGGGCAGAGGTTATCGTTTCATCAGTATCAGGGCGCCACGATGGAGATCAAAGCATCTTTGCCAGAGCGGCGCAGCGCTACTTAGCAGAACTCCCCGATACAGATGCCGATAGGTTAGTCTGGGTAGGCGGAGCGGGCAGCCTGGAAGTTGCACCGGGAGTACCGCTGGTTTCCAGCCCTGCTTTTCCCGAGGAGTATCGAGCAGAAGCTGTGGGCATGGGCAAGGCGTTAGAGGTTTTTCAGCGCAGCAGCAGTACTTTAAACTGGACTTTTATCTCGCCTGCGGCACTGCTTTTTCCCGCAGACAAACAGGCGCCTTACCGCGTGGGTAAAGATCAGCTATTATCAGATGCACAAGGTGAGAGCAAAATATCAGTGGCAGATTATGCTGTCGCACTGATGGATGTATTAGAGAGTAATTTATATCCAAAACAACGTATCGGGGTTGCATACTAAAGAGTATGCCAACAGTGTGCCAGTTTCGCTGTGACGTTGGCACACCTTAATGCGCAGTACAGTGATGATAATTATTGAGCCGTTTTGGAAGGTGGCTGTAGGCGTTACAGAGTAAACAATTCATGAAAGCCAGAGTCGAAAAGATTACCCCCCCTGTTGATAGTAATATTTGCAAAATGCTGGCAGGGGCCCATTATGTTGATTCCCACCGTGTAGCAACCGAATACCTTGGTCGATCGTCACTGCAGATATGGCTAGAACATATAGCTAAAACGCCCGCTTGGATTAATTTTTTGATGTCGCTGCGCAATAAACTGGTCTCCACACTCGGCTTAAAGGATCTCGGTGATCTGCGAATAAGTGATAAAGCAAGTTGGGAATATCAAACCGGCGATAAAGTGGGCATATTTACACTCATATCACTCACCGATAAAGAGGTAATTCTAGGAGATAACGACAAGCACCTCGAGGTTAAAATATCCCTTTATAAGGACAGCAGTAGTGGGGAGTCAATTGTGATTTCAGCCGTAGTGCATACTCACAATATTTTTGGGAAAATATATATGCTGTTTGTCACCCCGGTGCACAAACTAATAGTACCTTACATGTTGGCGCGTTTCAGATAGCGGTATTTCGAACCTATGTTTAACTCCCAGTCATGTTTTTAGTTCAAATCATACGAATGCCTAATTATAATACTTCCGACTCACATCCGGGCACAGAGACAACATTGAAGATTAGTAAACGCTTACAAGCGATAGACAGCCTGGTAACTAAGAGCTATCAGCATATTTGGGATTGCTGCTGTGACCACGGGCAGTTGGGGATGACACTCTTACAGCGCGGTGTCGCTGGGCAACTACACTTTGTCGATATAGTACCTTCGATTATGATGCAGCTGCGCCGTGCTTTAAAGCAACAGTTCCCCGTGCAACAGCAGTGGCGAGTCCATACCTTGGATGTGCTGGATCTGCCGCTTGATGAAGTTGCGCCTGAGCAACCACAGCTGATAATAATCGCCGGGGTCGGCGGCGAGCAGACCTTGTCTATGGTAGAGCATCTGCTGGCTAAGTTTTGTGGGCACAACCTGGAATTTCTACTTTGCCCGCTGCGTCATCAATACAAATTGCGCGCAGCCTTGCAAAAGTTGCCACTGGCGCTACACAACGAGATCTTGATCAAAGAAAACAAGTGGTATTACGAAATTATCCACTTACGCAAAAGCAGCAATGTCTACCCAGTAGCTAGCAACCCTATTCACGCCAGAGGTTCATTAATGTGGGATAATGCCACTGAACTGCAACATGATTATCTTCAGCAAACCATTGGCCACTATCAGCGCATGTTGAAAAACAGCCAAGCCAGTATTACTGAACACTCTGCAATACAACAGACATTATCTGCCTATCTAGAATTACAACAATCATTGAACAGTTAGACTTCCAACTCACTACCCATACCTTTGTTTAGTGACTTTAGTTACACTTAGTCGGTATTGATCATCCTATTAGCTGTTCCAGTCAATCTATGAGTATTCACTAGTGTCCCATTTAGCACAAACCCCAGTAGCAAAAGCCCCAGTGGCGAAAAAAATCAGCCACGAAATGCAAAATCATCAACATCAGCGTGTCGATAATTACTACTGGATGCGCGATGACAGCCGCAGTGACAAACAAATTTTAGCCCATCTTGAAGCGGAAAATGACTATGCGCACGCAGTGCTTAAACCTCAGGAGCAGCTGCAGCAGACAATCTTTGATGAGCTGAAAGCGCGTATTGTCAAAGATGACAATAGTATCCCGGCTCGTGATGGAAAGTACTGGTACCACACGCAAATAAGTGGCGAGCAAGAGTTTGCCAGTTTCTATCGGGCCAGTAGTTTTGCAGGTGCTGATAAAACCTTATTGCTGGATGTGAACTTGCGCGCTGAGCAGCATGAATATTACGATTTGGGAGAGCTGTCGATTAGTCCAAATGATATTGTTTTAAGTTTTTCTGAAGATACTGACAGCCGGCGTATCTACAGTATTTATTTTAAAGACATAGCAAGCGCTGAACTACTGCCGGATGTGCTGCACGATACTGAGGGTGACTTAGTGTGGAGCAATGACAACCAGTACGTTTTTTACGTCAAAAAAGACCTGCAGACTCTGCTGGGTACTGAAGTTTACCGGCACAAAATGGGCACTGAACAGGCCGATGATGAATTGGTTTATCAGCAGCAAGATCACAGTTTTTATATGAGTTTGGGAAAAAGCCGCGACGATTCTGTACTGTTTATTTGCCTGGATGCCACAGACTCATCCGATACTTTGATTCTAGATGCGAATCACCCGCTGCACCAGTTCGAACCTCTAGTTGCCTACACTGCTATGCACGAGTACCAAGTGGATAAGTTAGGTGATTATTACTACATAGTAACTAACTGGCAGGCGCAGAACTTTCGCTTAATGCGGGCCGCGACAGCGGATGTTGCCGATCAGTCGAAGTGGTGTGAAATATTACCAAACAGCGACACAGTGTTACTGGAAGGGGTGGAGTTGTTTAATCACTACTACGTTCTAACCTTGCGAGAAAACGGCCAAATCCGCTTTGTGGTTCAAGATATTAATGAAGCTGCTAACAGCTATACATTGAATTTTGATGATGTTTGTTACTTCTCATCGCTGGGGGATAACCCGGACCCGGATAGCCAGAGTGTGCGTATTTACTATTCAAGCTTGACTACTCCGGGCTCCTGGTATCAGTTTAATCTTGCAAGTGGCGAGCGCAGTTTGCTGAAACAACAGCAAGTGCCCGGCGATTTTGAGGCGAAAAACTACGCCAGCGAGCGGATCTTTGTAACGGCCCGCGATGCTGCTGAAGTCCCCGTCTCAATAGTCTATCGTAAAGACATGTTCCAGCGCGATGGTACTAATCCACTGCTGCAATACGCTTATGGTGCCTACGGTATTACCATAGATCCGAGCTTTTCAAGCGGCATTTTGAGTTTGCTCGATCGCGGATTTGTCTTTGCCATCGCCCATGTGCGCGGCTCAGAAATGTTAGGCCGACACTGGTATGAGCAGGGCAAAAAAGAGTTTAAACAAAATACCTTCAATGATTTTGTCGATGTCACTAAAGCGCTAGTAGAGCGCGGTTACGGTGCTGGGGATAAAATTCTTGCCCGTGGCGGCAGTGCCGGAGGATTGTTGATGGGGGCAATTTGCAACCAGGCACCGCAGTTGTATTTAGGTATAGGTAGTCATGTGCCCTTTGTCGATGTACTGACCACTATGCTGGATGAGAGCATTCCGCTGACCACTAACGAATACGATGAATGGGGCAACCCCAATAACCCAGAAGATTACCAAGTGATTTTAAAGTATTCGCCCTACGACAATATTAGCGCGCAAAATTATCCGCATATTTTAGTTACCACCGGACTGCACGACTCACAAGTGCAGTACTTTGAACCTATGAAGTGGGTGGCGAAACTGCGCGAGCTAAAAACTGACAGCAACTTACTGCTGTTCAAAACCGATATGGATGCCGGGCATGGCGGGGCGGCGGGTCGCTTTAAGAGCTTGCACGAAAAGGCCATAGAGATGGCATTTTTTATTAGCTTAGTCGAAGAACAAGGCGATTAAACTCAGAGCCTGTTGCACAATCTACCGGTATTGTACTTGTGTTTCATACCGGTTATTTACTTCAAACTAAGGTGCCGTTAGCAGAGTTATAAATCGCTTTATTTTCCATAGTAAAGTTGTGTGCAACAATATGTTGCACAGTAAACTTCCAACTTCCAACTTCCAACTTC
>MABF01000221.1 GCA_002163025.1 'Osedax' symbiont bacterium Rs2_46_30_T18
TAAAAACACATCTACAGCAACAAATTTTTGCCAATACTCCGCTTGGTCATCACTCACCGTAAATTGTGCTGTCCATTTTGCGAACGTCTGATTACGATCCGTAATTTCTTCCAGAGTAATAGTGGATACATAATCTACAAATGGCAGAGTGTCGTTTAACAGCATATTATAAGTCAGTGTATGCTCCTGATCAGAGATGGCCAATAGTGTTTCACGAATATTTCCCGATCCATCCGCTAGCGAGAAGCTTCTAATACATCCCACGGCTCCCTCTGCATGGGTGGCTTCTATCTGGCTTTTTGCTACCGCTGGATGCCAGTTCGGCAGACCATTAAAATCTTTTATTTTATTCCACACATCAGATAATGGGATATTGATAATCGTTGATGAACAAACCTTAATCATTTTATTCTCCATTTTTATTTTTATTAATACAAGCTTGTAGATAAACCCATATATAGCAGGAAACAAGAATCATTTTTAATGGAGCCCCCGGCGAAAGTCATTAACCAAAATCCCTCCCAGTCCAATAGCCTTCGATAAGGATGGGATGAACTTTTGAAGACTCAGGTTATTCAAAATACTTCCCGAAACAACCAACCTGTTAAGGGGCTTTATCATCTACAGAGCAGCATTCAACGATTTATTTGCATAATTAGTCGCACCATCCATAACAAGCCGAGTAAATTCAGCGGTTCGCTCTACTATTGCTTTTTCGGTTGGCAAGCGCTCCATACTAGAAGCGCCATAGAAACCATGGCAATCCGGACAATTTGATATTAAGTACTGCGCATCTTCAGGTTCGGCTAGCGGCCCCCCGTGACAGACAAATATCATATCTGACTTTATGCTTCTGACCGCTTCTGTACACTCATTAAACATTTCAACGCATTGGTCCAAACTGTAAGTATCCTCTGCACCTATAGAGCCACCAGAGGTTAAGCCAAAATGAGTAACGATGATATCGGTGCCCGCCTCTGCCATTTGCAGCGCTTCACTTTTATTGAATACATAGGGAGTTGTCAGCATGTCTTTATGATTCGCACGGGCAATAAGATCTACTTCCATATCGTAGCGCATACCTGTGCTTTCCATTCCTTTGCGAAATGTTCCGTCTATGATGCCAATTGTCGGAAAATTTTGTATCCCAGAAAAACCTATCGCCTTCAAATCATCTAAAAATTTATCGACGATTAAAAAGGGATCCGTGCCATTTACACCCGCTAAAACAGGTATGTTTTTTACAACAGGCAATACTTCTTTGGCCATATCATAGACGATTTCATTTGCATTACCATACGACATGTAGCCTGATAGAGAGCCTCTGCCAGCCATGCGGTAGCGACCAGAGTTGTATATGACAATTAAATCACTTCCACCTTCTTCTTCACATTTTGCACTTAACCCGGTGCCAGCACCACTGCCAATTATTATGCGATTATTATCAATTTTATGTCTTAAACGCTCTAATATCTCTGATTTCTTTTGCGCTGCCATTGTATTCTCCTAAAAATTTAGATCGCTTTTGCTGTAATTTCTTTGAACTGTTGCAAAGTAAATTCAGCGAATTCTTTTGAATTAATATGATGATTTACACGTATAACCTGTCGGTCATCAGTTGCGATGACGTTTGTTTCTATAGCATTGAACAACCTGTCGTTTGCCGCGCGGTGATAAAAAGGCCCGCCTTGTATATCTAGCGAAGACACCCCGAGCTCAGGCAATAGAAAGCGCACAGGGCCATTACATTTATTGAGTTTTTTTGCTATCCACAAGCCTATTTTTTCCGCTTCCTCTTCCGTGGTACGCATCAGAGTTACTTGTTCGTTATGCAAGTAAAAATTCCTGCCTTCGAATTGGTTTGGTACCGTATTTCTTGCCCAAAAATTGGCGATATCCAATGCGCCACAAGAACCTATATAAGGTGTACTTGTATTAGCTATGGCATCCAGGCGAGATTCTCCGGCACTGAGTACGCCCCCTACAATCAGGTCACAAATTTCAGTGGTGGTAATATCAATGACTGCGGCGATATCCCCTTGTGAGACAAGTTTTTCCATTGAGCGACCTCCTGTACCGGTCGCGTGAAAAACCAAACAATCCCAGTCGGACTCCAACGCTTCGACCAGTGAAAGTACACATGGCGTAGTCACGCCAAACATTGTCAACGCGATGGCATCAAGGTTTTCATCAATAGCAGGTACTTCCCAGTGCATCATGCCGGCCAGTGCATGCGCCGCATTACCTAACACTTTTGCTGATACACGATTAATGCCTGCGACATCAGTGACCGAGTGAAACATATTAATGTCACAGGGCCCTACATAGGCAGAGACATCCCCTGAAGCGAGGGTCGATACTATTATCTTCGGGATACCTATAGGTAATTGCTGCATGGCAGATGCGATCATCGCGGTGCCGCCAGAACCTCCCAGACCAATGATTCCCCCCAGGTCATCACAGGACTTTATAAAGGCCGTCAGTGCTCTGCTCATCTCCTTTATAGCCTTACCTCTATCATCAACAAAGACGGACGCAGGTCCATCTGGATGGTGAATAGCCACTTCTATCGACTTAATATCAGCGCTCGACTCTTTAGGTTTAGTGCTGATATCAACCATAATGGTTTCTATAAACTTGTTTGATCGTGCGATAAGATCTCTCACATAAATAAGGTCGCTTTCTTTCGTATCAAAAGTGCCTACTATGTATGCCTTTTTGTTCATGTTTATATTCCTTGGGCTAGCATAAGGGCTAGTGAGTTCGGTAGCTTTTCATTACCCGTTTAGCGCACGATCACGCAAAGTTGATGCCTAAATATTTTTGCTGCATTTGTGTATTACCTTTGAGCTCTTCAGCCGTGACTTGGTCTACAATCCGGCCGTTCAGCATTATTAAAATGTCGGATGCGACCTCTAACGCCACTGAAATATTTTGCTCAACCAGTAATAACCCTATCTCATGTTCCGCAAGAGAATGTAACAACTCAACCACATCATCGACGATAGTAGGGGCAAGCCCTTCCGTGGGTTCATCCATTATCATTATTTTCGGATCGAGCATAAGCGCGCGACTGATCGCCAGCATTTGCTGCTCACCACCGGACAGTCGATCGCCCATATTATTTCTACGTTCTGCCAAGCGTGGAAAAATGGAAAATATTTTTTCAATTGACCATTGTGAATCCTTTTTTTCCACCAGTTTCAGGTGTTCAATAACACTTAACGAGCGAAATATTCTTCGCCCTTGCGGGACGTAGCCAATACCTGTCTTAGCACGGCTCTCAGGGGAGTATGAGCTGATATCCGTTTGATCGAGAAGCACAGCACCAGATGCTGCTTTTGTTAACCCCATCAGAGCAGAGCACAAAGTAGTCTTTCCCATACCGTTACGGCCAAGTATCGCCTTGGGTTTATTAAAAATGTTGATATCTATATCTTGTAAGGTATGACTTGACCCATGATATACATTCAACTTATCAATCTTTAATAACTGATCTGGCATCATTGTCTTTTACCCACATAAATTTCACGGACAATATCACTGTGCACAACTTCTTCTGGCTCACCTTCCAACAAGTGTTTACCGTTGTGCATAACACTGACGATAGTGGATGTTTCAAG
>MABF01000168.1 GCA_002163025.1 'Osedax' symbiont bacterium Rs2_46_30_T18
CCCCCTTTATCCGTAAAATATCTTACCGGGGTTCATGATGTTATCTGGGTCGAGCGCCTGTTTAATAGCAAACATATAATTGACCCCGGCGCCGTGCTCGGCAAACATATACTTTGCCTTACCCAGACCGATACCGTGCTCGCCGGTACAAGTCCCCTCATAGTGAAGTGCCCGTGCGGCGAGTCGGTCTAAGAAATGCTGCATTTTTTTGTTATCTTCTGCAGAGTTTTCATCAAAGCTGAGCAATACGTGAAAGTTACCGTCTCCGGCGTGACCGACGATAGGCCCGATAAGGCCGCTGTCGATAATATCTTGTTTGGTTTGCGTGACACAGTCAGCAAAGTTGGAGATGGGCACGCAGACATCTGTCGACAGGTGAGCTAAGCCCGGGGCCAGATCGCAACCGGCCCAGTAGGCATCGTGTCTGGCTTTCCACAATACATTTCTCTGCTCGGTTTTAGCCGCGGCCTTAAAGTCGTCAGAGCCATATTCTGCGGCGATGTCTTTAAACATCTCAACTTGCTCGGCGCAGTAGTTTTCACTGCCGTGAAACTCAATAAACAAGGTAGGTTTAACCTCTAAAGATAATTTAGAGTAGCTGTTGCAAGCGCCGACTTGTATCTCATCGAGTAACTCTATGCGTGCTACGGGTACACCGGTTTGGATGGTTAAGATTACCGCCTCACAGGCTTGTTTAATGCTGTCAAAACTACACACAGCCGAGAGTATTTTTTCCGGGATACCGTACAACTTAAGGGTTAATTCTGTGATTATTCCCAAGGTCCCCTCACTGCCTATCAAGAGTCTGGCCAGGTCATAGCCCGCGGCAGATTTTTTAGCCCGTCCGCCGGTTTTGATGATTTCACCGTTGGGCATAACCACCGTCATGTTGATCACATTGTCGCGCATAGTGCCGTAGCGAACGGCGTTAGTACCCGATGCACGGGTTGCCGCCATGCCGGCCAAGGTCGCCTCGGCGCCCGGATCTATCGGAAAAAATAAGCCACTATCGCGCAGGTAAATATTTAACTCTTGGCGAGTCAGACCCGCGCCAACGGTTACGTCAAGGTCAGCAGCATTTACTTGGATAACCTGATTCATTGCAGAGAGATCTATACAGATACCGCCTTTGATCGCTGACACTTGTCCCTCCAGGGAGCTGCCGGCTCCGTAGGGGATGATAGGTACTACATGTTTGGCGCAGATTTTGACAATTTCACTGACCTGAGCGGTGGAAGTGGCAAATGCGACGGCATCCGGTGGCATGTTCTGGTGATAAGTGACTTCACCGCCACCGTGTTGTTTGCGCACTGCTGTGGAGATAACCAGATTTTCGCCCAGTAAGTGTTTTAAATCCAAAATGGCTAAATCGATCTCACCATAAACTTCACTGTATGATTTTAAGCTATTTCCGGTCATCGTATAGTCCCATAATATTTTTATTGTGTTGTTGTATCGTGTTGGCCAATCGCCGTCTTCAAACATAGAACAGAGTCGAATTTATAGCAATATTTAAATGTAATGACAACGATATATGTGCGATTGCATGCATTTAAAGCTGTTGAAAATACATTTTAAGACAATCTTGTCTATAACCAGACTTTTCTTCAATAGGTTATAGATGGGGTTGGCGGCTGGCTAGTTTGTGTTTTAAAAAGCAGCATAGCGACTCGAGCTCGGTGTAATTAAAGCTGTTAATAAAATGTCAGACTCAGTACTGAGCTTACCAGCCGTCATCTTCATTGCCGTTTAGCTTGTCCATATGCCGTTCTAACTTGTCACAAAGTGCAAACATTGTGGATAACTCATCCGGGTTTAGACCTGCTTGCACTTTTTGATGGGCCTTTTGTCTGCGCGGGGCAATAGCATCGTGAACTTGCAATCCATAATCGCTTAATTGCACTAACTGCTGACGGCTGTCTTTACTGGATTTTCTGCTCTCTACGCAGCCTTTATTTTTTAACGATTTAATTGCGCGCGAGCCAACCGTTGGGCCGACACCGCTAAGCTCAGACAATTTTCCAATCGGCATCCGACCAAGTTTGCCCAGCTGCGCCAGAATTCGCCATTCCAGCAGGGAAATTTTAAGTTCTGCCAGGTCATCCTGCTCACCAAAGTTGGAGATGCGCCACAGTAATCTATTAAAGCGGTTAGCAATGATTTTTTCCAGATCCATAGCGCGCTCTGAGACACGCTTTTCTTTACCTTGCAATTGACAGCTCCTGCTTAAGCCCAGTGAATGAACCTTATATATGAGTCATGGCATGAAAACATATGCGCGAATACAGATAAAGAGAAATCAGTTTAATGGCTCTACCAGGCTGTGCGAATAGCGGGGAATTATATTCATTTTTCGATAACTAGCCCGGTGTTTAGTTAATTGTAAATGCGTTCCTTGTCTCTATTTATAGCCCAGTAGAATAACTATTATCAAATACCAGCCAAGAGAATTAGTGGGTAAACCGCAAACACATTCACCGACAAGATTATTAGCTGTTGACGATAGTACGATATCGAACTATAGTGGTGCGAAATCGAACTACTTACAGGAATAGCTAACATGAAATCAAACAGAAGAAAGTTTTTGAAGATACTTGGTGGGGGGACTGTGTTAGCGGCTGCAACTGCGGGTACTTTTTTATCAACACGCACGCCAGAAAAAGCACTGGCGCCCTGGGAGATGGCCGGGAACTATAAGGATGTCCGCAAATGGGCTTTGTCTTATGCCCTGCTAGCGCCTAATCCACATAATCGCCAGCCATGGCAGGTCGATCTGTCTATAGCAGACCAAGTGACTATCTATCGTGATAGGTCCAAAGACTTGCCACACACAGACCCTTTTGAGCGTCAGTTGACTATAGGGATGGGCTGTTTTCTTGAGTTACTGTCGATGGCTGCCTCAAACGTCAATCACACTGTCACTTATGATCTTTTTCCCGAAGGCGAAGATGGCCCCATCGCTATAGCAAAATTCAGCCAAGGTGCAAAGGCGGATCCATTGTTCGACCAGGTTATGCAGCGCCGCTCCTGCAAAGAACCTTTCCTGGATAAGCCCGTACCCGTCGAACTGGCGAAGCAGCTTTCCGATTATGGCAACGTCATTACCGATGCCGATCAAGTCGCAGCGCTAAAGAAGCTGAGTTGGGATGCGTGGATGGTAGAGGCACAAACACCGCGCGCCTGGAAAGAAAGTATCGACTTGATGCGCATAGGTAAAGCTGAGATTAATGCTAATCCCGACGGTATCGACTTAGGTGGCCCGCTGATGGCAACCTTGAAACTGGTGGGCATTATGAGCCGTGAATCTCAGCTAGACAAAGAGTCCAGCGGCTATAAAGAAGGGGTAAAAATCTACCACAATATGCTGAACGCTACCCCCGCCTACTGTACAATTACCACCGCTTCCAACTCGCGAGTAGATCAAATCGAAGCGGGAAGGAAATGGATTCGCTTGAATCTTATGACCACCGCACTGGGGCTTTCACTACAACCTATCAGTCAGGCTTTGCAGGAATACCCGGAAATGGCGGAACATTACACGCAGGCACATCAATTATTGGCGCAGCCAGGTCACACTGTGCAGATGTTTGGCAGACTGGGCTATGGTCCAAGTATTGCGCGCACACCGAGATGGCCGTTAGAGGCAAAGATCATTAATGGATAAAAAAACGCTACCTTTGTATTTCGAGTTGTTCACCGAGATTGGCATTATTCAGCAACTGAGCCGCGCTCTACTGGAAGCGCGGTTACCTGAAGGTTTTTTGCAATCACATTTTTCAGTGTTAAATCATCTAATTCGGGTGCAAGATGGCCGTACCCCGCTGGAAATTGCCAGGGCCTTTCAACTACCTAAAACCACTATGACACACACGTTGTCCGGGTTAGAGAAACACGGCCTTATTGAAATGCGCCCCAATCCGAATGATGGGCGCAGTAAGTGTGTTTGGCTGACCGAGCAAGGCAGAGAGTTTCGGCAAGAATCGATTGAAAAGCTAGGTCTGGCCATGTCCGATCTATCCCAACTTATAGATCCGAAAAAAGTTGAAAATATCTTGCCGACCCTCAGAGAGCTGCGCATCTATCTGGATGAGAACAGAGATAAATAGGAAGTTTGAGCATAATTTACTCGGTGGCTTTCAACCTTGTTCTGAACGGCTTAATTTGTAAACTGATGGACAGACAGGGCTATAAGTCGAACGCTTCGAATGCTTTTAAAGGCTTCCTCACATAGTATCTGCCGCTCTCTTGGTTAAGTGTCACCACTGTGAATGGGGCTGGAGTTTTCTACTACACTGTATGCAATGATTCAATACGGTTAATGGAAATGCAATTAGTCTCTCACGGAAATTTTAGGATTTGGTCTCAGGGCTGTACTGTCTTTGCAGAGTTGAAAGGCAGTTGGAATGAAGAAGCTGCGTTGGAGTTCGAGAAAGAGTTTATCGATGTTGCCTCTCAAATGCCTGAGCATTGGGCGCACTTAGTCTACCTCAATGATTGGGAAATCTGCGTGCCTGAAATGATGGAAATAATTCAGCGACTTGTCACTTGGTGCATAGAAAATGGACTGGTCCGGGCCGCCAATATCTACGATCCCTCGGATATGAAATCGTCGCTTATCAATAAGATGGTGGTTCAACAAGAAGGTGCTTTTTTGCGCGCTGTATTTGACAATGATGCAGACGCTGCAGCCTGGCTGACAGAGGAAGGATTCCCCACCTCTATAACAAGCTAAAGCCAAGGAAAAAGTAAATCTAAATCACTTGTCATCGTAATATACCCGCTAGTAGTCGTGCTTCTTATTATTTTAGTGATTGGGTGTGGAACAGTTAGTGGCGACAAAGCTATCTCTGTCGCCACAATTTAGGTGAGATTACTTTGCAAATTGTTGTTTTATTTCGATGCTTTGCGTTTTAAAGAAGACCCTGTACGCTCCCCAAGAGAGAATAGGCACTATGTATACTGCGATAAACAGCCAAGTTAAATTTCCATAGCCTGAGCCAATTAAACCAACAAGTCCCACGGACCCCGCCAGATAAACCGACGCGATAAGGACAATGGCAGACAATCCCGCTCGCAGCTGTTTGGACATAGATTTTTTCTTTTCTACTAATACTTCTGAAATTCTCTCGTTCATCGCATGAATGAATGCAGTACCAGTTTCAACAAAAGTCCCAAAGAGAACCACATAGAAGATAGCCTGAAGCCAGGGAGCATTCAGTTGTTGCATCATGAAATCAGAGGGTACGGCTGCCGCCAATATCTGATCGGAACTGGCGACCATCGCCAGATAAAAGATTAACGCGGGGATCATTGCCAGTGGCCCGGCAAAAATTCCGGCCAACATTGCATCTTGTCGCGTTGACATATGGCGAACACAAAACAAGATCAAGGGAAGTGCGGCAATGTTATAACCGACATACTTGATAGCATTGATAAACCAGTCACTTTCTATGCTGCCTGCGAAAAGCTGTTCACCTAACTGACCACCGTGTTTATCCAAATACAGATAAACGAACACACCGTAAGTCACATAGAGCAGAAAAGACCACCCGGCCAGCACTTTTTCAATAATTTTTGTGCCCCAAGCCACCAGAGCGCAAATTGCCATCATTAACGCAATAGTGCCAATATTACTGTCTATCCCCAAATGATCAGCAGCAATTCGACCAGCCGCAGAGCCAATAACCGCCAACACCAGAATGCCCAGAGCCAGATAAGCTAACTCGTAGAGAAACCAACCTTTGCCCAACAGCTGTTTAAAGAAACGGCGGTAAGTATAACTTTGTGTTATTCGCGCCAGCTCGAAGCTGATCATGCTAATCAGACTGAGTGCTGCAGTGGCTACCAGTATTCCCAGAAGACCGCCGAGGGGACCCGATGAGAGAAAAAACTCTACCAGTTCTCTGCCGGTTGCATAGCCACCGCCAATCAGTACTGATTGCAGAATGAATCCGGGTAATAAAACCCGTTTGAAGAAAGTATTGTTCATGGTTTGTACCTTTTATTTTTATTTGAGCATTTGCGCCAAAGAGAGTTCTTCAGCCTTTTTTTGCACCTGAATTACTTCAGTTTTAGGGGACAGCGAACCAGTCCAGTACGGCTCTGACTGACAGAGATGAGACAGAATCAAGACTGGTTCGCAGGTTTTCTATCTTTTTAGCTGCTGATAACCTGCAAATAACTGCCTCCATATTTCGCCGGGCACCCCCAGTCCAATTGGCTGACCGTCGATGGAAACGATTGGTTTGAGTTCCTCCATTGAGTTGCTAACCCAAACCTCATCGGCTCGCTTGAGCATCTCAATAGAGGGGGCTTGCTCGCGCACTTCGATTGCCAGATTCAAGGCGATGTCTATTAGCAGTGCGCGAGTCACACCGGGCAGAATGTTGTCTATCCCCGGGGTGAAAATGACACCGTTCTTAACCATAAATAAGTTGCTACTGGGGGCTTCCACGACAAACCCATCACGCACCAATAATGCTTCATCATTACCGACTCCATCGCTATGCAGTTGTTGGTATGCCAATACATTGCCCATCAGGCTGGTGGACTTAATGTTGCAGCGCTGCCAGCGTAAATCATCTTGCAAGTGCGCCGCGCAACCTGGGTAGTCCTTATCTATAGGTGAGGTAAAGGGGATTGAGAAGATCAGTACCGTGGGGGATGCCTCAATCGGGAAGCGATGATTACGTACTTGCTCGTTGCCTCGGGTGACTTGAAGGTATAGTAACTGAGCCTCTTCATCTGCTAATAACACAGGTGCACAGATACCTGCCCAGTCAGACAGTGTATAGGGCGACTGGATGCCGATTGCCTTCAGACCGTCCATTAATCGTTGATAGTGTTGGGCGCCACCTAAGGTCTTACCTCGGTAGACCGGAACAACTTCGTAGATACTGTCACCCAGTAAAAAGCCCCGGTCGAAAGGAGAAATGGCTACCTTATCGATGCTCATATAACTGCCGTTGAAAAAAGCGAGGGTCTTACTATTCTTGTTTGTCATAATTAATAGTCCTGTATACTTTCCACTCACCCCAGAGTATGTAAATATAATCAGACCAACAAACGAAATCTGGTTACCCTATCATGACTAAAAGTCATACTAACGTTCGCTATCAACGACTTCCGGCTCAGCAATCTACCAGAGTCTTCGAGGCGGCGGCTCGGCATTTAAGTTTTACCGTAGCAGCCAGTGAGCTGGCGATGACACAGAGCGGTGTGAGCAAGCAAATCAAGGGCCTGGAATCCTTTCTTGGTGTTTCCCTGTTTGTCAGAAGTGGCCAGAAAATCAGTTTGACCAGTGCTGGATTGTTGTTCCATAACCGCTGTGTACAGGCACTTGACTGCCTGCAACAAGCCGTCGATGAAATACAAGGGGAAGAGGGCCAGTTACGTTTACAAGCGCCGCCTACCTTTGCGGCACGCTGGTTAATTCCTCGTATGGAGAAACTGAAACAAAGCCACCCAAAGCTCGATTTACATATAGAAACCACTTGGCTGAGAACTATTCGCGACCGGATTCAAGCGGAGAGTAACGAGTTGGTCATCCATGCCTGTGTCAACTACCCCTTTGATAATTTGCAGGCAGAGCTGCTGCGCAGGGAAACGCTTTTTGTGATGGTTTCCCCTGACTATATGGCACGTCACGGGCAAATTAGCGGCCCGCAAGACCTATTGAATAAGACCCTGATTCACACCCGACTCGATGGTCATATACATTGGGAGGGCTGGGCTAAAGCAATGGGTGAGGAGCAGTTGGATACCGACAAAGGCTACGAGTTTGAAACTTTAGATATGGCGTTGTCAGCCGCAGAAAGCGGTATAGGGGTGTTGGTGTGCGATATGATTTATGCACTCGACTCACTGCAAAACGGCAGACTAGTGATTCCCTTTAAGATGCCACTAGTCACAGGACTCAGTTATCTGTTACTGAGTCATCCAAATAGCAGTTACCAAAGCCTGCAAGACAATTATAGAAGTTGGTTAAAACAACAGATAGCGCTGGATCATAAAAAAATGCAGCGATTGCTGCTGTGCCTTGACCTTAACCCCGATGATTGCACAGATGCATTCTAGGGGGTTCTAGCAGACTTTCAGAGCATCTTCGAATTGCGCCATTAACCATTGAATTTTATTATCAAATTGCCGGCGCTTTTCGCAGATTAAATACAATTCTTCGCACAGTGCACTCAGGTCAATAGCGGTGATAGTGACTAGTGCATCAGCACTATTATCCAGCAGATAATCCGGTACGATTGCTATACCTAAACCTAACTTTACCGCATCAAGTTTAGCTAAGTTGCTGGACACTGATTGCGTCTGAAGTACTGTGATATCCAGGTTTGATCTGGCGAACAGTGTCTGAAAGTCATTTTTTCCTCTGGCCTGCATCACAAGTTGGTGCCGGGATAATTGTTGCAAATCATCAGGGGTGCCGTACTGCTCAATATAGCCTTTACTGGCGACCATTCGTTTAGTGATGCTTTTCAGGTAGATGCTATGAAAGCCTGGATCAGGTGCGCCGTAGTTGGTGGCAATATCAATTTTATCCTCGAAGAAAAGTTTCTTAGTTGAGGTTTCTTGAAGGTGAATAGTTAACTTGGGATGACTGTTTTTTAGTTTGGCTATTACCGGTAATAACAGTTTAGAACCGATAGAGGCAGAGCTCGACAGGTTGATTTCTCCGCTGGATGTTGAAGCAGATTGTATAGAGTCTAGTTGCGCTTCCAGGCGCTCGAAACTGTATGCAGTTTCTTTGGCCAGAGCCACCCCTTCTCTGCTCAATGCGAACTGATGTTTACTTTTTCTATGCAGTAGTTCAACGCCAAGTATCTGCTCTAGTTTGCGGATCTGAATGCTGACTGTCGATTGGGAAATACACAGCCTCTCGGCCGCTTTGGTAAAGCTGCCGGTTTCGGCGAGGGCGTGGAAATATTTCAGCAGGGGCAAGAGTTTATTTACCATTATCTGTTTTCTCAATAAAAAATGTCTTATTTATATATTTTTAACATTCTCGGCGACTGGATACAATCATCAGCACAATTAGCTTGTTGAGAGATCTAAGATGAAACTGGATTTACGTTATAAATTGCATCAGGCGATTAATACTGGAACCCTCGGTGTTTTTGGCCCGGTGATGGTATTGTTTTGCCTGCACAAGGGCATGGACCTGTATCAGGTTGGGCTATTTTTTGGCGTTTACTTCCTAGCGATCACTTGCTTTGAGTTACCCTCGGGAGCCTGGGCAGATAAATTTGGCAGGCTTAGGGTGTTTTATTGCGCAAAGCTGTTCGACTGTCTTAATTTTTCACTGCTGATTTTCTTCGATGCAATTGAGCTAATTATTTTGGCGTCTTTTATCGGTGGAGTTGGACGTGCGTTGGGATCAGGTGCGATGGAAGCCTGGTATGTTGAATTACTTAAACAACAGCGAAGAGAAGCTGAAATCGGTCAGAAACTTAGCTCTGCTCACGCATGGTCATTAGTAGGAATGGCTTTTGGGGCAATAATGGGGGCGGGGCTTGTGCAGTTTTTTGGCGAGCAATACAATGCTGATAATCCCTATTTACTCGCTTTGCTCGCGGTTTTTTTCCTGCATGCCATTATCTTATTCAGCATGCCCTATTTTTTCTGCGAAGGCGAAAAAGTCGTGCAGGTGCGTGAAACAGTAAACTCTGACCTTGGCATTATAAGGAAAACGCTGCATCTATGCTGGAGCGAGCCAATGTTGCGGGCAGTGCTGTTAATGCAGCTGTTGTTTGGGGTGTTGCTGACAAGTATGCAGACCTATTGGCAGCCTACACTGCAAACAATGCTAAAAGCAGACGCTGACATCTTAATGTATGGCCTGGTGGCTGCATTGTTTTATTTGTCTGCAGCTCTGGCCGCTAATTTGGTAAAAAAGAGACTGAGTAATTCGCACAAACCTCTTAATTTAATGTTGTTTGGATTGTTTGCCCTGTCCTCTATAGTGATGATAGCTATGGCATTTAGCTCGTCGGTCGGCGGTTTTGTCGGACTTTATTTGGTCTTCGGTTTTTTCATATTCGCTGCAAAACCTCTGCTTGCCACTACTATGCATCAACAGGTTTGCGATAAGTATAGAGCCACTTCACTATCGCTACTCTCTTTAATGTTTAATCTCGGCGCGCTGCTGGTGGGCTTGTTGTTTAGCCTGATTGCCGACAAGTTTGGTATCTATGTTCTTTGGTGTTTGATGGGAGGGCTGGGGTTAATATTTACCTTGTTGCTTAAATCCAGATATGCAATCGATTTGCCAGCCGCTTTAAAATCGGAACATGTGCCATATTAATAGGTTGTAGCAGATGGGAATTGCCCGGAATCTTCGAGTAGAAAAGATTTAGCAACTAGATTGAGTGCTCAGTCTTAGCGCAAAGCTCCACTGCTTGGGCAAAACCTTTTTCATTGTACCCTAAAAAATTAGCTACTATTCTTATTAAGCTATGCTTTCGAATCGGGTATTGTGAAGGTAATCATCTGTGTCCGAAGGTGAGATTAGTGCAAAAACGATTGCAAGTTATGGCTTAGTCGCCCGTTGTTATAGGTCGCTATTGCCAGGAGCAGCATTTTAATGGCACAGCCTAAACCTAAGCCTATCTCACTGCGTATCCAGTTGTTCATTGGTTACTCTATTATCCTGCTTATCTTGATTCTCCAATCTACCTTAACCTACCAAAATATCGTCAAAAACCAAGAATTAGTAAAATGGACTGACCATACACTTAAGGTAATCTACTCCGGCGAGTATTTGAAAAAAATGTTAGTCGATATGGAAACCGGGCAGCGAGGTTACCTGATCACGGGTAAAGCGAATTTTCTTGAGCCTTACGAGAGTGGCAGGGAAGGATTCAAGAGCACTTATCAGCATGCCGTTAATCTGGTGTCAGACAATGAATCGCAAGTTGTTTTACTTGGCGAAATCAAACAGCTAGAAGAGCTTTGGCTAGAAAAGGCTGCAAGGCCCGAGATCGCACTGCGTACTCAAGTGAACCAAGGCCTCGCGACGATGCAAGATATCAGTAGCTTGATTGCCAAAGAAACCGGCAAGAAGATGATGGATGAACTCAGATCACTGTTGAGCCTGTTCATTTCTGTTGAAGAGCAATTACTACTGTCACGCGAGTTAGAAGTGGTCGAAGCTGACACATTGATGATTAACCAAATAATTTTTGGCACTTTAATTGCCATTGGACTGGGGCTGCTACTGATATACATTACTATCCGCATGGTCACTAAGCCAATTATCGAAATTAGCAAGTTGACAAAAAAGGTCTCTGCCGGTGATCTGTCAACAAGAATCAAAGTAATAGGGAGCGATGAGGTTGGCGAACTGGCGAATTCTATTAACAAGATGGTAGGCTCCTTGGAAAAAGCTGAAACGCAAATGCAGCGCAGCAATGCTGTGTTGGAAGAGCAGAGTACTTTAAAAACACAGATAGCAAATATCACGGAGTTAACCCAGGGCGCTACTGAGCTAGAATCGCTTTGCGATCAGATAATTTCTGCACTTGCTGGTATGACACATGCCGGTCACGGTGTTATCTACGTAAATGTACAAGCTGATACCCAGTTAGTGTTAATGGGCAGCTACGCTTTTAAACAGCGTAAGAATGTACTGCCGCACATAGCCATTGGTGAAGGTCTGGTAGGGCAATGCGCTAAAGAAAAAAAGAGCATTTTATTGACTCAAGCCCCCAGTGATTACATCCAAATTAATTCGGCACTGGGCGAGCAAGTTCCCCTTAATATTTTAGTGGTTCCGGTGTTATTCGAGAAACAACTGGTTGCTGTTATTGAGCTGGCATCATTCGAAGTATTCTCTGAGCAGCAACAAATTATGTTGGCACAAGTAGCCGGTAATATTGGTATTGTGATTAATACTATCTTTAACCAGCAGCAGACCCAGAGTTTACTGCTGGAGACTCAGAGGCAGTCTGAGGAACTGCAGGCTCAGCAAGAAGAGTTGAAAAGTTCAAATGAGAATTTACTCGAACAAACACATTTGCTGAAGGCTTCAGAAGAAGAATTAAAACAACAAAGTGAAGAGCTAACAGTATCCAACCAAGAGCTCTCTGAAAAACAGCGGGCACTGCAGCAACAAAAAGAGGCCATTGAAGCATCACAACAGAATCTCAGCATTAAAGCGCAAGAGCTGGCACTTGCCAGTAAATATAAATCTGAATTTCTGGCTAACATGAGTCACGAGTTAAGAACGCCTCTGAACAGTTTACTGCTGTTATCTAAAAGCCTGGCAAAAAATTCCAAAGGCAACCTCGATGCAACTGATGTAGAAGATGCAAAAATTATTTATGAGGGTGGACAGAGTTTGTTGACTATTATCAACGACATCCTGGATTTGTCCAAGGTGGAAGCGGGTAAGCTTGGGGTACATCTAGAAGAAGTGAAAATTGCGTCCCTGTGCCGCAATATGCAGTCAATGTTCAAGGTTGTGTCCGAAAACAAGGGGGTTAAGTTCAATATTGAAGTAGCGGCGACTGTACCTGAAGTCATCATCAGTGATGGTCATAGAGTGGAGCAAATCCTGCGCAATTTATTGTCCAACGCCTTAAAATTTACCGAGTCAGGGTCTGTTACCCTAAGTATTACTAACGCTGTAACCGGTGTCTGCTTCACCCATAGTGCATTATCAGCTGACAGTGCTATCGCTCTGTCGGTAATCGATACGGGTATCGGTATTGCAAAAGATAAGTTGCAACAGATATTTGAGGCCTTTCAACAGCAGGATGGTTCCATCAGTCGAAAATTTGGCGGCACCGGTCTTGGGCTCACTATTGCCAGAGAGCTTAGTCTGTTACTCGGTGGTGAAATTCAAGTGCTAAGCGAGCAGGGCAATGGCAGTACTTTCACGCTGTTTTTGCCCCTTGAGCTTTTAACGCCAATGCAAGAGATGCAGGCTGTCTCTACACCTGAGCGGACCAGTGAAGTTACTCCGTTGGCACCTGTATCTGCAGAGACAACAGCTACACAAACAAGTGAACTATCGGAGCACAGCTTCCCGGTCTTTATTGCTGATGATCGCGCCAATATTCGTCCCGGGGACAAATCATTGTTAGTGATCGATGAGGATAAAGAGTTTGCCGCTGTGATACGGGATTTAGCGAAGCAGCAAGGGTATAAGTGTTTGGTCGCAGGTGACGGGCGCAGCGGTGTTTACATGGCTCAGAAAAATCTACCGGACGGTATCGTACTTGACCTAAGGTTACCCGGTATTGATGGCCACGAAGTATTAGAGCAACTCAAATTTAGTTTAAAAACACGTAATATCCCAGTGCAAATTATTTCCAATCATGCGGAACATTCTGTCCAGGCGCTGCAAAAAGGGGCTATAGGAATGTTAATTAAGCCGGTGAGCGAAAAACAATTACAAGATGTCTTAGCGAAAATATCTAATATTAACAGCGCGGATATAAAAAGAGTTTTGATTATTGAGGACGATCAGGACAACCGCCGAGCCGTGACTCAATTGTTAGAAGGTAGCACAGTGGACATAAACAGTGTTGCTACAGGGAGGGAAGGGTGCAGCGAGATTTTGTCAGAAAAATATGACTGTGTGATTCTCGATCTTGGCTTGCCGGATATGACGGGATTTGAAGTGCTGGAAAATATCCACCTGGGACCAAAACAAAATCTTCCACCTATTATCGTTTACACAGGTAAAGAATTAACCGATGACGAACAGAAAAAATTGCAAAAATATTCCTCGGCAATTGTTATTAAAGGCGTGGGATCACCTGAGCGATTACTCGATGATGTATCCTTGTTTTTGCACAATATTGAAGCGCAGCACAGCAGCGATGACTCCAATATTCATATATTGCATGATGAAGATGCGATGCTTAAAGGCAGAAAAATACTCTTAGTCGACGACGATATGCGCAACTCTTATGCATTATCAAAGCATTTAATGGGCATAGGATTTGAAGTTGAAATAGCGGCTAACGGCCAAGAGGCGCTAGATCTGTTAGAAGCTGACAGCAGCTTTGAGCTTGTGCTAATGGATATTATGATGCCGGTTATGGACGGCATAGAAGCAACCGAGCGCATTCGGCAAATGACTCATTACAGCAACTTACCGCTGATAGCACTGACCGCGAAAACAATGCCTGAAGACCGCGAAAAATGCATG
>MABF01000236.1 GCA_002163025.1 'Osedax' symbiont bacterium Rs2_46_30_T18
AAAATGATCTATGTAGTAGTTTAAAGCCTGATGATAGAGGTTTTTTTTATCTCCAAAAGTACTGTATAAACTAAACCTATTGATGCCTAAATGCTCAACCAAATCATTTAGGGATGTATTTGCATATCCTTTTTGCCAAAATAACTCGACAGCCAGCAGAAGAATCGCCTCTGGATCAAAATTCTTTTTTCTCGCCATTTTCAAAAATAACCTTATATAAATATGATAATTTAACGAATAGAAAGCCTTCGAAAATTACTATATTCACTAGCTTCAGGATCTTATAGCTTACAGTATTTGACGACCATGGTTAGCTGAAATTTTTCTCACCTCGCTTCGATTGTTGACACATTACGTGCACAACCCTCTTGACAATCAAAAGGGACTCCAGCACTATCAAATAACTAACCAATCATTCAGGAATAATTTTATCATGAAAATTTATGAACTGGCAGCCTCTCCGAGCGCCAGACGGGTTGCCATTTTTTTGAAAGAAATAGGCTTAGAAATTGAATCTGTGCATGTTGATATAAGAGCAGGGGAAAACCTAAGTACGCAGTTCCTCGAGAAGTCAGCAAACGGGCGGATCCCTTTACTGGAATTAGATGATGGCAGTTACATTTGTGAGTCTGTTGCTATTTGCAGGTTTTTAGAGGCAAACAGTGATCAGCATCAATCTCTATTTGGCAACAGTGCCCTGGAGCAAGCGCAAGTTGAAATGTGGCATAGGATGGTTGAATTACAAGGACTATTTCCCGCACTGCAAGCCTTTAGGAATATCTCAGGTGTCTACTCTGATCGGGAAAATGTTATTCCAAGTTGGGGTGAAGAATCACGCACTCGATTAATTAGCTTTTTGCCGACTTTAGAGCGACAATTATCTGCCAACAAGTACATTGCCGGTGATAACTTTTCTATCGCAGATATCACCTTGTTTGTGCTAATCAACTTTGCCAAAAACATCAATGTTGAAATACCCGCTGAGCTAAGTAATTTAGCACAATGGTTTAGTGCAATTGCCAGCCGCCCATCGGTTCAGTAATAGCGAGAGAGCAGCATGATCGACCTATATACTTCCAATACACCTAATGGTTATAAGATCTCTATCGCCCTCGAAGAGATGCAGCTCGACTATAATGTTATCGCGGTACAGTTGGATAGCGGCGAACAAAAGCTCCCAGATTTTTTGCAGATCAATCCCAATGGGCGCATTCCCGCAATCGTCGACCGAGGCAATGATAACTTCCAGGTTTTCGAGTCCGGGGCAATATTGCTCTACCTGGCCGAGAAGAGTGGTCAGTTTTATAGCACCAATGCAAAGCAGCGCTCTGTGATCATGCAGTGGCTAATGTTTCAGATGGGGGGCGTTGGTCCGATGATGGGACAGGCAAATGTCTTTCATCGTTACATGGAGGAAAAAATACCGGTAGCCATTTCCCGTTATCAAAATGAATCCCGGCGACTGTTTGAAGTACTGGATCAGCAACTGAGTAAAAATACTTATATTGCTGGGCCGGACTACAGCATCGCGGATATTGCGACATGGCCATGGGTGCGGCGCTATCAATGGAGTGGGGTTTCTATTTCAGGATTGGAGCATTTGCAGCGCTGGATGGATCTGGTTGGCGCGCGCCCCGCCTGCATAAAGGGGATAAATATCCCCGAGCAAAAAATCCAAACAGACGCAGAGCGAATTAAAGAAATTCAAAATATGGTCAGCCATTAGTGCCAAACACCCCAGAAGATAAGAACGTCCGAAGAGGCTGTACTGCTGTACTGTAGATAATTATATCTGTTATCTACAGTACCGGTTTTCCAAAGCGTCAATCCCCGCTATCGATAGAACTTATCCGTTCGATACTGCAATTAATCATTCAGTAACTTTGGCCAATTGACATCAGCTTTAACGATGAATCCGGAAATATCCTTTTTCCATAGCATTTGAATTTCTTTATCGTAATTTAAATATAATTTGTCGTTTACTATATTCCAGCGCAGAGGGTCACCAGAAGCTCTGCTATTTTTTGCCGCCACAGCCCAGGCACAAAAGCCTCCGTACTGGGGTGCATATTTACTTGGGTTGGCTTTAAACAAGGCCAGGTTCTCAGCCGAGGAAAATAGCCATTTTGTTTTTTTGTAACTGGTAGAGTAGTTACTGCTGCCTTTAACCGGCTTTCCCACTGTAAAGTAGGCGACCGTGTCATAACCGCCAACGGCATTGTTACTAAAAAAGCTGGTATATATTGCATCTGAGGCAAACACACTGCTCGCCCAAAACAACATTATAGTTACTAGTATTTTTTTCATAGTGCCCTCTGTAAAACATTAAGTT
>MABF01000265.1 GCA_002163025.1 'Osedax' symbiont bacterium Rs2_46_30_T18
CTCGACGTTTCTTGTACTAGCTTTATTCCAGCGGTCATTACCGCTTTACCGGTATCCCTGGCCGCTTGTAATGCGCTCAAACGTGCTTGATTAGAACCTAAATCATAGCCTACAGCACTCTCGTTGCCAGTCAGCGGATAAACATAGTAAACAGGATAGTATTCAGGGCGAAAGCTCGCCCGCTTTAAACTGCCAAATTTCCCCTGCTTTATCTGAAAATCGCTCAGCCCCTGCTGCTGTGCAAATCGCTCATAGGCCGGGCGTTTATCGTTGCTGACTTTGGGAATCCATTCCATTGCCTGCACATATTGGCGGTCTTTTAATAGCGCCTTAGAGTACCTATCAAAACGATCTCTACTCAGATTGTCTGAGTTTTCAATAAAGCTTTTGAGTGACACTAATAGTTCGCGACTGGAATGCAGCGCCGATTCTATGGTTTTAAAATAACTATCGGCCTGACGGTGAAAGATATCTGCCTGTTCGGCCCGCTGACTGCTACTAACAAAAAGGAACAGCAGCAGTGCACAAATGATTCCGACCATTAATGAGATAATAGGGGCTAGGTAGAGCTTAAATTGCATGTTTTTAAAATCCTCTGCCGTTTAACGGATGCAAATCCTATGTAAAAAGCCCGTTCCCTGGAAGTGTTTAAAAATGTTATTGGCTGCTGGCGATGCTCAATTTAGTCTCTGCCAGATAACTGACTAAATCTTGCGCTGACAGGGGCCGCGAGAATAAATAGCCCTGCAACTCATCGCGTGCAGCCAGCGGCAGACAGTGTAATTGTGCAAGTGTTTCAACACCTTCGACAACAACTGTTAAATCTAAAGTATTTGCCAGTGCGATGATAATGTTGCAGATTTTTTGCGAAGGCTTTGAAGTTTCAATGTCGACGATGAAAGACCTGTCTATTTTAATCTTCGTAATTGGCAGTACGTTGAGCCGACTAAGAGAAGAGTAGCCAGTGCCAAAATCGTCGATAGACCAGCGACAACCGATCTTTGCCAAATCTTTCAATGATTCAGTCACATGACACAAACTCTGCATCAATGCAGTTTCGGTAATTTCCAGCTCTAGCAAATGCGGGGATATATCATACTTCTGCAAAGTCTGCAGTATGTGCGCGGCAAAACCAGGCTCTTCTATCTGCAGCGGTGAAATATTCACGGCTATGGGTACGATTTCTATCCCCTGATTGAGCCATTCACGCATTTGTCTACAGCTCTGTTCGATGACCCAGCGACCTATATCCAAAATACAGCGCGAGCGCTCGGCCACCGGAATAAATGTATCGGGGCCGATATTTTCACCCTCTGCGGTACGCCATCTGAGCAATGCTTCTGCACCGCAGACTGTATGATCGGACACTGAGACTTTAGGCTGAAAGTTTAAATAAAGCTCATTGTTATTGATAGCCTGAGTCAGAGCTCGCTCCAAGTCAGCCGCTTTAGCCAAGCTGTCTCGCATCATCGGGTTAAAAAACAAACAGGCATTTTTCCCCTGGCCTTTTATCTGATACAAAGCGTTGTCCGCCTCACGAACAACCTCCGATACTCCAGGAGAAGCCTGCTCTGGGGTGACTACAGATATGCCTATTGAGGCCTGGCAGTGCAGAGACTGCTGTTCAAATGTAATAGGCTCAGCAAATACCTCCAGAATCTTATCTTTTAAAGACGAGATGTCATCTTTGTGTTTATAGCAGGTAAAGACCACCGCAAATTCATCGCCGCCCAGGCGCGCGACTATATCGGATTTGCGCACCGCCTGTTGCAGACGCTGGGATATATCCGCTAAAACTTTGTCCCCTGCCTGATGCCCATAGTTGTCATTTATCGATTTGAAATTATCTAAATCTATGATTAACAGCGCTAAAAAAGTATTGGTTCGATTACTCGTAGAAAGTGCAAAAGACAGTGACTGGTCGAATTTTATGCGGTTATAAAGGCCTGTTAAACCATCGGTATAGGCTAATTTAGTGAGTTTTTTAGCGTGTTCTTTTTGCGCTAAACTAAATCTGATTACCCGGTTGAGCAACTGTGGTGTGAGCTCATCTTTCGTCAGATAGTCACTGGCACCATATTCTGAGGCTTTGTTATCAATTTGCTGGTCGTCGACTCCGGTCAGCAACACCATAGGAGTGATATTACCGCGCTGTGTAACCCTACGAATTATTTCGATACCGGATAACTGACCAATGTTTTGGTCGATAAAACAAATGTCATAACTTTGCAGCTGCGCAACTAAATCAACTGCTGCAGGGTCTCTAATCCAAGTTACTTCGATTTGCTGGGTATTGAATGCTTTAATCAATAACCGTTTAACACTGAGAAAATCAACTTCATCGTCATCAATAATAAGAACTAACAAATTGCAACCTACCTTTTCAACCTTAATTTCAGGGAAGGCTCGAATTTGCCTATCCATATAGATACTTAATTTCAAAGAACGTTAAATTTTTGTATCCATACAGTGTTAGCAATGAAAATCAGCTGTTTGTAATTTTTCTTTATTTATCAGCTAGTTCGATTACAATTTCCAGTTTGTACAACTATGAATGCCGCAACTTTAATTCAAGATGAACAGCATTCGCTTGAACATGGCCCAGACAGGGATTAACTATATGTTTTTGCTTGATATAAATCAAATTGTATATTATTTGAATTGTTAATTTAAGGGGAGTTTGTGGATATATTGTTAGCTTATAGATACAGATTAAAATTAAAACTTAGTTTAAACTCATTTTTCCAGTTTGAACTTTGTCATCCTGCATCGCAACATTTACATAACTGACTGAAAAATAAACACTAATATTTATTCTGCAAGAATTTCCAATCAACTCATAGATAAACTCAGGGTTCAGCTAATTAGTCGAGGCAAAACCTGCTATGTCTTAATTACAGTGTTTTCAAGTTTCGAGGTTTATAACAACTGGCTCATGGCCATCCCTTTTGGCCGCATAAACTCAATCAACAGCTCAGCATAATTATCGGGCACTGCGTTTTGTACACTGCTGCGCTGCGCTAATAACTTGCGCCATCTATTGAGCTTAGTTAAATTGTGGAATGGGTCTATACTCGCAGGCATCACAAAGACTTCAAAATAGCGAAAAATTGTCGCATATAAGGCATCAATCAAGAAAAATTCAGCATTGGAAAAATAGCCACTACCGTCTAGCTGCCGCTCTATCAAGATAAAGTGTACAGTGATTTTTTTCAGGCTGGCAGTCATCTTTTCAAAGCTTTTATCTCGATAAATAATATTGGCAATAGCATGTAAAACCTCATTCGCCAATACCATCCAGGCAGATTGTCGAGCTCTTTCATAAGGGTCTTCAGGTAACATAGATCCCACTGAAATTTCATCCAGGTAAGTACAGATCACCTGTGACTCGAACAGTGATTTATCTGTATCAATCAACAGTAGCGGTACTTTGGCTGTCACACTGAGTTGCCTCAGCTTGGCTTTATCGGCTAAGTCGATGTCGATGCGCGTATAGTTAAGCTGTTTTTCTTGGAGCAATATAACCACCCGCTGTACGTAGGGACAAAGCTTGTGCCCTATGAGTTCTAATACTGGAATTGACAAAGTTATTTCCCTCGCTCTGAAGTGCTGTAATTGAAGACTGAACACTGTCTGTAACAGGCTCAGCCCGGAGTAAGGTTGCTGCCACTAAATAGTGGCAAAAGGCGCCTGTTTATTAGCTACTCATGCAGTGGACGTTCAATTTATTGCCGTCTAAGTCGCGAAAATAACCGGCGTAAAAACCACTGTCGCCGCGTGCTCCTGGCAGCCCTTCTTCTTTTGCTCCCAGCTGTAGCGCTTTGTTATGCATTGCCTGTACTTGCTCGACATCAGAGGCACGCAGCGCGATCATCACGCCATTACCCACTGAGGCACTAGCGCCATCTGCTGGTAAGTGAATAGAGAACATAGGGCTCTGTGGATCAGTGCCCCAGGCGATAAAGTCCTCAGCTTGCATGCAGCGGGTGGCACCTAATAATGCCAGCAGTGGATCGTAAAATGCGGCGCTGGTCTCTAAGTCGTCAGTACCTACTGTGGTATATCCAATCATGATTAAATACTCTTCAAAGGGTGGTTGAGTGAGAGAACATAAAATGCTGCTCCCTTGTGTTACTGACTATATTCAATTGCAGAAATGCAATCAATCTGCAATTATGACAAACAAATTCCCATAATTGAGAAAGAACTAGGTACTGACGTGGATTGGAATTCAGTAAAAATATTTTTGGCGATTGTCAACCAAGGCACTTTAGCGGCTGCGGCAAAAACCTTAGCCATCAGCAATTCAACTGTCTATAGACGCTTAGACGACTTTGAAACAAAGCTGGGTCGCTTATTTGACCGTGATAATGGTCTGTGTGAATTGACTGAACTAGGTCAGCAATTACTGGTGCAGGCCCGGGCCATAGAAAACGCATTTGATGATATTGAACGGCACTTGGCCGGTAGAGATATTCGCCCCCAGGGAGTGGTAAAATTGACTGCCCCGAGCAGCTTCTCCTACCGCCATTTGCCCCGACATCTTGCTGCATTTAATCGGCTCTATCCACAAATTCAGATAGAATTACTGGTCACCAACAGTGAGCTGAACATGACTAACCGTCAGGCGGATGTGGCCCTTAGAGTCACCCATTCTCCCCCTGAACACCTAGTGGGCCGGGAGATTTGCAAGATCAAATGGGGAGTCTATGCATCTGATGACTATCTAGCTCAACACCCCGCTGTAACTGACATGGACAGTTTGTCCCAGCAGCAACTGATAGCGGCTGCGGGTAACCTGAAACAATACCCGGCCTTTAGCTATCTGGAGCGCAAGTACCCGGATAAAATCGTGCAGCGCAGCGACGACTTAATCGCCATGGCTATGCTGGCGCAAAGCGGTAATGGCCTGGCATTTTTGCCCGACGACCTGGCGGTAAGTGGATTGCGACGACTGTTTGACTACAGCGTTGCCAGTGATAATGCCCTGTGGATACTGACTCATGCTGATTTGCGAAAAGTGCAGCGTATCTCAATACTGATGAACTATTTAGCCGCTGCGCTAAAATAAGCCCTGACTAGGCAAAGCTCTGATAATACTGTAGGTTTTGTTGAAAAAACAACAATGAGAGGTGTTATGCCAGCTCCAGTAAGTAACAACACTGCCGCCTATTCGATACTGGTAGTAGATGATGAACAGGGGATTTGCGATTTCCTGAAACGTGCATTATGCAAGCAATATGCGCTGGTAGACATCGCCAGCGATACCCGACAAGCCCAGCAGCTAAAGGCCAAAAATTTCTACGACTTATTAATCGTCGATATTAATATGCCAGGCCAATCCGGACTCGATTGGGTGCAACAGTTTGATCAGAGTATGCCCAGTACCGAAGTCATCTTTATGACCGGTTTTGCCGAATTAGAAAACGCCATAGCCGCAGTGCGCCTCGGTGCCGGTGATTTCATTCTCAAACCTTTTCGGCTGGAGCAAATGCAAGTGGCAGTGGCGCGCTGCTTTGAAAAACTCAGACTGTCTCGGGAAAACTACATCTACCAACAGCGTCTGTCCCGTGAGTATCACAGCAGCTCGTTGATAGGTAACTCGCAAGCTATGCAGCGCGTGAATGGGTTGATAGAGCGAGTTGCCACGACCAAGTCCTCAGTGCTAATTGAGGGGGAGACCGGCACAGGCAAAGAGTTGGTTGCCTCGGCGCTACATCAACTCAGTGCCCGCAGTGGCCCTTTCGTACCGCTTAATTGCGCTGCAATAGCCCCCGACTTGATAGAGTCTGAGCTCTTTGGTCACGTTAAAGGGGCTTTCACTAACGCGGCCCAAGCACGCCAGGGGCTTTTCAGTTACGCCGATGGTGGCACTTTATTCCTCGATGAAATCAGCGAAATGCCCCTGGCACTACAGGGAAAATTGCTGCGGGTATTGGAAGAATCAAAAATCCGGCCACTGGGAACCGACACAGAAAAATCCATCGATGTGCGCATTGTCGCCGCCAGTAATAAACCGCTGGCAACCTTAGTGCAGCAAAAGCTATTTCGTGCCGATTTGTACTATCGATTAAATATCCTGCCAATTCCGCTGCCGCCACTGCGAGAAAGACCTGAAGATATCAGTGCGCTGTGCAGCCATTTTCTTCGCCAGCTAAGCGCTGAATTAGCGCTCGGGCAGATATCCCTTTCTGCGGCTGACTTACTTGATTTGCAGGCCTATCGCTGGCCCGGAAACGTACGCGAACTGCGCAACCTGCTAGAGCGAGCTATGTTACTCAATTGCTCCCCGGCGCAGTTACTGATAGAGCAGGACGTCCAGAATCAGGGCTGCTACCCGGTTAACTGGTCGCTGCAAAAAGTCCAGCTGCAACATATAGATAGAGTATTGAACGTCTGCACCGGCAACAAGAGTCAGGCTGCCAAGCTGTTGGGAATCACTCGAAAAACGCTGGACAGAAAACGCAACACTCTGGTCGATTGCGATGACTAACAACAATTTAACAGCCTCTAAACTGCGCAGCGTTCGCAGCCGACTGTTAATATTAGTGCTGTTACCGCTGTTATTGATGGCCAGCGTATTAGTTGCGCTGTTGTATTTCTGGACCACAGATGTCGGTTATCGACACTTACTGATGAAAGTCAGTACTGATCTGGCGGTGGCCAATGAAAGCTTCCACAAAACTCAGGAGAGTTACCTCACCGAACTGGCGCTGTTGGCCCAATCCAGAGAGTTTCGAAAAATTTACCTGGCCTCCAAAGCACTTGAGCACAGCAAGGTAACCAGCTCTAGTGCACTAGCGGCGCAATTACAAAAAATGCAGCTCAATTCAGGGCTGGACTTTATCCAGCTACTGGCCCCCTCGGGCTGTCAGTTACTCAATTTAGTCAGCTGCGATTACCACCAGAGCCCGCTGCTGCAACAAGCGCTCATCGGACGCGCCGTCAGCGGAGTCGAAGTATTCAGCGCGGCAGATTTGAACTACTTGTCCCCTGAGCTGGCGCAACGGGCGAAACTGCAGCTTGAGCCCACTGAACGGGCTAAACCGGTGCAGCGCAACAGTGAAGAGCGCGGGATGCTGCTACATTTGGTCTACCCGCTAACTGATGAACAGGGAAGAGTCCAGGCGCTACTCAGTGCTGGCGTACTGATGAACGGCAACGCCACTTTCGTCGATCAGATTAAGGAGACAGTGTACGGAGCCGGCTCACTGGCCTTTGACAGCGTCGGAACTGTGACTATCTTTCTGGAGGACGTGCGCATCAGCACTAACGTACCGGCAGTGCAAAAGCCCGGCGCCAGAGCTCTGGGGACTCGCGTTTCTGAACAAGTACGGCAAAAAGTATTAGTACAGGGAGAGCGCTGGTTGGATCGCGCCTTCGTGGTCAGTGATTGGTATATTTCCGGTTATTTACCGATAGTCGATGTTTACGGTAAACGGGTCGGGATGATCTACGCGGGCTTTCTGGAAGCCCCTTTTAAGAGTCAATTTTACCGTTGGATGTGGCAGCTGTTGATAATATTTGCGGTTATATTACTGGTTTGTGCGCTACTGGTAGTGCGCGGAGCCAAGGGCATTTTTAAGCCGATAGAAGGTATGGTGACTGTGATCAGTCAGATCCGCAAGGGACATCGCCAACGGATCGACATTCCCCCCAATACATCCAGTGAACTGCTCACTTTAGGGGTTGAGTTTAATTTGATGTTGGATCAGCTCGAGCGTCAGCACGATCATATTGAGGATTCAGCTGCGCAGCTGGAAATAAAAGTAACCCAGCGCACCGCGTCGTTAAACCAGCACATCAGCTTATTGCAACGCACCCGTGAGCAGTTAGTCGCCAAAGAGAAACTGGCGGCAATTGGCGAATTGACCGCCGGTATCGCCCACGAGATAAATAATCCAACCACAGTGATCTTAGGCTATTTAGACCTGTTGGTCGCTGAGCTCGGCGAGGCCGGAGAGCAAGTCACTGAAGAGGTGACCTTAATTGTCCAGCAGGTCGATCGCATTCGCTCAATCATTAATGATTTACTGCAATTTTCCCGACCCGGCGAGTACCTGAGTCCACTGGCAAAAATTGATATCAATGAGGTGGTCAAGTCCACTGCGGTATTAATCAAACACGATCTGCTACACAAAGATATCCACCTGCGACTGGATCTTCGAGCCACTAGCACAGTGTATTGCAATCGCCAGCAGATGCTGCAAGTGCTGATCAACTTGATCGTCAATGCAGTGGCTGCAATTAGCCGCGACGGACGTATCACTATCCGCAGTCGAAACTGGCGCGCACAAGGAGTGTTATTGACTATCAGAGATAACGGCTGCGGCATGCCCGAGCAAATAGTATCGCGCATCTTCGATCCCTTTTTCAGCAAAACCCCTGGTGGTACCGGCTTGGGATTGTCTGTCAGTTACTCCATATTACAGGGGATGCAAGCCGAAATAGCGGTGCGTTCACGGCCAGATTTTGGCACAGTGTTTTATATCTGGTTACCTGATTATGCGCCAGTGCACAAAGCAGAACCCGCGATTGACCCTTATACAGAACAACTAGCTGGGTCAGTATGACCCAGCTAAGGCCAATGCCTGTATCAATTTTACCCTATTACACTTCCAATAAAACGTCCACAAACCACCTAACCACTTAAAAAATAACAACTTAATTCTATTGGCTCGTAACTTGCAATTCTCCATTACAAGGTTGGACCTGTGCACGCTGTTGCCTGGTATCCCGACCGGTATTCAATAATAATAATGACTGGAGAATAAACTATGTCTGACTCGCAAGGGGCCTTAGCTTTCCTGAAGAAAGAGCGCATTGTCGCCGAAGAGGGGTTCAACCGCTGGCTGGTGCCGCCAGCATCCATTGCCATCCACCTCTGTATCGGCTCTGTTTACGCCTGGAGTATTTTTAATCCGCCACTGATCAAACAAATAGGTGTAGTCGCCAGTGCCGCCGACGATTGGACCTTGAGTTCAGTGGTGTGGATCTTCTCTACTGCTATCGTTTTCCTCGGCTTAGCCGCGGCACTGGGCGGTAAGTGGCTGGAGGAAGTTGGGCCGCGTATGGTCGGTGTACTGGCCGCCTTTTGCTGGGGTGGTGGTTTTATTATCGGCAGTTTTGGTATCGCCTACCATCAATTGTGGATGGTTTATTTAGGCTATGGAGCTCTAGGTGGCTGTGGTTTAGGTCTGGCCTATGTCTCCCCGGTGAGCACCTTACTGCGCTGGTTCCCAGATAAGCGCGGTATGGCTACTGGTATGGCAATTATGGGTTTTGGCGGTGGCGCTATGATAGGTGCACCATTGAAGACTTGGTTGCTTTCAGTGTTTTATCAGGCACCAGAGTACTTAGGTAAAGTGGCCGACATTAACTTAATTACTGAAGGCGGACGGCGCTTCGCAGAAGTCGCCGGTAACAAAGTTGAAGTGGTAGTGGCGAGTGTCGCCGATATGGCCAAGTTGCCCGTTCCCGGCCCCGAGGGGGTTTATGTAGTAGGTACAGGTGATACGGGTGCTGCCAGCGTCTTTATTACCCTGGGAGTGGTCTACTTCATCATCATGATCATCGCTTCGTTCTCCTACCGGGTTCCAGCTAAAAATTGGACACCTGCGGGCTATACTCCTCCGTCTAAGGACGAGTCACAGAAGAAAATGATTACTACTAATCATGTGCACATAGACCAGGCGCTGAAGACTTCTCAGTTCTGGAGACTGTGGATAATGCTCTGTCTGAATGTGACCGCCGGAATAGGCGTGATTGGCGTTGCCAAAACCATGATGACTGAAATATTCGGCTCCACCCTACCCGGTGTTGTAGATGCGAGCTTCGCCGCGACTTACGTGCTGATGATCAGTGTCTTTAACATGGTCGGTCGCTTCTTCTGGGCTTCGACTTCCGATCTTATTGGCCGCAAGAATACATACCACTGTTTCTTCCTGATCGGTATGTTGCTGTATGTGTCGATACCTTTTGTCGCCAGCTCGGTCAGTGTCGAGCCCTCAGTGATGTGGTTGGTGCTTTTCTACGGCGCCACTATGATTATCTTCACTATGTACGGCGGCGGTTTCGCCACCATCCCAGCTTACCTGGCGGATATGTTTGGTACCTTGCACGTAGGCGGCATTCACGGCCGACTATTAACTGCATGGAGTACAGCGGGCGTTTTAGGCCCGTTTGCCATCACTTACCTGAGGCAACTGTCAGTGGATGACGCTATAAGCTCGCTGGCGGCGAAAATAGACCCGCAGCTGTTTCAACAGACCTTCGGCGCAGGAGTAGAGCAGTTACAAACATTAGTCGCAGCAAAAACAGTGACTATTGCCAAACTGATGGAAGTCGCCCCTCAGGGGACGATCGACCCCACTTCAAGTCTTTACAACACCACAATGTACGCGATGGCTGCGCTATTAGTAGTAGCCTTTGTCGCCAACAAAGGCTTAAAACGCGTGGAAGAGAGGCACCATGTAGATAATACTCACCCTGAACTGGCAGGCGCTAAGTAAACAGTAACTACTCGCTGACGTTCTGGCGTTGGCGAGTTTATTGCCATCAATGCTCAGATGCATTGATTGAAGGCCTTCCCCAGGCTTTGTACAATCCGTAAGCACTGATTAAAAACCAGGCGAACTCCATCACAAAAGCAGATAAATTAAACTTAAAGTACAGTGACAGCATAATCAGTATCGCACCTATAATGTTGGCACCGCTGTAGAGGACAGAGCGGGCACTGAGTTTCTCCATTTGCAGCCCCAGGTAGACTACCAATACCAAAAGCACCCCAATATTGCCCAGAAAATCAAATATATCATACGAGATCATTACAATTACACTCCATAATCAAACGCTTGTTACTATTGCCTCTTATATTAGCTGGTTGGCAATTATTGTTAAGTAACTATTATTAATGATCAATGTTACTAAAACTAACCGGCAACAGTGACTCGCAGTTTTGGCCACTGGCGCAACCACTGCTTCTGTGCAAGGCGCCGGGCAAATACTTCAGGCTTGGCTCTTTTAGGGTTGATACTAATGTTACCGGCAAAGAGGCTGGCAGTGCCTAAAGGTGCAATAATTTCTATCTCCCCCAGTCCATTGAGCTTCGCCGCCACTGCTGTCTCTACCTCTGGCCAGTAACTCATCGCATCGGCGCAGCTGTTATAGGGCATATCGCCATTATTGAAGTGCATGCGTGCCTGATTTTTCACCGACCAGGGAAGCTTAGATTGTTGCAACAATTGTCGCTCTAACATTCGATCACGCTGTTGCGAGCAATCCTGGACATCAAAATAGATTATATCGATATCGTTGTAAGGGGTGGCTCTAGAGTAGCCATGCAATTTATCCCAGACTAAATTGCGCACAAAACCCGCGCCAATACACCAATCGGGTAACTGCAGCTGTGACGCTTGCCTTAGAACAGACATGCGCCCAGAGTCCCCTTTAAGCCAAGCTGCGATTTGTAAAACGGCTTTTTTCTGCTGCAAAATATCACCTTTGTAAGAGAGAGTGGAAGGATTGTCACAGCCATTATTTTTCAATTGAAAAGCGTAAATTGTATAGGCAACATACTATTATAATCATGCCAGTTGCAACTGGGCACAACGCTATAGCTAAAGAAAACAAGTTCAATGAAATCAGTCATCTAAACGACCTACACTTGGCTTCTTGGCGCTAAAGGCAGCGAGCATCCCCCCTAAATAAACCTGAACTTGAATATCGATAAAGCCCGCTTGTTGCAGTAGTTTCACTATACTGTGCGTTGATTTTTTAGGTGCGAGACGGTGCCAGCTGGTTAGCGCCGCCAGCGAGAAACCGCTCAGCTGTCTACTCACACATAAGCGGGTTAACTGCTGCTCAGTAAACCCCTGCAGCGGCACTAAGATACTGACACTCCCCTGCTTCTTGCAGACTCGGTACAATTCATTGACCGCCTGTTGCGGGTGCTGCAAAAGGTTGACCAGCGATGCGCAAATAACCGCCTGAAAACGCTCATCTGCAAAGGGCATATGGGTCACGTCACAGTGGACAAATGCCAATTGCGGATAGCTTTTAACGGCCTTGCTGAGCATAGAGGAGCAATAATCCGCACCCAGCGGTCGCATGCCACAGCTGGCTAAATAAGCACACAAGTTGCCAGTTCCGCTACCTGCTTCCAATACCTTGGCATTGCTGCGCAACGCTAAATCATCTACCCACTGCCTCAATACTTGTTGATACCAAGGTAGCTGATTGATTTTTTCGAATAAAACCGCTGGTTTAACGAATACAAGTGCGCGGATATAGTACTGTAAATACAATTTTGTGAGCATTTAAGCAGACTCTGCCAGCGGTTTATCGCCACTCACTTTAGGCATCAACAGAACCAGTAATACAATCATCCAGCTGGCATTAAACATCGCAACACCCGACAGGCTAACATCCACATGACCTAACCCTGTATGTAAAACTCCCGCCGCCAAATCAATAACTTGAATCCAGATCATCACTTTAATCCACAGCAAATGCCGATCCGGGGCCGCGGCGATGTAAAACATCACAGAGCCTAACACCAGAAACCTTGAGGCCAGCATTGCCAGCGGGTATTGTATATCGATTTCGGGAACACTGTGGCCCATAGCCTGCAACAAGTAATTGGGCGCAAAAAGGTAAAACAGCCCCAACACTATTTGTATAACGCCTATCACTCTCAATATTATCGGTAGTGCTTTCATCAGTATCACCTCAGTTAACAGTTGCAGCATTCTAAGGGACATAACTATACTAAAGGAAGTAGTTACCAAATTGATAGTAGGGGTATAAATGGATAGAGTTGACGTTGATGGGCCCTGTGACCAAGGCTGCCCGATAAAAAAAACCGCGCTGATTATTGAGGGTAAATGGACCACTTTAGTGATCAGAGAATTATTATCCGGAAAAAAACGTTACTCGCATTTACACAGAGCACTGCAGGGTATAAGTCCCAAAGTGTTAAGCAGCAGATTACGGATGCTGGAAGAAAAAAAATTAATTAGCAGAACTGTTTTTGCTACTGTACCTGTGACTACAGAGTATCAGTTGACAGAGCTGGGACTAAAGCTGCAGCCGGTTCTGCTGGCAATGGCCGAGTTTGGATCGCAGTGGCAACAGCACTAACACTGCAGCCACTGTAGTACTACTCTACTGCATTATTGAAAAAGTGTTACACCGAGGGACAAACATTGATTAAAGGTTATAGCATCAGCTCAGATCAATCGAAGATGGATCTGAATGCCATCCATACCTATTTAAGCAAATCCTATTGGGCTGAGGGAGTTCCTAGAGAGACCTTGGCCAAAGCGCTGCAAAACTCACTGTGTTTTGGGGTGTTTTGCGCCGATCAACAAATAGGTTTTGCCAGGTTAATCACTGATAAGGCCACCTTTGCCTACCTGGCTGATGTCTACATCCTGGAGCAGCACCGCGGTAAAGGCCTGAGTAAATGGCTGATGCAGGAAATTATCCGGCACCCACAGAACCAGGGACTGCGTAGAATTGTCTTAGCCACCAAAGATGCTCACAGTTTATATGCTCAGTACGACTTTAAAGCGCTGACACATCCGGATAAGTTTATGGAGTTGTGGAAGCCTGATGTTTACCAAAACAGTTAGTTATAGCCACTATAAGCAAGTCATGACTGCATCGTTTTAGCTTGCTCTGATGCAGATCGTGACGGATTAACCGACAGATGATTTCAATTGATACAAAACATTCAGAGCGCCGACAAAAAAAATGACTGAGAAATTTCAAATCCCCGGTGTTGCCGCCATAGTACAACGCCAGAGCGACTCTGGGATTGAACTGTTGGTGCAAGATCGAGACAAAGCGGATTTGGTTGCCGATACCGGGTTACTGGAAATCCCCGCAGGTAAAATCCGCCAGTTTGAAAACCTCTTTAATACCTTGCGCCGCGAGGTATTTGAAGAGACCGGTCTGCGAGTAACGGAGATAACTGGAGAGGCAGAGGCGCACAACGTCAGTTTGAATAACTATCAAGTGCTCAGTTGTGAGCCCTTCTGTGTCAGTCAGAACATCAGTGGCCACTACCCTATTATGACAGTGACTTTTCTCTGTTGGGGGGATGG
>MABF01000045.1 GCA_002163025.1 'Osedax' symbiont bacterium Rs2_46_30_T18
TATTCAGCGCGCCTTAATACCTAGAATATCTCTTCGCTACTCAGCGAATCAGGCTCTGATTCGGTAGCTTCTTTGACTTTGATTCGATCGATACTTTCATCGTCTTTACCGCGTTCTATGATGATTTCGACGCGGCGATTAGATATCGGCCGGTTGACCGGCTGTAAGAAAAGGACATATTCAGCGCGCCTTAATACCTAGAATATCTCTTCACTACTCAGCGAATCAGGCTCGGATTCGGTAGCTTCTTTGACTTTGATTCGATCGATACTTTCATCGTCTTTACCGCGTTCTATGATGATTTCGACCCGGCGATTTATAGCCCGGTTGGCCGCTGTATTGTTGGGTACTATGGGTCGAGTATTAGCCCGGCCAACAATCACAAAACGTTTCTGTTTGATGCGCACATCGGCAAATATTTCATTGCCAACCGCCAGCGCCCGCGCCGCCGACAAATCCCAATTAGAGATAAATATTTTCCCATCTGCTGGCACGTTGTCGGTGTGCCCCTCAATGCTAATTTTACCGTGTATCTCCAGCAGCAGATCGCGAATTTTAGCCATTACCGGGATGTATTCGTCTTTTAAAGTCGCCGAACCCGGGGTGAATGAGCCTTTGTCTTGCACTCTGATAATAATTTTTTTACCGTCTGTTTCAATTTCAATGCTGCCTTCATCTATTTCACGGCTAAGCACTGCTGCAAATTGAATCGCCTTGTCTTTGGCCTGCTCTTTTTCCTCTTGCTCTTTTTGTCGTTCAGCTTCACCCTGTAAACTTTCGAGGATATCCGACTCACCACTTTCGGCACGAATATCTAAGGTATTCATATCATTGTTGATGGTCATTTGTCGCACTTCGTTAAGCGGCGTAGGCTCTGGCCTTCCCGGGCTAAATTCCTGGGCAATGATAGAAGTCCCCTTGGGCACATCTTCCACTTTTATTTGATTTTGCACCCCAAAAGCTTCACGCATAGATCCGGCTAACTGTTTAAATTTCAGTACATCCATCTCTGAGAAAGACAACAAGAGTACAAAGAAACACATCAACAGCGCCATTAAGTCGCCAAAGGTTGCCAGCCAGGCCGGGAGACCTGGGACACAGACGGGACATTTCTCTTCTTCGTCACTCATGGGAGCTAATCCTCATCCGCCGGACGCTTCTTCTCTGGTAAATAGTTACGTAACATCTGTTCTATAACTCTGGGGTTTTGCCCCGCTTGAATCGCCAGCAGACCATCAATAATCAAGGTCTGATTTAGCTCTTCTTCATCTCTACGTATCTCTAGCTTATCGGCGATAGGAAGGGCAAACATTGTCGCTAACATAGATCCGTAGAGGGTGGTCAACAAGGCGACTGCCATCGCCGGCCCGATCGACTTAGGATCACTCATGTTAGAGAGCATTTGCACCAGCCCCACCAGCGTTCCTATCATGCCCATCGCCGGCCCCACATCACCTATCGCTTTAAATATATTAATAGCGGCGGTATGCCTATCGGTCATTAAACTCTTTTCTTTATTGAGCAGCGTTTTAACGACATCCGGGTCGTGGCCATCAACCAATAATTGAATGCCACGGTTCATAAATTCAGTACTGACAGTTTTTTCTTCCAGGGAGAGTAGTCCACCTTTGCGAGCGGCATCGGCCATGTCCACTGTTTCGGCAATGATGTCTTCGACTTTAACCGACTTAAACATGAAAGCCTTGCCGATTATTTTGCCTATGCCGAGAAATTGCGCCAGAGTGAATTTAATCAGTACAACAAAAGTTGCTCCACCCATTACAATCAATAGGGAAGGCGTGTTAACAAAGACCCCTACGTCGCCCCCGGATGCCATGGCAGCGATGACTATACCAAAAGCACCTAACAAACCTACGATCGTGGCTATATCCACATGTATCTCCTAATAAACGACAGTTCACGCTGTAAAACTAATGCAATGTTTAACTTTATGTCGGGTTATGTACTAACTAAAAGTGACTATATCAGCCAACTCTGGGCAGTTATCAATTGTCAGTCAATAAAAAATTTCAATAGCTTCAAGGGCTATATGGCTGAGAGCTATCACACAGTGTATTCAACTCAACCTAGAGGCTGCTAAATGCTGTGTTCCTCCCCTGGGCCTAAAATACGCCAACCAAGTGCAGACTATTTCAACCCTTTAAAAAGTATACGAAAAAAAACTAGATGTGCAACTTTTAGCTCAGCTATTCGAACACTGCACAGTAGTACTGAGGCACTCAAAGCAAATGAAATTTTAACTATTACTTTGCTAACTTAATGTTATGTCGGCAGATATAGTAAGTTATTGAGCTATAGAGTGACAAACAGAGTAAATATAGCCTGTTC
>MABF01000082.1 GCA_002163025.1 'Osedax' symbiont bacterium Rs2_46_30_T18
GTTTGTCGATCGGTTTCATTGAGCAGGTGAAGAGGAATGGCCGTGATAATTTCACGCGCCCGCAACTAAGGTTCCATGGCTGTTTTAATCTGTTAATATGGCGGAAATTTTTAGTTGGATATTGCTGTGCATACAGATATTAAAATTGTTTTAGTCAATACTACCCACTCAGGAAATATAGGGGGTGTCGCCAGGGCAATGAAAAACATGGGCTTAGCGGATCTGGTATTAGTTGGCCCGAAATCTTTCCCCAGCGCAGAAGCGAGCGCGCGAGCAGCCGGTGCCGATGATATTTTGGCTACAGCCACTGTTGTTGATTCACTGCAGCAGGCAATAGCCGGCTGTCAGCTAGTGTTTGCCACTAGTGCCAGAGAGCGGCACATTCCCTGGCCGATTATGGATCCAAGAGAAATGGCAGCCGCTATCTCGGTTGCAGGTAAAACAGCAGACAATAGTAGTGTAGCGATTGTTTTTGGTCGTGAAGACCGGGGCTTGACTAACGAAGAGTTACACCTGTGTCAGCATCATGTCTGTATTCCCTCGGTGGCCAATTTTAGTTCACTTAATATTGCCGCAGCAGTACAAGTTATCGCCTATGAGATACGTATGGCGTCAGTGTCTGATATTACTGACCAGGCTCCGCAGTGGGGTACTTCCTGGGATGCGCCGCTGGCAGAGCAGCATGAGCTGGAGCTAATGTTTGAGCATTTTGAGAGTACAATGGTCAAGACTGGTTTTCTCGATCCGGATAATCCCCGCCAATTCATGACCCGTTTACGTCGTTTAATTATGCGCGCGCTTCCCGATAAAATAGAGGTCAATATACTCAGAGGTATGTTGACCAGTATTACAAAATACATCGCCAGTGAAAAAAAATAGCTGCAGCTACAGCTGCAATTTTTGGAGTGATCAATGAAGTTACCTATCTATTTGGATTATGCCGCGAGTACCCCGGTTGATCCAATTGTCGCGCAAAAGATGATGGATTGCCTGACCATGGAGGGCAATTTTGCCAATCCAGCCTCTCGTTCGCACATTTATGGCTGGAAAGCCGAGGAGGCTGTTGAGCAGGCGCGTCGTCAAGTGGCTGATCTAGTAGGGGCTCAGACCCGGGAAATTGTTTGGACCTCGGGGGCAACGGAGTCAGATAACCTGGCCATTAAAGGCCTGGCGCTACAAAAGCAAATGCAGGGTAGGCATATAATTACCAGTACAGTGGAGCATAAGGCGGTGCTGGATACTTGTGCACAATTGCAGCAGGAAGGGTTTGAAGTTAGCTATTTACAGCCGACAAGTGATGGCTGCGTAAGTGTTCAGCAGCTTGCGGAGGCTGTAAGAGAAGATACTATTTTAGTGACGTTAATGCATGTCAATAATGAGATAGGTACTATCAATGACATAGTAGCGATTGGCGATTTTTGTGCAGAAAAAGGTATCAGCTATCACGTAGATGCAGCGCAAAGTGTCGGTAAACTGAAGATTGATTTGCAGTCGTTGAATGTCGATATGATGTCATTCTGTGCGCATAAGATCTACGGCCCTAAAGGGGTCGGGGCACTGTACGTTAAACAGAGGCCTAAAGTGCGGATTAAAGCGCAAATTCATGGCGGCGGGCACGAGCGGGGGATGCGCTCAGGTACGTTACCGACCCATCAACTGGTAGGAATGGGTGAGTCTTTTGCGCTGGCCGCTGAGCAGATGCAAGGCGAGCATGTCCGTCTGACTGAGCTGCGGGATTTGATGTGGGGTAAAATTCAAACGCTGCAGGGGGTTTCGGTGAATGGTGGTCTAGAGAATCGTTTGCCAGGAAACCTGAATATCTGTTTTGGTGAGCTCGACGGCGAAATGCTGCTGTTATCGCTAAAAGATATCGCTGTTTCAACGGGTTCTGCCTGCACATCTGCAAGTCTGGAGCCCTCCTATGTTTTGAAAGCTATAGGATTGAGCGATGAGCAGGCGCATGCTTCGCTGCGAATCTCTATTGGTCGTTTTACCAGTCGTGAGGAAGTTGAGTACGCGGCAGATAAAATAATTGAGACAGTAGAGAAATTACAAGCTTTGTAGGCTGCAATTGTAAGGCAGTTAAAGAAATTAGAGTTTTTATGAGGGGCGCACTTGGGCGCCTTTTTTTGCGTCTTGTTGAAATGGGCTGGTCTGCTTGGATAAGTCGTTGTTTCCAGTGCTAGTAAATCTGCGTCATAACTGTTGGGAAATGCAGATCAATCGACACCACCTGAAAACATAAATAACTATCGGCTGTCAGAAAAAAATTAAAACAACAGTTTGGTAAAAACAGGCGAACA
>MABF01000100.1 GCA_002163025.1 'Osedax' symbiont bacterium Rs2_46_30_T18
ACATAGGAAGATGACCGCTGTCTATTTCATAACGACCTGTCAGTGACATGCTCGCTGCGACTTTTTGCTGCGTGGCCAGGGAAATAACTTTGTCTTGCCTGGCAAATACATAATGTTTTTCCAGTTGTTCGAAGCGTTGCTGATGTAACTGCATTTTTGCATCACTTAACGCAGCGGGTTCATTGACCGCATTTTGTTTCATCCAGGCCTGCTGCTGCACATTAGCTTTAGGAGCAAAACTGGCGACGAAGCCCTCTGTGTTGGTTATCTCTAATACTGAAGTCTCCTTGTTGTAAGTAATGCCGCGAAAATAGTTCTCGCCATCTTCCTCTGACAATCGCTCAAAGGCGCTCTCACCTTGTAGCGGTGACACGGAGGTGACATAGACGACTTTTGTGACCGACTCAGTAGGGCATATATTAAGTGATGCGTTGACCACGGCCCCGCCCTGACTGTGGGCAACCAGTACCTTTTCGCCAGAAATTTTGGCCATCGACGAGCACAGCGCAGCGGCTGAGATTTCCAGAGACACTTTGGCGGCAGTAATGCTGTCGAAGCGGCCAGGTAAATCTATGGCAATACTCGATACTTGTCCAGACAGTTCAGCCTGGACAGCTGCCCAAGAGTTAGCACTGAAATGTGCACCGTGCACAAATACCAAAGTGCTGCCTGGCTGTGCCATCACAGGTGCTGCGAATACACCGCTAATTACTGTAAACAGGGCGAGTTTGGCGATTGTCGTTTTCATCTAGATTCCTTTTTTAAAGTAAGTTAATTCTCGCCATTGAGGATGCTTGTTATAACTCATTTGATACAAACAAAATCGCTTCAAATCGCTGTCAAAATCACTAACAAAGGCCCTCAAAATTAGATCAAATGATCTCAAATTCATTGAATTGCCTGGCTTGTGCTATATAGTGAGCCACAGTTTATAAAACCTCACGGGTTATCTTTATAAGGTAGATATGCACAAATTTTCAGGCTTTCAGTTCGATCCTAAATCAGGTCAATTGACAAATCTCGTTAATAGCGAGGTCGTGCGCTTAAGGTATAAGCTGATCCAATTGTTAGCGTATTTAATTAGCCATCAAGATCGAGTAGTGACTAAGCAAGAATTACTGGATGAGCTTTGGGAACAGGGTCAGTATCGGGAAAGTTCGCTGTCACAAAGTATTTTAGAATTGCGCAAAGCGTTGGGGGACTCTGCCTCAGCCCCAAACTATATTCGCACTGTTCCCAACCGTGGATATCAGTGGATAAGCCCAACAGCAAGCCAGTCCAGTGACAGCCCAAGTGGCATTAACAAGCGCCTCAAAGCTATTATCATGGCTACTGGGTTGCTGGTTGTACTATTGATTATAGGCTGGTGGTTGGTGAATCGTTCTGCTACTCAAGCGCCGAAGATGGAAAAGCTGACCCAGCAAAACCTTCAGGGTAGCTATCGGGTGTTAGTGCTGCCTTTTGCCAACCGCACAGGGAGTAATTCAATGAACTGGGTCGAATATGGCCTCAGTGATATGCTGGCCGACGACTTGGGAATCTTCAAACCTCTGCAAGTACTGGCCCCCGGCGATATTAATAGCGCTTTGCTAGAGCGGCCATACAGCGTTAACCGTTTGCAGGCGCTGTTAAAAGCGCAGTCGGTTGATGTGATTATCAATGCTGGCATAAAGTTAAAATTGCAGCAGCAAATATTAAATTACCAGCTGATCTATGCCGAAAAAAGCAGTGATTTCAGGGAGCTAAAACGTCAGGATTTGGCGGTGTCTATGCCCGAACTCGCCACAGAAATTTATCGGCAACTTCGCCCTGACACCGATCAGCCTGCATTGTCTGGCTACGATTTTACTGCCAGTGCGATGCACGACTATGCCCGTGGTATTCAAGCGCTGCAGAGCGAGGGCTGTATTTTAGCGCAACACTATTTCTCAGCGTCACTGCAAATTGATCACCAGCACATCTGGTCTGAGCTGTATGCGGGGGTCTGCCAGCTGCATCTTGGTAATTGGAATGCAGCGACTGAAACGCTGCTGCATTTAACTAAAAACCAGCATGAAACCCAGCTGTTGGGGACGGCGTACTACTGGTTGGCGGTGCTTAATTTCAGGCGCGGGCAATTGCAACGCTCTACACAGCAGTTAAACATGAGTTCAAAGGCCACAGGTCAGCGAATCCATGGAAAATTGGTTGGAAAAATAAGCCAGTTGAGACAAAAAATCGACAGAGTGCAAGCGGGAAAGAGCGATGAGAGCTTAGTGCCAGATCAACAGCTGGGGTTAGAAGTACCGCTGTTTAGCACTGAACCGGGAGTTTCAAACCAAGATTTTGCAGTGTTAAATCAGCAGCTGCGTAGCAGGGGCCATAAACTGGCGTTATTTAATTTGCTGGTTGAGCACGGGACACAGCGGTCACTGAGTTTTGTGGAACGCGACAGTTCTCTCTCCAGAGCCGTTGCGATTATGCGCCAATTACAACAGCCTTACGATTTAGCGCTGATCCTGACACTGCGCGCAAATTACGCGCTAGTGAGTCAAAATGCACAGGCACTTAGCTATCTCAGTCAGGCCCGGCAAATAGCTGAGCAGCTATCGGCGAAGCCGCTACAGCGAGAAGTTAGTTTTTATCTGCGCATTGCTAAGCTGCGGGCGGCGCTGCAAGATTCTTACGATAATCCTGTCTTTAGAGCCAAAGTGCTATTGCAGCAGATTCAGCCAGATGCATTAACAGGGCACAAGTTGCAGTTGTACAAACAGGCTAGCCTCTGGATAGCAGCAGCTGAGACCGACTGAGTTCAAGGGTGTAAACTCAGTCGGGAGAATCAGGCGTCGGGTAAACTTATGCCGTCATCTCGCTGGCAAACGTAGTGCTAAGCAGTGTGCATTATTCCTCCTCTTCGGCCTTGTACAACACTAAGTTATTGAGGAAAGCCAACAGCGCTTGCTTGTCCGTTTCTGCTAAGCCTTGATAATGTTGTTTAGCTAAGAGCCCCTCACCGCCGTGCCATAAAATAGCTTCGTCTAAAGTAGTGGCACGACCGTCGTGTAAGTATGGGGCTGTCGAGCCGACACCCCACAGCTCTTTAGTGATGAAGTTAGCGGCACCAGTGCCTGCCTCGTCAATGGGCTCGGCCAGGTCCTGGCCCATATCGTGGCGCTTCAAATCGGCAAATAAACGCACGATAGCCTGGCCCGACTGATTGGTTTGAAAATTTCCCAAATGTGTCTTTGTGCCATCGGCGTGCTCGATTATGTTGTCGGGCATGTCTTTGGTCAGATCAAAAACGATTGCCTGTTGCACCGACAGGCCTTGTTCAATGGGATCCTGGCCGGCCGGAAACTGCTGGTCCCGATAGTGCTGACTGCGACTAGGCTCAGAGTATACCGGGTTGTCTATCAGCAGTTGTGGGGTGTGACAGCTACTGCAGCCGCTACTGGTGAACAGTGTTTCCCCGCTGCTTATTTGCTGTTGCTGCTGCGTCGTTAAAGGTTCTGCCAGACCTAAGCTGGCCAGTTCCTGGACAGTGGTAGGTCTGGGCTGTGCCGCCTGATAAATGACCATCGCGGTGATGTCTCCAACACTGAATTCGTTGACTACACCGTCGCCGTCGCCATCGATATTATCACCGACGATTTCAGTGCTCTGCATGCCCAGTTCGTTGTGACCTGCATCGCGGACAAAGGCGCGGATGTTAGACGTGATGCCTTTCCACTCAATAGGTTTTATCAATAGATCCGCACTTATCCCCTGCAGCTGACTGCTATCTACACTGCCATCGACGGCGATACTAAGGCTACCAAAATCGATCTGTTTGGCGCGCAGTGCCAGTTGCACAGTTTTACCACTGGCTGTGGCTTGTGATTTTGCCTGTTGCAGCTGCTGTTGTAGGGTGTCAGTCATCTCTTCTGCCAGTAGTTGCAGAGCTCCCAGGCCAAAAATATGCGGGGGTTGACGGCTGATAAATTTACTTGGGTCACCGCTGTGCAGCGGATCGCGGATGTTATTCATCATCACTTTGCCGGCGCCGTCACCAAAGGGTAAGCTGTGACAGGCATCACAGCTCTGGGCATTGGGACCGGTTACTCGCTTGGGTAAGTGTTGCGCCCACTGCTGTTCACCCGCCAGATCTGCCCTGGGAATTAAAGTGAATCGAATCCCCTGGCCTACATTGGCGCCCACGCCCTCTGCGGCGGTAAAGGGATGTTCAAAGAGTTCATCTCCCACCTCAAAAGCGGTTTTGAAAGCCTGCTTGGCAGACATCTTATTGAGCTCAGCCTGGCTGATGTGCTCGGCATTCTCTGCACTGCTGAAGGTGCTGATTGTGCTAAAAGTGCAGACAAATAATGCGCTCAATAGCAAAATGGAGAGTTTTCTAGCCGGGCGGGGCAGTTGTTGAATAGTGTTCATATACATACCTCTGGATGCTTACGCCTGAGTGTCGCTCAGGCCATGGGTTTTAGAGTGATGAAACAGCCCGCGGACTTGGCTAAAAGCTTGTTCACTCTGTTGCTCAGATATATCGGGCCTCTCTAAATAGTTGATAAGCTGCTCCAGTCGGTTTATCAAGCTGCCACCTTTGCTAAAGCTTGTCTGCACCTGGAGAGCATCAATAGCGCCCAGGGATCTTTGGCCAATGCCTGCCAGATGGGACAATTTGGCGGCGTCGAACCCTGACAGGGAGATTAACTGTGCCAGTTCCCGACCGGGTGGAATTGACTGTTGTTGAAATAAAAGCACAATCTTTTTTGCATGCTCAGTGCTCAAGTTGTTGCAGTCATATTGCTGCAGTGTCCCCTGCACCAAGTGTCGCTGTTGCGCAGAAAGTGTCGTGGAAAATCCCTCAGCTGCCCTTGAGGCCAGTAAACTTGTTTGATTCATTTCCATCCATGTTCTCCTAAAAGCAGACTGCGCAGCCCGGGTACTGGGCGGTAATTATTCGCATGTTGCACAATTGAAGTCTTAGTTTAGCGGGGCGAGTGGGGCAAATTGTGTGGATAATGTGGAGTTATAACTACTGTTGTAAGATCAAGGGTTAGCAGATGAATGATGGGGTCTTTCGCAGCAGAAAATCGCTTATTGTGGGGAAAACTTATAGCCGACGCCGTAGATCGACTGAATCAATTCATCGCCCTGGAACAGCGATGTCAGTTTCTTGCGCAAATTTTTGATGTGACTGTCGATAGTACGGTTAGAAACGAAGCGGTAATCGTCGTAGATGACATCTAACAGCTCATCGCGACTAAAAATTACTTGCGGGTGACTGATCAGATGGTTCAGCAGCCTGAATTCCACTGCGGTCAACTGCAGCAGAACTCCTCTGGCGCGAATCTGCATCTTCTGCACATCGACCTGAAAAGGCTGTATTTCTGCACTTTGTACTAAAGGCTCCACCCGGCGCAGCGTTGCCTTCACTCTGGCGACCATCTCGCGCATACTGTAGGGCTTGCAAACGTAATCATCAACACCTTGCTGCCAGCCGAGTAATCTATCTTCTTCGGTCACTTTGGCGGTGGCCAGCAAAATAGGCACTTCTGATTGTTGGCGTATTTGTGCACAGAGACTGATACCGCCTACTTTTGGCAGCATCAGATCTAAAATAATCAGGTCGGTATTATTGCCCACCAGCCAGGGCATTACCTGATCGCCACTGTACAAACAGTGGGTTTGATAGTTGGCCGCCGTTAAATACTCCGCCAGCACACTGGCCAGTTTGCGCTCGTCTTCAACAATTAATACGTGTGCTGCGCTCGAAGTCATATTTTATCCAGGGTTCGTCTGTGACATTGTGGTCGAATTCATTGTCTTTATAGGTAGTAGCACAGTGATTTCCAACCCCCCCATAGAAGATTGAGCCGCGCTGATTGTCCCGCTGTGCTGTTCGACAATACTCTGACAGATAGCCAGCCCAAGGCCCGATCCACCGCTGGCACTGGTACGTGATTTGTCCACCCGAAAGAGCCTCTGGAAAATCTGTGATAAATCGGCATCCTCGACATTGGGAGCACTGTCTTGTACTACTAGCTTTATATGATTGCTCTGGGTGCTCAACGCTATCATAGTCCCGCCACCCGCGTCGGTGTAGCGCAAACTGTTTTCTAACAGGTTAGCTAACAGCTGAGTCAATTTTTGTCTATCTGCAAAAATGTCATATTGCTGCCCCTGCACAACTTGCAACTTTAAGCTCAGACCTTGGCTGTTCATTCTGGGTTTGAATAGCCCCCGCAGCTCTCTACAGAGCTGCTGTAAATCAAAGTTTCTGCAGCTTAATTGCATAGCCCCCTGGTCGGCCATCGACAGTTGATGCAGATCGTCCACCAGCGCAGTCAGATTTTGTACATCCACATACAGTGACTCCATCCGCTGGGCCGTTGGCTGGCGAATGCCGTCTCGGATCGCTTCTATCTCGGCACTGAGTATTGCTATAGGGGTCCGCAGCTCGTGAGAGATATCAGAGATCCACTGCTTTCTCAGGGTGTCGTTGCGCCGCAACTTGATAGCCATTTGATTGAAGTTTGTAGATAGCTGCGCCAGTTCATCCTCACCGATTACCGGTACTGAAATATTCAGCTCCCCACTTGCCAGCTTCGCCGCTGCACTGGCTACCTGGTTTATTGGTCGGGTAAAAAATTTTGCCAGTGCCGCCGATACTAATGTAGTCAGTACTAGTGCTAGCAGCGAAAAAATCGCCACCTTATTAAACTGTTGCTCGACAAAACTACCCGCTAAGCTATCTGTCTCTAGCTCGAGAGGGATAACGCCAAGCCATCCGACCCGGATTTTTTTCTGTTTAATTTCCAGCCACTGGCTGACGCGTCGCTGTTGGCGGGGCCCAAAAACCATGTCGCGGTTTCTATCCGTTAAGATCAGCCGCTCTGCGAGTGGCTGCTGGCCTGAATTAGGTCTTTTGGGAGGCTTCCCCCTGGGAGGTCGCGGTGGTGGCGGGCCGATATTAGACCTGTGAGGCGGCGGTGGCGGGGGGCGGGCAGCGGCTGGCGAAAAATTCAGAGAAGCAGGGCTAGCCCTGAGCATATCCGCCCACTGTCGCGGATTGTTGCGCATTGATTGCCAACTGCCGTGGCGCTGATAGAAACTTTCCAAACTAGTGACCACCGCTGCACTGCTATTTAAATCTTTTTGCCATAGAAAATCGCTGAACCCCTGACGGAAGGACCAGTTGATCACTAGCAGTAGCACTAATAGCAAAGTGCTAAAAGTCACAATCAGGGTTAACAGTAGTTTGGAAAAAATATTCAGCCGCACAGTTGATCTCTCAAAGTAAGTCCGGGCTCAGTGTAGCCGAAGAACGATCTTCTAGCCTAGGGTTAAGTTTTTGCGATGTTGTGTGCGCAGAAAACTAGCTGACAGCCGCACTGGCATTGCGCAGCATAAAAGCGCCTAGTGTAGCGGGACAAAAGGAACAGCTACTTGAAAACTGCTGAGCAAAATGAAGTGCCTCTCAGGGATCTCATTCACAGCTTTAAACGACGAGGCCATTATGCCTGTATGTGGTTTTGAAAAGTTTGTTTTTCCCAGTGAAAAGTGCCTTGTATTAGCTCTGGAAGGGGCTTTTATATGATTGAAAAACACAGTAAAAGTTACTGGCCTTTACGCTGCTTAATCAATAGTATGCAGAAAAAATAGCAAACAGTTTTAATGCAAAACCAGCTGTTCTGCTGCTAGTGACAGAGTCATTTCAGGGGAGGATAAATGAACACAAGCAACTCAGATGCACTAGATGCAGCACTGTCAAGACTGGAAAATAATCGCCAGGGGAAAACGCCGCCGCGACAGTCAAGTGCAGATCAACCTACCGCAATTGTTAGTTCAAAAGTCATTAACAAGCCGCCCTGTGAAAATGCTCTGGTAGAGGATGAGTTTAACTACAGTGGGCAGATTTTTACCGCGCTAAACTGCAGTCGCGATCAGTTAGAAGAGAGAAGCTTTGTTAGCTGTGAGTTTCATCAGTGTGATTTCAGTTTTGCCTCGCTGGCGTTTCTACAGGCGCAGAGCTGCAAATTCTACGATTGCAACTTTAAGCAGACCAATCTAAAAGAAGCGCAGTTTAGCCAGTGCTCATTTTACGACAGTGAACGGCAATTAGGCTGTAATTTTTACGCTGCAACTTTAACCAATGCAAAATTTTCTAGCTCTGATATATCTCTAAGTGTGTTTGAGCGCAGCTCTATGTTCGGCATAGAGATTGTTGACTGCCAGGCCCAGGGCAGCAGTTTTAAAATGGCTGACTTCAGCAGTCTAATCAGACGCAATAAGCCCTTTTACAGCGCATTTTTGAACAACAGCAATTTTCGCTATGCCGATTATTCAGGATGTCATCTAGTAAAGTGCGATTTAGCGGGCAGCATTTTTACCAGTGGCAATTTTATGGACGCCAATTTGCAGGAGAGTACTTTATGCGCAGCAGACTTATCGGCAATTCAATTCGACACTTTGTCGCTGTCAGGGGCGGATCTGCGCAATGCACAATTGACCGGTCTGGATATTCGCAAACTGGATTTGCAGGGGGTAAAAATCAATGATTGGCAACAGTCGATACTATTAGAATCTCTTGGTGTAGTGGTTTTCCCTGACTAATTTTTTTGCAGTGGTAGGTATGATATGCAAGGACCTAGTTGCTACTCTAAGACCTTGTCTAAAACATAGAGCTAGCAGGTGCTAGCTCTATGTTATTGGCGTGCAATTGAAAACAGTTAATCTGCTATAACCTGTAAGACGATCTTACCGACTGTGCGTTTGCTTTCACTGCGTTGATGTGCCAGTTGTGCGTCAGCCAGAGGAAATAGCGAATCAAGATGTACTTTCACTTTGCCCTGTTCCAGTAATTCTTTGATCTGGGTTAAATCAGCGGCGTTAGGTTGCACCATGAGTTTATGATAAGTAATACCTCGCTCCAGTGCCAGCGCTTCATCTATTTCGTCAAACAGGGAGATTAAATGGCCTCCGCTTTTTATCACCTCCAGAGAGCGGGTAACTATATCGTCGCCTCCGACGGCACCGACAGCTGCGGCGAAGACTAAATCGACCGACTCTACTTCATCTTCAAACTTACTGTTTCGGTAGTCGACAAACTGATCAACTCCCAGGCTTTCGACGAATTCTCTATTTTTTTCAGATGCAGTCCCTATTACATGGGCGCCAGCGGCTTTAGCCAGTTGCACGGCAAAGCTGCCCACGCCGCCACTGGTGTTGTGAATCAATACTCTCTGTCCAGCCTGCAATTTACCTTCAGTGAACAGCCCCTGCCAGGCGGTCAGCGCTGCCAGTGGCACTGCTGCGCTCTGTGCAAAGCTTAAGTTCTTAGGTTTGTTGACAACGATATCGGCCTCTATTGCTAAGTATTCTGCGTAGCTGCCGTTACGGTGGAAAGGTGCCAGGGCAAAAACCTGATCCCCCACTTTGTGCTTAGTGACAGCCTCGCCAACTTGTTCCACAGTGCCCGCTGTGTCCCAACCTAAAGTCAGCGGTAGGCTGTGGGTGCCTGTCTCCTCGAACATGCCACCGCGGATGTAGCAATCTACTGGGTTGACACCTGCCGCGTGTACTTTAATTAATACTTGGTTGGCTGCAATTGCCGGAGTTTTAGTGTTTGTGTAGCTGAGTTGACCAATGTCGCCGTAGTTTTCGATCAGTGCTGCTTTCATGATGTTGCCCCTAATATTGCAATCTTGTGTTTTGAAGTGAGTCCATATTGCATTGTTTAATTCATATCTTCTAATTGATCATTAATATAATATGCATTGATAAAATCAATGTGTTGAGAATGGTTATGAGTAGAGCGGATTTGAATTTGTTTGTGATTTTTGATGCCATAATGCAAGAGCAGTCAATTTCTGTGGCTGCGAAGCGACTGTTTATGACTCAACCCTCGGTCTCAAATGCGGTCTCGCGGATGCGTCATAGCTGGAATGATGAACTGTTTGTTAAACACGGGCGGGGTATTAAGGCGACCCCTTTTGCCAACCAATTGTGGCAGCAAATATCCGCACCGCTAAATACCATCAGCAATGCGGTTAACCCAGTACAGTTTATACCCGCCTTAGCCCGGCATAGATTTCGTATCTCGCTCACCGATGGCATGACCAGTGTACTGTGGCTACCGCTGCGACAGATGCTGGAAAAGCAGGCTCCGGGCATAGATTTACACGCAGTGCCCTTTCGCGGTGATGGCGAAGCGTTGCTGCTGAGTAACGAAGTGGATTTGGTACTGGACAGCTACAGCGGCGACCATAAACTTATTCACACTCAGTGGATGAGTGATTTCAACTTTGTCTGTGTGATGCGCCCGGATCATGCACTGGCAGATCAGCCATTGAGTTTAGCTAAGTTTCTGGCGGCCGAGCATCTGTTTGTCTCACTCTCGGGGGATGCGCGCGGCACAGTAGATACTAAGCTCACTGAGTTGGGAGAAAAGCGTCGCATCGCTATGACAGTGAATAGCTTTGGCGGCGCCTTCCCGCTGCTGGCTGAAACCAACCTTATTACTGTCTTGCCAGAGGCGGCAACCGTCAATGCGGTGGCCCAGGGATTAGTGATCACTAAGCGCCTACCTATAGATATTAGCGATGCAAAAATCTATATGGCCTGGCATACCCGCCAACACCGCGATCCAAAGTTGAACTGGCTGAAAAACAGAATCAACAAAATTTATACCCAATGCATTATTGAGCCTATGGGTAGCTGAGGAAATGGACCTGCTAACTATTCAATTGTGTTGTAAATTAGTTACTTGTGGTAAATTTTTAACCCACAACAATTCTGGAGATAGCTTTGATGATTAAACTGGCAATTATTGGTCTTGGAACTATAGGTAATAGAATTTTACGTGCCGCTGCCGGGCATCCGGATATTGAAGTTGTGGCTGTGTATGATCTGGCGACAGTGCAGTTAACCGACCCCGCCTATCACAATGTACAAGTAGAAAAATCAGCGCAAGCACTAGTGCAGCGTGGGGATGTAGATATTGTCTATATTGGTACACCGCCTGCGACACATGCCCAGTACTGTCACCTGGCGTTGGATGCCAACAAGGCGATTTGGTGTGAAAAGCCGCTGGCGGTAGACATTCAAGAGGCGGAGCAGTTAGTAGCCAGATTGGCTGACAGTAACATTGAGTCGGCAGTCAACTTATCGCTGGCGTCCAGCCCGGTTGTGAGACAGATCGAGCAGTTAATGGCTGACATCGAAAACCGCGATATTTTAAGTGTCGATTTTCAATTCCACTACAGTTCCTGGCCGCGGCGTTGGCAGGCTGGAGCAAGTAACTGGTTATGCCTGCCAGAGCAGGGCGGTTTTCTTCGCGAGGTATATTCGCACTTTGTCTTTTTGCATCAACGATTAATAGGCGATCTGCAGCTACTTAATAGCCAGATAGAGTATCAGCGCGAGGGCTATGCAGAGACTTATGTGCAAGCAAATTATTGCACTGACAATATCCCGGTACGGCTACAGGGAGTAATAGGTGGCAATGGCCCAGATACAAATAACTGGATTGTTTACACTAAAGATAAATCTATTCACTTCAGCGGCTTTCGCGCTTTAAAAGTCAGTGTCGATAATTGCTGGCAAGAGCAACCCATTAGCTTAGAGGGCGACCTGGATGTTACTCAATTGAGTGAAGTGGTAAAAATGATGCGCGGCGAAAAGCATAAGCTGGCCAGTTTTGAAGAGGCATTAAAAGTACAAAAAGTAGTAGAAGCTCTGTTAGTTAAAGGTTGATTAAAGAGTCAGGACAGCGTCTGATCAATACTAAGGATCTTAGCTGGCGGTCAAAAACAGCGATAAACCCGGATATTGAACTCGGTAGCGTTTTAATTTAACTACCACGCCCCCATTATCTTGATAGTAATGTTTTTAGCGAAGAAATTGATGGGAGACAGGCATGGCCGATAGAGATTCAGAACTGCGAGATGAGTATCTGGTTAAAGGATATATGGATGCAAATATCGCGGGTTATGAGGTTAAAGTAGATCCCTATCACGTAGATTTTTGGCGCAAGGCGGCTTCCGGTACCTGGGAGCCCAACACCTACAAAATTCTATCCCATTATCTGACTGCAGACAGCCACTATTGTGACATAGGGGCCTGGATAGGGCCGACAGTTTTACACGCGGCGCAGCTGGCGAAAAAAGTGATCTGTTTTGAACCCGACCCTACTGCCTATCGCTATTTGCGCTGGAACATTGATTTAAATAAGTTAAAAAATGTCAGTTCTTATAGCCTGGCACTGGCGGAGACTATGTCGATTTCGCGGATGGCCAGCCACCGCGGTAAGCCCGGGGACAGTATGACCAGCTTGCTGTTCGACAATGAGGGCAGCGGCGTCGATGTACTGACCATGCAGTGGCAACAATTTTTACAGATGTCTCCAGTGCAGCACATAGATTTTATGAAAATTGATATTGAAGGCGGCGAATACCAGCTGATGCCCAGCTTAAAAGAGTATTTACAGCTAAATAAGCCGGTGTTGTATCTGTCTACTCATGCACCGCTACTGGAACCGGAGCAGCGCCTGGAAAAAATGCAGGGGCTGATTGATGTTCTGAGCATCTATGACAAGTGTCTGGACGATGATTTACAGCCGATTGATATTAATACTTTAGTGAGTGAGGATGCTTTAGAGCATTTTCGCTCTTATGTTTTCACCGATTAAAACCACAAATAAATACAGCTGCTGAAACAGTGAGCAAAGGAGAATTGGGATGTTGGATAAACGTAATTTTTATATCGATGGCGCCTGGGTTGCCCCGGCAGTCGAGAATGATTTTTCAGTCATTAACCCTGCTACTGAACAGCCCTGTGCGGTTATTTCACTGGGTGATCAGGCGGATACTGACGCTGCGGTAGCGGCTGCGCGCAACGCTTTTGACTCTTGGTCACAGACCTCTAAAGAGTACCGTTTGCAGTTGTTGCAGGCGCTGCTAGCAGAATATAAGAATCGTGCCGCGGACATGGCGGCGGCTATCTCTATGGAGATGGGAGCGCCGACTGACCTGGCCACTACTGCTCAGGCGGGTTGTGGTATAGGTCATATTAAAGGCTTTATCGAAGCCTTTGCCGAGATGGAATTTGAGCAATCGATTAATGCCCAGAACAGTTCCGAGCAGATTATCAAAGAGCCTATCGGCGTCTGTGGTCTGATTACTCCCTGGAACTGGCCAATGAATCAAGTGACCCTGAAAGTGATCCCGGCACTGGCGGTAGGTTGTACTGTGGTACTAAAGCCATCGGAAATAGCGCCGTTGTCCTCGATCATATTTGCCGAAATCGTCGAAGCTGCGGGATACCCGGCTGGGGTGTTTAACATGTTAAACGGCGATGGCGTAGGGGTTGGCACACAGTTGTCTTCACACCCTGATGTAGACATGCTGTCGTTTACCGGATCGACCAGAGCGGGAGCGCTTATCACTAAAGCGGCCGCCGATACTGTCAAACGTGTGACTTTGGAACTGGGCGGTAAAGGGGCAAACATCATTTTTGCCGACGCCGATGAAAAAGCCGTTAAGCGCGGCGTGGTCCACTGTTTTGGCAACTCGGGACAATCTTGTAATGCGCCTTCCAGAATGCTGGTGGAGCGCTCTATATACGCACAGGCAGTTGAAACTGCAAAAGCTGCTGCCGCCTCAGTTAAAGTGGGCAGCCCCACTGAAAATGGTCGACACATTGGCCCGGTGATCAGTGAAGTACAGTTCGATAAGATTCAGGGACTGATCCAAGTAGGTATTGATGAGTCAAATCTAATTGCCGGTGGCCTGGGTCGCCCAGAGGGGCTAGAGCAGGGCTACTATGTGCAGCCGACTATTTTCGCAGATGTTAACAATGATATGCGCATCGCCCGCGAAGAAGTCTTCGGTCCGGTACTGACCATGATTCCCTTCGATACTGAAGAGGAGGCGATCGCCATCGCCAACGATACTGTCTACGGTTTAACTAACTACCTGCAAACCCAAGATCCCGAAAAAGCCAAGCGAGTGGCACGTAGGTTGCGCAGTGGTATGGTCAGAGTGAACGGTATCGACTCACAGCAGGCAGCTCCGTTTGGTGGCTACAAGCAG
>MABF01000298.1 GCA_002163025.1 'Osedax' symbiont bacterium Rs2_46_30_T18
TAGGCTTTTATCTAACTGCCCATTGTGCGCATAAGTCCAGATATAACCCCACAGCTCGCGACTAAAAGGGTGAGTGTTTTCTAAATTGACAGCGCCGACATTCGCCTGCCTGATATGACTGATGACCAAAGTGCTTTTTATTGGATGGTTTTTGACAAATTCTGCAATGGCAGAGCTGACACTGGGATCTGGATCATGAAAACTGCGCAGCCCCTTTCCTTCATAAAAACTTATACCCCAGCCATCGCGGTGAGGACCAGTACCGCCGCCACGCTGCATCAGACCACTGAAACTAAAACAAATATCAGTGGGAACATTGGCGCTCATGCCTAACAACTCGCACATACTAGAACTTCAACTCCAACAAAGTGGTATTTTTATCGACAACTTTTACTTTAGTCTGTGTCAAGGCCTCATCTGCACCTTGTTTTTCTTGCCCTGTTGCACAAGCTGAATCATTAACTTGTGCGAACTCACTGCTCTCTTTTATTTGCTGTGGCCGCTGCACATTTTCCACTGCCTTTTTTACCTGCTTATCCGCTGGCTGTTTTGCCGGCTGCTCTGCGAGTGTTTCAGCAGACTCTGCTTTTTTCCCTTGAACCGCTGTAGATCCACTGGCTGATTGAACCGGTTTGATCTTAACTTTTTTATTCATTTTTTCGGATAACGACGCTATTTTCTTACTCTGTAGCGGCTCTGCTGGCACTTTTTTTGTCTGGGCTGCCTGGGCTTTTTTGTTGGCTTTTTTGTTAGCTTTTGACTCAGGTATCAAAGTGATTTTATCGGGTAAGTCATCGATCACATCTAGTTTAGGCTTATCTAACAAAATCGTCTCAGCTTGTAAGTTATCGGCACCGCTTTCACGTCTCTCACCGATAAACTGAGATTTTGCATCCATGGTCAGTTCGACACTGACGATATTGGCCACTACTCGTCCACCAGCGGCTATATGTAGTTGCTGGCAGTATACTTCGCCTTCTAGCAGGCCTGATACAGAGATGTTTTTAGCACGGATAACTCCGTTCACTTTACCGCTTTTACCGATAGATACATTTTCCACAGAAGTTATATTACCTTCCACGCAGCCATCAATATGTAATTTACCGGTAAAGCACATTTCACCAGAGATTTTATTGTCTTTGGCAATAATCGTTAATGCTGTACGTTTTGATTCAGAGGGTACAGATTTTTTAAAGAAGCCCATTTGACTGATTCCACTTTGGTAAATATACGATCAAAATTTGCGATATTCCATTTCACAAACTCTTCAGGGTTAATAGCTTTAGACAAATATAACAGTTCATAGTGAAGATGCGGGCCGGTGGATCTCCCGGTGTTACCACTTTCAGCAATTTTCTGCCCTTTGTGTACATATTCACCTACCTTTACCAGATAATTATTAAGGTGGCTATAACTGGTTTCAAAACCAAAGTTATGGACTATCTTAATGTACTTGCCACTGTATGCGCGCCGTTCCACCGCCTGTACTACTCCGTCCGCCGGTGCATACACTGCAGTGCCTTTTGCGGCTTTATAATCTATACCGTTGTGCATCGTTCTGGTTTTTTTGATCGGATGATAACGCATACCAAAACCGTCATTAACTCTGATTGCCTTGATCGGCAGTCCATTGGGAATACTGTTGAGTAAAAAGAGTCGCTGCTTAGTCAGTATAGACAACCTCTCGAATCTATCTTCGTTATAGTTCTTTGGCAATTGTAAATTTAACATTTTTTCCAGATCATCTAAACTTTTGTCCAAAGCCGTTAAGTTACCATCGAGCGATGCATTAATCTTTTCGATCTTAATGTTCTCAGCTTGTAACTTGTCTCGCTCTTCCCTGGTCTGGGTGAGTGAGCTTTTCAAACCCGCTATGCTACCACTGTCAACTTTCAACTTGTCGCGCTCATTAGTAATAGCCGACAAAGTTTCGTTTAAAATATCTATTCTGCTGTTTTCTAATGCCAGTTTATCTCTTTGCTGAACCACTTTATCAAAGACATCGCTGAGTTGGCTCAGCTCTTTTCTGTATCTTTGCTGGGTACCTAATAAGGTCGTGTACTGACCATTCAAATATTGATGATCTTGCTCTAATTCAAACAAATTTGAACTTGTTTGCACTAACAACCAATTACTGACCACTAAATAACCTATGGCAGAAGTAAGCATCGCCAAAGTAAAATAGCGGGCAATTTTACTCATCGCAAATTGTTTTGACCCTGTACCTGTTGTCAGAGTGATGACCATATTTGTTTTCAAAAAACTATCCTAAAAATTTCTGCTATAGCTAATTCATTAGCTATCTATCGCTTTAAACTTAATTGCAACTG
>MABF01000285.1 GCA_002163025.1 'Osedax' symbiont bacterium Rs2_46_30_T18
ATCTAAGACCACCGCCTTATCCGGATAGTCAAATGCAATAGAGATAAATGGCTCTGCCGAGACAACCTCTATTCCCAGCTCCTCCGCAAGTTCTCTTTTTAAAGCATCCACAGGGATTTCGTCAGCTTCAATCTTTCCTCCGGGAAACTCCCACAGCCCACCTTGATGGGCATTCTTTAGGCGTTTTGCCAGAAAAATACGCCCTTTATCATCAAAGATCACAGCTGCGGCAACTTGAACTGTTTTAGACATTTCTCTCCCCTATATTAGCTGCGATAATCAGCATTAATAGAGACGTATTCATGAGATAAGTCGGTGGTCCAGACAGCGTCCGCAACTGCACCTCGCTGTAACACGATGCGGATCAAAATTTCATCTTGTGCCATCACAGCGGCCCCCGCCTCTTCGGTATAGTCATCAGCCCTGCCACCACAATCTACGATGCAAACTTCCCCTAAGAAGATTTGTATCTTCTCTACATCCAGCCCTGTTATCCCCGCTCGACCTACAGCCGCTAAAATCCTTCCCCAATTGGCATCACTGGCAAACAGCGCTGTCTTAACTAAAGGGGAGTGAGCCACAGTATAAGCCACATCTAACGCCTCTTGAGCCGTTCCAGCCTGCTCACAAACTACTTTTACCAGTTTAGTAGCGCCCTCTCCGTCACGGACAATTTGCAACGCAATTTCCAGCATCAGCTCATTCAAATGTTTGCTAAAAAGCGCTAATAGCACAGTATCTGATTGTGTAATTTTAACCTTACTGGCAGCTGTCGCAATCAACATACAAGCATCGTTAGTCGAAGTGTCACCATCTACCGTAATACGATTAAAGCTCTGATCAGTAGCTAGAGTCAGTAATTGCTGCAACAGATCTGTGTCTATATCAGCATCCGTGGCAACAAAAGCTAACATGGTTGCCATGTTCGGCCGAATCATCCCAGAGCCTTTTGATATTCCTGTTATGGTGACTTTCTTACCCTGATAATCAAACTGCAGACTGTGGCCTTTTATGCGTGTATCAGTCGTTAAAATACCCGCTGCTGCATCGCCCCAACTATCGGCCGACAGCGATGAGATAGCATCATCAAGCACAGCAGTAATCTTAGCCGTTGGCAGTAACTCGCCAATCACACCCGTTGAAAATGGCAGTACTTTATTACTCTCTACTGCAACTTTGTCCGCAAGCACCTCGCAACACTGCCTGGCATCCGCCATCCCCTGCGCACCGGTACCGGCATTGGCATTACCGGTATTGATCAACAGATACTTCTCTGACTTCGCTGCATTAATTAATCCATGCAAGTGCGATTTCGCCACATGTACGGGTGCTGCGCAGAAGCTATTTTTAGTAAAAACACCAGCGACCGTTGACTGAGCAGATATTTCAAACAGTACAACATCTGGACGCACGCTCTGCTTTATACCTGCTGATGCGACACCAATTTTCACCCCAATCACAGGTTGTAAAGTCACTATATTTCCAGAACCTACGGCCATCGGAATTTCCTTTTATGCAATTATCAATCGGCTCGTAAAAGCCTAAAAACAAAGAAGAGCGATAAATCGCTCTTCTTAATAAAACTTCAGTGAAACTACAACTCAGTTAAGCTTGCCGTGGCACTGCTTGTATTTCTTACCCGACCCACAAGGACAGGGAGAGTTGCGACCTACCTTTTCACCTTCGCGAACAAAAGGCTCAGCCTCGTGCTGCTCGTCAGTGGAGGAATCCGTATCATCCGCAGCAGGTGCTGCACCATGTTCAAAATTCATTTGTTGAGATTGCGCTTTTTGCCGACGCAATTCTTCCTGTTCAGCCATTTCCTCAGGCATTTGAATTTGCACATGAGATAACACTTTAATGACATCAGTTTTAATATTGGTTAACAAATGCTGAAACAATTCAAATGATTCACGCTTGTATTCCTGCTTAGGGTTCTTCTGCGCATAGCCGCGTAAGTGAATACCCTGGCGCAAGTTATCCATAGTTTGCAGGTGCTCTTTCCACAGCGTATCCAGCACTTGAAGCATCACTTGCTTCTCAAAAGTGCGCATGCCCTCTGCACCAACCATTTCTTCTTTTACTTTATAAGCGTCGCCAATCTGCTGCTGTAATTTTTCAATCAGCGTTTCTTCGTGCAAATTATCATCAGTTTTGAGCCACTCGCCAATTGGCAAGTTCATACCGTATTCCGCTTGTACCGCTTTTTCTAACCCTTCTACGTCCCACTGTTCGGCAATGCTCTGAGGGGGGATAAAGTTGGCGATAGTATCAATTACAACTTCTTCTCGGATCAACTGAATAGTTGCAGAGATATCATTGGAAGACATGACTTCGTTGCGCTGTGTATAGATCACATTTCGCTGATCATTGGCAACATCGTCGTATTCAAGTAGCGATTTACGAATATCAAAGTTGCGACCCTCAACTTTTCGCTGGGCTTTCTCAATGGCGTTACTGACCATTTTATGCTCAATTGCCTCACCGTGCTCCATACCTAAAGAGCGCATAAACGAGCGCATTCTGTCGGATGCGAAGATACGCATCAAATCATCTTCCAATGAGAGGAAGAAGCGTGAGGAGCCAGGATCGCCCTGTCGACCTGCACGGCCACGCAACTGATTGTCAATGCGTCGTGACTCATGTCGTTCTGTACCTATAATATGCAGACCACCAGATGCCAATACAGCATCCTGACGCTTCTGCCAGGCGCTAGTGAGAGCTTCGTGTTCGGATTCATCCGCTGCATCCAGCTCTGCCTGTAGCCGTCCACCTAATACTATATCTGTTCCACGACCTGCCATGTTGGTCGCTATAGTGACCACTGAAGGGCGACCGGCCTCAACGATAATATCCGCTTCTCTGCCGTGATGTTTGGCGTTCAATACATTGTGTTTAATATCTTCTTTGATCAATAACTGGGAGATAAGCTCTGAGGATTCAACCGAGGCAGTACCCACTAAAACCGGTTGGCCACTCTCTTGCCTACTCTTAATTTCTTCAATGATAGCCTGATACTTCTCTTCCATTGTCATGTAGATCAGATCGTTGGAATCAATACGCGAAACTTCTCTGTTGGTTGGAATCACCACTACAGTTAAGCCATAAATTTGTTGTAACTCAAAGGCCTCAGTATCAGCGGTACCTGTCATTCCCGATAAGCTTTCATACAACCGGAAGTAATTTTGGAATGTCGTCGAAGCTAAGGTTTGACTCTCCAGTTGAATTTCAACCCCCTCTTTAGCTTCTATCGCCTGATGCAAACCTTCGGACCAACGCCTGCCGGGCATGATGCGGCCTGTGTGCTCATCAACTATTACTACTTCATTGTTTTGTACAATATAATCTTTATCGCGCTGATATAAATTGTGTGCACGTAAACCAGACAGTACATGGTGCAATAAATTTAGGTTATGAGGTGAATATAAACTTTCGCCCTCTTTCAAAAAACCATCTTCAGATAATAGTTTTTCGACTATTTCATGCCCTGCTTCAGTTAAGTCCACAGTACGGTTTTTTTCATCGACGACAAAGTGCTCATTGACCACTTGCTCGATATCTTTAACATCTATCTCCCCTTCAAAACGCTCTAAAGTGGGAACTAATTTGTTAATACCAGCATAGAGTTTAGAGCTATCTTCAGCGGGACCAGAGATAATTAATGGTGTTCTGGCTTCATCAATGAGGATGGAGTCAACTTCATCGATAACGGCAAAATGAAAATCACGCTGTACTTTCTCTTCGATACTGAAGGCCATATTGTCGCGTAGATAATCGAAGCCAAACTCGTTGTTAGTACCGTAGGTTACGTCGCACTGGTAAGCCGCCTTTTTAACTTGTGGGTCCTGCTGCGATAAAACCACACCGACACTTAACCCCAATGCTTCGTACAGCGGTCGCATCCACTCAGCATCACGACTGGCAAGATAATCGTTGACGGTAACTACGTGGACCCCTTTAGCGCTCAGCGCATTCAAATACACAGGCAGTGTTGCCACTAATGTTTTACCTTCACCGGTGCGCATCTCAGCAACGCTCCCCTGATGCAAGGTAATACCACCGATCATTTGAACATCGAAATGGCGCATACCCATGGCCCGTACAGAAGTTTCCCGCACCAGGGCAAAAGCCTCCGGCAAGATATTATCTACGGTTGTTTCTCCGGCCGCTATACGGGCTTTAAAATCATTGGTTTTGTCTATGATTTGACTATCGCTGAGCGCTTGCATTTGAGCTTCAAGGTCATTGATCTGTGACACAGTTTTTTGCATGCGCTTTAATACACGTGCATTTTTACTACCAAATACTTTCTTGAAAATTGAAGTCATCATATTGTAGATATCACCAATAAATTATCATTCATCTTACATATACCTTTATATTGCCAGCCTTTTAAATAAGCTTATTCATCGATGTTCAACTGCAAAAACAAGTCCGGCAAGCAATATCCTTTGCGCTGTTCTGCCATGCCAACTTGACATCAATTCAAACAAATAGGTGAAGATGTTTTGAATTAAATTCTGTCTTAATTATATAAATTAGATCATAAAATTGTCGCTATTGTACCTTGATGGGGATGAATAATAGAACCTCAAGGGCAAAATAAAAACAAAGCAGGGGTAGATGTTATTAGCAGGCGAAAAAAAACCGGAGCAGGCCGGTCTTTTAGTACTTCAAACAGAAATTAACGCAAATGAAAGCGTACAAATTGGCTCAGGCAACGGCCAAGTTATTTTCCGGACAGTGAACTATCTCAAAGGCATCCCGACTGGATAGGAGTTTCCTGACTAGCTGATTATTCATATAGTGTCCGGTTTTGTAGCCGACAAACTCACCGATCATATTCATGCCAAGCAGATAAATATCCCCGACAGCGTCCAGCACTTTATGCTTAGAAAACTCGTCTTCAAACCTCAAACCATCGCCATTGAGAATACTTTCTTCATCGACAACTATGGCATTCTCCATGCTGCCACCACGGGCTAAATTATTGGCCCGCAAGTATTCAATATCGCTCATAAAACCGAAGGTTCTGGCTCTGCTGACTTGTTTAATAAAGTTTTCACTGGATAATTCCAGTTCGCATTTCATATTTTTACCCATAAAAGCCGGGTGATCAAAATCTATTTCCACTGATAATTTACAGCCGTGATACGGTTTGAAAGTGGCTTTTTTTCCCTCGTGCTCAAAACTGACCTCGCGGATAATCTTGATAAACTTTTTCGGGCTGTGCTGCTCTTTAATGCCCGCCGCTTTTAACAGAAAAATAAAGGGAGCGGCTGACCCGTCCATAATCGGCACTTCTTCTGCATTGAGCTCGACGATTGCATTGTCTATGCCCAATGCGGCAAATGCCGACATTAAATGCTCTATAGTCGCAACTTTAATATCGTTTTTAAAAATGTTTGTCGACAATACTGTCTCTTTAACCAGAAATGCATTCGCCGGTATCTCTACTACGGGATCTAAATCAACCCGTCGAAATACGATCCCACTATCGACCGCTGCAGGACGTAAGTGAAGGTAGACTTTCGCACCGGAGTGAATCCCTAATCCGGTCGCTCGGATGCTACTTTTTAATGTTGTTTGCTTGATCATTAATTAAACTATTAACCTTAACGTCTTATCTGTTCTGACTGTTGATCTATTGAGTAATTGGACAAAGATTATAGTAACCAACCAACAAGATGATAACAATCATTCTCAATAACTATTCACTTTTTCTGCGCAAGAAGGTCGGAACATCAAACATATCTTCAGTCCCAGCACTATTTTTTTCAACATCCGCTTTGGGATCTATCAGTGCTTCTTGTTGCTTGCGACGCAGGACTGTGGGTAGTTCAATCTGATCCATGTTGGGCGTGTACTTTTTTGCTACTGGCTTAATTTGCGTTTCCTTCTCAACAGCCACTTCTATCTGTGGCTGCTTTTTTTCGAAGCCTGTCGCTACCACAGTTACCTTCAGGTCATCAACAAGCTCTGTATCTATGACAGTACCAATTACAATAGTTGCATCGTTAGACGCATATTTTTCAATAATACTGCCCACTTCACTAAATTCACCTAAGGTAAGATCGAGACCTGCGGTAATATTCACCAAAATGCCACTTGCACCTTTAAGGTCAACATTTTCTAACAGAGGACTGTTAATCGCTCCCTCGGCGGCCATGGCCGCCCTGTCTTCTCCGCGTGCTTTATCAGAGCCCATCATGGCCATGCCCATCTCTGACATCACTGTGCGCACGTCAGCGAAATCGACATTGATCATACCCGGACAAGTTATTAACTCTGCTATGCCTCTCACCGCCCCTAACAATACGTCATTTGCTGCCGCAAATGCCTTAATTAAGCTGGTACTGCGCCCCAGTACCTTCATCAACTTCTCGTTGGGAATAATGATCAGTGAGTCGACTTGCTCTCGCAGCTCCTGCAAACCTTGATCTGCCAGCATCATGCGTTTGCGTCCCTCAAATGGGAACGGGGTAGTCACTACTGCTACGGTTAAGATCCCCATGTCTTTAGCAACTTCAGCGACAATAGGCGCAGCACCTGTCCCTGTACCTCCACCCATACCTGCGGTGATGAAGATCATATCAGAGCCGGCTATCGCCTCACCGATGGCCTCGCGATCTTCTATTGCTGCGGCCCTGCCGATCTGAGGATCAGCCCCCGCACCCAACCCTTTAGTCGTCTCTCTTCCCAACTGGATAGTTTTATGCGATTGCACGCTGGCCAAAGCCTGGGCATCGGTATTAGCACAAATAAACTCTACCGCATTTAAATCTGCTACTAACATATGGGCAACAGCGTTACCGCCACCGCCCCCAACCCCTACGACTTTTATTATTGCACCGGGTATATCATCATCTTTTAATTCAAACATAATAACCTCCTACCAGATTACTGCGTTATAGTGACGGGCATTCAGGTATCGAATAAAATCTCTGCCAGTCAAATTTTTTTGTAAAGTCCTTAAAACACTACAGCACTTTACTTGTTGTTAGTTTTTACTTGGTCTAGTACCGGCCGCCATTTAACAGCAACACCGTTGCTATAACGGACATCAACACGTTCAATCTGTGTGCCTTTACGATAAAGGTGTCCTTTGTAAAGTTGTATAAATCTTCTTAATCTAGCCAGCACCTGCTCCCGCCCTAACTCAACTTCTATTTGGTTATTTAGTACCAAGGTCCAAGCTCCGCGAGCCTGCAAAGTAAGGCCTAACATATATGTTTCACCACCTTTAAAAAACTGACTTAAAGTATGGTATTGATCCATTACTCTGGCAGTATCAGTTGAAGGCCCATTTAGCAGCGGTAAAAAATCAAACGCAACCGCATGCTCGGGGATAAATATATCTCCCTGATGGTTTAACAGGCCTTTTTTCCCCCATTTAGCCACTGCTACTTGTTCTTCGACTGTTACTTTGATCGCAGGTGGCCACTGGCGTTTTATGGCTGCACTATTTACCCAGGGGTCTTCAAGCGCCCGCTGTTGCAACTCATGTATATCGATAGACAACAGCGAGGCATTTGCCCCGGCGCTGCGTGGGATAAGTGCCAGCTTATCCAATAGTTTATGTGGCTGTAAATATTGGGTGTTACCAGAGACGCTCAACTGGCCAATAGGCCTATCCAATACTTGCCAAAGCGACACTGCAGCGTTGTACATAAGGCCACAAAACAGTGTAAATGCGGTCAAAATCATCGCTGGACGCACGTACCAATCTGACATTTTCATGGACGAAAGACCGGTTTCACCTGACAGCCCTGGCTGATTATTTTGCACTGCACCAATAGCCGCCTGATTCACGGCAGTGGCGCTCGATTGAGCAATATCTTGTTTACGCCAATGCAGCATCACAGCCGATATAGCCCGATTATGCGCAGTGCCTGTCGCATACTATGAATAATCCATAGTGCTTAATTTATGTGCTAAAGCTGTAATATCACCCGCACCTTGAGTCAATAATATGTCTCCCGGGCGCAAAATATTTCCCAGTAACTGCGGTACTTCATCGATACTCTCGACGTAGACAGGCTCTAATTGACCTCGCTGGCGTATGCTCCTGCACAAACTCTTACTGTCGGCACTGGGGATAGCCTCTTCACCCGCCCCGTAGACTTCCAACAATAACAGCAGATCCACATCCGACAACACTTGTACGTAATCTTCATACAAATCACGGGTTCTGGTGTATCTGTGCGGTTGATTAATCATAACGATACGTCGCTCTGGCCAGCCATCGCGAACCGCCTTAATTGTCACTTGAATTTCTCTTGGATGATGTCCGTAGTCATCAACCAACATCACCGAGCCCCCCTTAACAGGCAGATCACACAATACTTGAAAGCGCCGCCCGACACCGGAAAAAGCCTCCAGCGAAGCTGTAATCGCCTGATCATCAATACCTTCATCAGTGGCAACAGCAATTGTCGCCAGCGCGTTTTGCACGTTGTGAAAGCCCGGCATATTGACAGTCACATCTAAATCTTTATGCTGCTCGGGCCGTATCACAGTAAAGTGGGTTTTCATGCCACTTTGGCTGATGTTAATCGCTCGAAAATCAGCGTCTTCATTTAACCCATAGGTAATTACCGGGCGACTGACCCGCTCGCGAATTTCTGCCACTACCGGATCATCGGTGCACAATACTGCCAAACCGTAAAATGGTAGGTTGTGTAAGAAATCCACAAAAGTCTGCTTCAGCACATTGAAGTCGCCACCGTATGTGTCCATGTGGTCGGCATCAATATTAGTGACGATAGCGACCATCGGCTGCAGATGCAGGAACGAGGCATCACTTTCATCCGCTTCGGCAATCAGATAGCGACTAGCCCCCAATCTTGCATTAGTGCCGGCACTGTTTAAGCGCCCACCTATGACAAAAGTAGGATCTAAATTTCCCTGAGCAAATACCGAAGCCAGCAGGCTTGTGGTTGTCGTTTTACCGTGGGTGCCTGCTACTGCTACGCCGTGGCGGTAGCGCATTAGTTCAGCTAACATTTCAGCGCGACGCACTATGGGTATATGCGCGGCACGGGCGGCTATTATTTCCGGGTTACTTTCATCTACAGCGGTAGAAGTTACAACCACATCCACATCGGCGACATTTTCAGCCAGGTGACCCAGATATATTTTGCTGCCTAATTTTGTCAGCCGCACAGTAGTCGCAGAAGTTTTAATGTCCGACCCGGATATTTCATACCCCTGGTTGCAGAGAACTTCGGCGATCCCGCACATACCTACTCCGCCGATACCAACAAAATGTATGCGTCTTATTCTGCGCATCTCCGGCACTTCATGGATAGATTCTGTAAGCGTAGGCGCTTTACCACTGATATTCATTGCATCTCCTCTAAACAAATATTTGCCACTGTCGCTGAAGCTTCTGGTGCTGCTAGCTTGCATGCTTTTTGAGCCATCTGCTGAAGGGACTTTCTATCATTTAACTGCACTAATAATGCCCGTAACTTATCGGCATTTAAGCTCTTTTGTGGGACTAAAATAGCCGCCCCTGAGGCCTCTAAAAAAGCTGCATTGGCTGTTTGGTGATCATCTACTGCGTAGGGAAAAGGCACCAGCACAGATGCTACACCGGCTATCGCCAATTCCGATACGGTTAGCGCACCAGCCCGGCAGATGACTAGGTCAGCCCAAGCGTAGGCACTGTCCATGTCTTCAATAAAGGCTTCAACTTTTGCTGCTACTGCACTCTCTTTGTACAACGCCAGGGTTGCATCTATATTTTTGACGCCGGTCTGGTGCCATACATTGGGACGAAAACTTACATCGATTTGCGCCAGTGCTTTTGGCACCAGCTGATTAATGGCCTGCGCTCCCAGACTACCGCCGACAATTAATAAATTTATCCCTGCACTGCGCTGCGCGTAGCGCTGTTCACTGGGCTGCATATTCAATATAGGCCCGCGCACTGGATTGCCTACTATCTCTATGCCCTTTGCGGTATCGTCTCCAAAAGCCCCGGGGAAGGCTGCTAACTTTCGACATGCTAGTGGCAGTGAAAGTTTATTAGTCACTCCCGCTTTGGCATTTTGTTCGTGAATAATTAACGGCACCCCCGCCAATTTGGCCGCTACAGCTCCGGGTCCCGAGGCAAAGCCCCCCATGCCTAACACAACATCAGGTTTGACACTGCGAATCACTTTTCGCGCTTGTAGTATCGCCTTAATAATTAGCCATGGAGCTTTTAACAACCCCAGCTTGCCCTTGCCACGCAGCCCTTTGACATCAATACAATGTAACTGAATTCCAGCGTTGGGCACCACTTTGGCTTCAATCCCCGCCGCGGTACCCAACCAGTGTATCTGCACTGCGGATTCTCTGAGTAAATCGGCTACAGCTAGCGCCGGAAAAACATGTCCACCGGTACCACCCGCCATAATCAGCGCTACTTTTTTCTTCCCTGCAACCGAACTCATATAGACTCCCGGTTAAGTTTTCTCTTTGCTTTAGCTTGATCAAAAGTCTTGCTTTGATGCTGCGCTCTCTTCGTTTTCAATGTCTGTCGCTCTTCTTCAACTAATTCTTCACTGTAATGGGATATGTCAGTAACATCAGACTCTTGGACCACAACTTTTTTCTTAATAACTGCTTTCTTCGAAGGCTCATCTGACTCTATGGCCTCAACTATTGGCTTGGGCCCTATCAATTCAATAGTTGCTGAACTGCCCATCGTTGCCTGCAGTTGTCGCTGTAATTTCAGCTCGTAATCCACCCGCAAGATAACGGCAATCATTGCTGCACAAACCAACAGCGAACTGCCACCGTAACTTAACAACGGCAATGTCAGCCCCTTGGTCGGCACCGCCCCAACATTCACTCCAATGTTGATCAGGATTTGTGCGGCCAGCACTAAGCCAAAGCCGTAAGTGATAAACGCCATAAAAAACTGCCGCTGGCGCTCTGCTTGTCGGCCTATATGAAAAATGCGAAAAATTAACACCAGGTAAAGCAATACTATACACAGCGCCCCTAGCAGCCCTAACTCTTCCGAAAGCACTGAATAGACAAAATCTGTGTGCGCCTCCGGCAAGTAGAATAATTTCTGTACGCTGTTACCTAATCCGGTTCCAAACCACTCGCCGCGGCCAAAGGCAATTTGCGCTTGTGACAACTGATAGCCACTGCCAAATGGATCGGCCCAAGGGTCCTGAAATGATTTAAGCCTGGCCACTCGATAAGGCTGAATCACCGCTAACGAGCCCACAGTGACAAGTGCCCCGCTCAATATGACTAAGAACTGACTAAAGCGCATCCCACTTAAAAATATCATCCCCATGACTGCAGCCATCAATACGACAGCGGCACCATAATCCGGTTCCATTATCAGCAAAAACACAAAAAAACCTAAAGGTAAAATGGGCCTCACCACTCCTTTCCAGCTATTTCGCACGTCGTTCAGGCGCCGCACTAAGTAGCCGCCTAAGTAGATAGTCATGCAGAATTTGGCCACTTCGGAGGCTTGCAAATTGAGGATCCCAGCTCGGATCCAACGCTGAGATCCGTTTACTTCCTTGCCAATCCCCGGTATCAAAACCAGTACTAACAAAACGAATCCAAACACCAACAACCAGGGACCTAAGTCATACCAGCGCTTGATCGGCACTTTCCATACCACTAGAGCGCCGATCACTGCCAGGATAATAAACACCCCGTGGCGTATCGAAAAGAAAAATGCATTGTTGTAATTTTTTGCCGCCACATCCAGTGATGCAGAAGTAATCATGACAAAACCGGTCAACATAATAAACACAGCTGATGCCAGTAATAGCGGGTCAAACGGCAGCTGACCGCTAGGCATAGATAGCCATCTACTGAGCACACTTTGCTGTGTTAACCATTTAGGCTCTGTCAAATGCAGCACTATAAATCTCTCGCCAGTGCAGTGAACACTTGTCCGCGCTGTTCGTAATTGTCAAACATATCAAAGCTGGCACATGCAGGTGACAGCAGCACTATTTCGCCAGCGCTGGCCAGCGCCGCTGCTTTTAGAATGGCAGCCTGCATATCAGTGGCGTAGTGTACTTGCGCACCCGTCACAGACGCCGCAATTTTCTTAGCGTCAGTACCTATCAATACTAATGCCTTAACAAACCCGGCCACAGGTTCAGCCAAGTCATCAAAATCTGCCCCTTTACCGTCACCACCAGCGATCAGGACTATTTTTTTATCCTCGGACAAGGTTGCTCCCAATCCTTGTAATGCAGCAACTGTGGCCCCTACGTTAGTGCCTTTTGAATCATTGAAGTAGTCGACCTCCTGCTTATTGGCCACCCACTGACAGCGATGCTCCAGTCCCTGGAAATCTTCAATCGCCTTTAACATACCCTGCATTGCAAATCCTGCAGCATGTCCTATAGACAAAGCCGCTAACGCATTAATAACATTGTGCCTACCTGGCAATTTTATCTTGCTGATTTCCAGTAACGGCTGTTTAGCCAGCGCTAAATGCTCCTGCATAACGCCTTCTACTTCGACATCCAGCAAGCCAAAGATATGAAAATCTGAAGCAGCCAATCGGTAGCCGTAGATCTGAACATTTTTTGCCACCAGCGGATGCGTTAATGCATCATCAAGATTTTCCACCACATTTTTGCAGCCTTTAAAAATACGATGCTTGGCCTGGTAGTATTTTTGAAAGTTGTTGTTATATCGATCCAAATGATCCGGTGTAATATTCAGTACTGTAGCTACATTGGCACGTAAGTCATTGGTGGTCTCCAGCTGAAAACTAGAAAGCTCCAAGACGTAAATATCTTTCTCTGGCTGCTCCAGAAAATCCAACACAGGAGTGCCGATATTTCCGCCGACACCGACAGCCAAATGGCAACACTTTGCCATTTCTCCGACCAGAGTAGTGACAGTGCTTTTAGCGTTAGAGCCGGTAATGGCAATTATAGGCGCACTCACTTCACGACAAAATAAATCTATGTCCCCGACTAATAGGGCTCCGCTGTCCACTGCATAAGCGATCGCCGGATCATTTTTGGCAATCCCCGGGCTTAAAATCAATTCACTGGCTGTGGCTAACAGCTGTGCATCCAAAGGCCCAAGAATCACTTTAACGTTTGGATACTCACGCCTAAACTGTTCAAGTTTGGGTGGCTTTTCTCTGGTATCGACAACGATAAAGTTTTCAGCGTTTTTAGCCAGTAACCGGGCGCAGGAGACCCCGGTCACTCCCAGTCCTATAACAATTTTTAACTGATCAGTAGCAATAAGGCTCATTGACGCTTACCGTATCTTTAAGGTCGCAAGACCTATCAGCACTAACACCACGGTGATAATCCAAAAACGCACAATAATACGCGGTTCCGGCCAGCCCTTTAGCTCGAAGTGATGATGTATAGGCGCCATACGAAAAATTCGTTTACCGGTGAGTTTAAAGGAGGCTACCTGTAACACCACTGAAATGGTCTCCATTACAAACACCCCACCCATTATCACCAGCACTAATTCCTGGCGTACGATTACAGCAACGACACCTAGCGCGGCACCTAGTGACAACGCTCCCACATCGCCCATAAAAACTTGAGCTGGGTAGGTATTAAACCAGAGAAATCCCAAGCCGGCACCGACGATTGCGCCGCAGAATATAATCATTTCACCAGAGCCTTGGATATAGGGGATATTCAGGTAACTGGCAAATTCAGTATGGCCACTTAAATAGGCAAATACACCTAATCCCGCTGCACCCATTACTGTCGGCATGATTGCTAAACCATCCAGACCGTCGGTCAGGTTTACCGCATTGGAAGTACCCACAATCACGAAATAGGTAAAGACTATGAAAAACAGCCCCATGTCAATCGCAATATCTTTAAAGAATGGCACTATCAATTGCGTTTCTGCGGGGGACTGTGCTGTGGCATAGAGCACAA
>MABF01000030.1 GCA_002163025.1 'Osedax' symbiont bacterium Rs2_46_30_T18
TTTAACACAAGTGCAAAATGGCTTGGTCACATTAATTAATATGGCTGCGAAAGTTGAAAATCTAAGTGTTGCTGAGCTTGGCAGAATGCCACTTGAGCAAAGTCCGGAGGAAAAACCAAAAAGCGATAAAGCAGCAGCTGAGAAAGTGACTGCACCGCCAATGGCTGAAGGACCACAAATTAATACTGAAAGTAATCCTGAAGTTGTATCAGGGCAAGATGATGTAGATGAGTTGCTTTCTAGTTTAGGTTTTTAATGTAGGGGTATTTGTATGAGTTTGGACGTAGATCAGGAGATTCTCGAAGACTTCCTCGTTGAAGCTGGAGAAATACTTGAACTTTTATCAGAGCAATTAGTTGAATTAGAGCAAAATCCAGAAAACGCTGATTTATTAAATGCAATATTTCGTGGTTTCCATACTGTAAAAGGTGGAGCTGGCTTCTTGCAATTAGATGCTATGGTTGACTGCTGCCACCATGCGGAAAACTTGTTTGATTTGTTGCGCACAGGCGAAATAAAAGTCACCGCTGCGCTAATGGATGTGGTGTTACAGTCGTTAGATGCTGTAAACCGGATGTTTGAAAATGTACGTTCCGGTGTACCACCGCAGCCAGCTGATCCAATGATCATGCAAAAGCTCAGCAATTTTGCAAATGTTAATGGAACTGCTGAGCCTGTATCTGCTCCAGCCCAACAAGCTGCTCCTGCTACACAAGCAGCTTCAACCCCTCAACCTCTGCCCGAATCGCCGATGTCTCCTGCCGATGACTTTGATTTATTATTACAAGAATCTAACACTGTGAAGCCTGCTGCAACTGCTGCTCCAGGTAATGATCTGATTACTGAAGAAGAGTTTGATTCGCTAATGGATGAACTACATGGGTCGACAGGCGCGCCCGGTAAAAATAATGCTGCTCCGGCCACTCCAGTCGTATCAGCTCCGCCTGCACCGGCTAGCTTGGAAGACGAGTTTGAAAACTTGTTGGATGATTTGCAAGCGACCGGACAAGGGGCATTTACCGCTAGCCCTGCCGCAGATAATAGTGCAGTAGTTGCACCAGCAAACATACCTGAACCCCCAACTGTCACTGCTGAACAAAGTGTTACGCAAACGGTTGTCAAGGCAACCGAAGCTGCTAATAAAGGCGCTGCCAAGCCTGCGGCGAGTAAAGCCCCAGCACCAGAGAGTAATGTCAGGGTTGATACTCGATTACTCGATAAAATCATGAATATGGTAGGCGAATTGGTATTAGTGCGTAACCGCTTAGTGCGCTTAGGCGGCAGCCGTGAAGATGAGGAAATGTCTAAAGCGCTAGGCACGTTAGACATGGTGACTGCCGATTTGCAGATGTCGGTTATGAAAACGCGAATGCAGCCAGTTAAAAAGGTCTTTGGCCGTTTTCCACGCTTAATTCGTGACTTGTCCCGAACACTTAAAAAAGAGATTCGACTTGAGTTGCGCGGTGAAGAAACGGACTTAGATAAGAATTTAGTAGAAGCGTTGGCAGATCCGTTAATTCACTTGGTCAGGAACTCTGTAGACCACGGTATAGAATTGCCAGATGTGCGTGAAAAGAACGGCAAAGCCCGAGAGGGGCATGTGCTACTATCCGCTGAACAGGAAGGTGACCATATTCTGTTGGTGATTCAGGATGACGGCGCTGGAATGGACCCTGAAGTCTTGAGAGGCTTAGCAGTACAGCGCGGTATGTTAGACCAGGAAGCCGCTAATAGATTGTCTGATCAAGAATGTTTTAATTTGATTTTCTCGGCAGGTTTCTCTACTAAAGAGGTTGTCTCTGACGTATCGGGTCGTGGCGTCGGTATGGATGTGGTGAAGACAAAAATCACTCAACTAAATGGCACTCTAGCTATCGATTCCGTTTTGGGCCAAGGAACCAGAATTGCTATTCAGGTACCGTTAACTTTGGCGATAATGCCTACATTAATGGTCATCCTGGAAGATCAGGCTTTTGCACTTCCTTTAGTCAATGTTAATGAAATATTTAATTTAGATTTAACCACTACCAACGTGGTTGATGGGCAGCAAGTAATTACTGTTCGTGATCAGGCCTTACCCTTGTTCCATATGAAACGCTGGTTAATAGATGGTCAGAGTTATGCAGACCTTCCCGAGCAGGGACATGTGGTGATAGTAACAGTAGGTACTTTAAGGGCTGGTTTCGTTGTTGATCAGTTAGTGGGCCAAGAAGAGGTCGTTATAAAGCCCCTAGGCACTATTTTACACGGTACACCAGGTTTGTCGGGTGCAACTATCACAGGTGATGGTCGTATCGCGTTGATA
>MABF01000183.1 GCA_002163025.1 'Osedax' symbiont bacterium Rs2_46_30_T18
CGAAAGTCGAAAGTCGAAAGTCGAAAAGCTGAAAAGCAATAAGCTTTTCAGCTTGCAGAGTATTACAAAATGTAATGGCTCAAATCTTCATCCTGGCTAAGCTCGGCCAAGTGCAGGTTGACATAATCGATATCAACGACAATTTTTTCACCCGATTTGTCGGAAGCGTGAAAAGAAAGTTCTTCCAATAACCGCTCCATCATCGTATGTAACCTTCTGGCTCCGATATTTTCGGTTTGCTCGTTGACCTGAAAGGCCAGCTCGGCTATTCGCTCTATGCCCTGATCGGTGAAGCTAATATTGACATTTTCAGTGAGCAGTAAAGCAGTGTACTGATCTATCAATGAAGCTTTTGGCTCAGATAAAATGCGCCGAAAATCATCGGCGGTCAGAGCGTTGAGCTCTACCCTGATGGGTAATCTGCCCTGTAATTCCGGGATCAGATCAGAGGGCTTGGCCAGATGAAAAGCGCCAGAGGCGATAAATAAAATATGATCAGTTTTGATCATACCGTACTTAGTGCTGAGGGTGCAGCCTTCAATCAGCGGTAGTAAGTCGCGCTGTACTCCCTCTCGGGAAACATCGCCGCCGGAGCCGCCAGCATCGGCGCGCTTGCAGACTTTGTCTATCTCATCGAGAAAGACAATGCCGTTTTGTTCTACTGCATAAATTGCCTTCTGCTTAATATCTTCTTCTTTAACCAGTTTAGAGGCCTCTTCGTCAATCAGCGCTTTGTAGGCCTCCTTAACTTTCAGCCGCTGGCTGGTTTTCTTCTGGCTGCCCATGCTGGAGAACATGTTCTGCAGCTGGCTGGTCATTTCTTCCATTCCAGGCGGGGCCATGATCTCAACCCCGATCGGGGATTGCGAGAGTTCGATTTCTATCTCTTTGTCATCCAGCTCTCCCTCGCGTAATTTCTTACGGAAGATTTGTCGGGTGGCACTAGAAGTTTTGCTCTCGCTATCGCTGCTGTTAGAATTAGCGTCGCGTGCCGGGGTCAGCAAGATGTCTAAGATGCGCTCTTCCGCTAAGTCCTCTGCGCGAAATTTGACCTTTTTGGTTTCCTGCTCGCGAACCATCTTGATCGCCATATCGATCAAGTCGCGAACGATAGTTTCAACATCGCGACCCACATAGCCGACTTCGGTGAACTTAGTCGCTTCAATTTTTATGAAAGGGGCATTGGCCAATTTCGCTAAACGTCTGGCTATCTCTGTCTTACCGACGCCGGTAGGGCCAATCATCAAAATATTTTTCGGTGATACTTCAGTGCGCAACTCTTCATCTAGTTGCATCCGACGCCAGCGGTTACGCAGTGCAATCGCCACTGCTCGCTTGGCGGCGTCCTGGCCAATAATATGGCGGTCCAGTTCGTGGACTATCTCACGGGGTGTCATGTTAGACATCTATAGCTCCTGTGCGCTGTCAACTGAACTCAGTGTTTCAATGACTTGATTGTGATTAGTGAAAACACATATGTCAGCGGCAATGTGTAAGCTTTTTTCGACAATGGTCTTGGCATCCAGCTCGGTGTTTTCTACCAGTGCCATGGCGGCTGCGTGGGCGAAATTACCCCCTGAACCTATGGCGATTACCCCATGTTCCGGTTCAATTACATCACCGGTGCCGGAGAGTAAATAGGTTTTTTCTTTGTTGGCGACTAGCATCAGTGCCTCCAGTCGGCGCAATACTTTGTCGCTGCGCCACTCTCTGGCCAAGTGGATAACGGCATTGACGATATTGCCCTGATGTTTGTCCAGCTGTTGCTCAAAAAGATCACGCAAAGTGATGGCATCTGCGGTAGATCCGGCAAATCCTGTTATGACTTGATGTTTCGCCAGCACATTAACTTTTTTGGCACTGCCTTTCATTACCGTATTGCCAAGAGAAACTTGGCCGTCACCACCGACGGCAACGCAATCGCCACGGCGAACAGAAACTATAGTGGTCATCTAATTATTACCTTAAATACTTTGATAGATAGACTATGGTTACGTATTTCGTAAATTCAAGAGACTTTAAGCGGATTTGTAGTCAGTAGAGTGTGCTGCAACAATCCTTATCGGTATCTGCACTTATGTTGAGCCGGGGTAGTGTACTGCAATAGAGTCTAGTGGAGCTGTACTTGCATTGGGCTGATGTTGAGTTTGTTGAGTTTAGTGTTGGCCGCGCGCAGTTGATCAAAGGTAATAAAAGGCCCGGTTCTGACCCGGTACCATGTGCCTTTATCAGAGGTGATCTTACCTACTTTTACGTTGGGTAAATTATTCAATAGCAGCATTGCTTTCATCCGCTGAGCATCTTTTTGTTGACGGAATGAACCCGTTTGCAGCAACGTTTTAAATTGTAGTTTTGCCGTTTTCGGAGTGGATTTATAAGCGGCTATGTTCTCTGTCGCCACGGCTTCAGTCGCCAATATTTTGTAAAACTGATACGGCTCTTTTTGTTGCGCAGCGCTGGATTTTTCTGTCACTGGTACTTTGCTGGCAGTAGCGGGAGCAGTTTTAGAACTGTTAGTTTGCTTAAGAGCCGCCGTTGCAGGCTCTGCTGACTTGGCAATTTTGGCTAAAGGCTGTTCAGCAGCAGTATCACCACTGTCAGTGTTGTCCATGATGATGGCGGCAATGCCAGATTCCCTGATGGCTCTGGGGTCGATCTGGATAAGTTGAAAGAGTAAAAAGCTGATAGCGGAAATGGCGAATATGCTGGCAATAACCCACTTCCAAGGGGTGCCTTGCACAGGTGAATGGTTGGCTGTTGGCTGGCTGTCAGTATTGCGGTTATTAATCTTAGCGGCGCTATTGCCAGCCTTAGGTGCGGCTTTCTTGCGGGTCGCGTGATTACTGTTGCGCTTTTTAGGCGCAAAATCTTTTCTGGAAGCCATTATGTTTTGTTGTATCCGCCTGAGTGGGGTTCTGCAAATGCTAAAAGGGTAGCGCTGTATTATCTATTGTTGTTGTAACTGTTGAAAGTTTTTTGTTGGAAAACGGATCGTCACCCTTTGCTAGAAAATGCATAGCATCGCTAAAACATATCGTAGGGGTCGACATCAATAGACCATCTGACCTTATTTGCTAGAGGGTGGTGTTCAAGCTGCAGGCAGAATTGACTTAAAAATTGCTGCAGCATCGGTCTTTTACCGCTCTGGATGATTAAGTGGGAGCGAAAGACTCCGGCCTTTTTCTCCATAGGTGCGGGGAAGGGGCCGAAACTGAGGATTTTTTCAAACCCCGTCGTTTGTTTGGCTAGCTGCAAAAAAGCCTCGGCTCTGCCCGGGTTGCTTGCCTCAGCGCGAATGATTGAAATATGACTGAAGGGTGGGTGCCCGGTGGTGGCTCGGTTGCGAAGTTCATCGCTGGCAAAATCTTTATAGCCACTGTTTACTAAGGTTTGCAGTAGTGGGTGTTCCGGGTGATGCGTCTGAATCAGGACTTTACCTAATATCTCTTCTCTGCCGGCCCGGCCCGATACTTGGGTGATTAATTGAGCCGTTCGCTCCATGCCGCGAAAGTCGGTGCTGAACAAGCCGCTATCGGCATCTAAAATAGCCACTAGTGATACTTTGGCAAAGTGATGCCCTTTAGCAAGCATTTGGGTACCCAATAAAATACCTGGTTGGCCTTTATTTATTTCAGCGATAATCTCCTGCATCGCATTTTTCCGGCTAGTGCTGTCTCTATCTATACGCCAGATAGGCCAATCTGGGAATAAGCTGGCCAGAGTCTGCTCGGCTCTCTCAGTGCCAGTACCTACAGCGGTAAGTTCAGTGCTGCCGCAATCCAGGCAGTTCCTGGGCACAGGTTTTTGGCTGCCACAGTGATGGCAATGTAAATGCGGCGGCTTTTGGTGTAGCGTCAATCTGGAGTCGCAGCGTCTGCAGGGGGCTATCCAGCCACAGTTGTGGCAGCTTAAGCTAGGGGCGAAACCGCGTCGATTTAAGAAAATCAACACTTGAGTGTGATCGTCTAAGTGCTGTTGTATCTGTTCAATCAGTACTTGAGATAATCCGGCCTGAAGCTCACTGCCTTTTATGTCGAGTAGTTCAACGACGGGTGGCTTTGCATTTCCGGCACGCTGGGTAATAGTCAGATAGCTGTAGCGGTTCAGCTTTGCATTTTGCAGTGATTCCAGAGAGGGGGTGGCACTGCCCAAAATAAGCGGTATATTTTCTCCGTGTGCGCGAACTACTGCCAGGTCTCTGGCACTGTACCTATAGCCCTCTTGCTGCTTGAACGATTGGTCGTGTTCCTCATCAATGATGATGATTCCCGGGTGAGCCAGTGGAGTGAAAATAGCCGAGCGGGTACCTATGACAATTTGTGCGTCCCCATCTCGTGCCTGTAGCCAGGCTTTAAAACGTTGCTTGTCACTCATATTCGAATGCATGTAGACAACGCTTACATTAAAACGCGCCTTAAAACGTGAAACAGTCTGCGGTGTTAGGCCTATTTCCGGGACTAACACTAAAGCTTGCTTGCCCTCTCTGAGTACTTTTTCTATCACTTGTAAGTACACTTCAGTCTTGCCAGAGCCAGTGATTCCGTCGAGTAAAAATGTCTGGTATCCCTGTCGTTGGTTTATTTCTTCAACGGCTATTGCCTGCTCCGGGTTCAATAATTTACCGGGCTCACGCAGTGGTTCGCAATTGTGATGGTTAATGTGCGGGCGGTGCTTTTGTATAATAAACTCTTTTTCTAACAGTGTTTTTACTGAGCTGCTAGAGCCCAATTCAGCTTTCAAAGCATCGATACTAATACCATTGGGGTGCAGCTTGATTAGCTGCAAAGTAGCCTGTTGCTTCTTGGCTCTGGCGCTTAAAGTGTCCTGGACATCAGGATTGGCATGTAACAAGTATTCATGCAATCGCTCGCAGGGTTGCCCTTTGCGCAAGTGAATAGGCAGTGATTGCAGCAGAGCATCCCCGGTAGGGTGCTGGTAATACTGTGCCGCCCACAGTGCCAGCTCAAAGATAAATTTTGGTTGTGGCGGTGTTGTGTCGATAATTTTTAAGATAGGTTTAAGTTTGTCAGTTGCTATTTGGCTCTGTTCTACAACCTCCACCAGTATGGCCACAAGCTGACGGTTACCAAAGGGAACTAGTAGTCTGATACCTGGGGTAAAGTCGCTAACAAGCTCTGTTGGAGGAACTAAATAGTCGAACAGTCTGCGCAGGGGGGAGGGAATAGCGACACGTAAAAAGGCCATTGGCTACCAAATAACAATAATTTAGGGTTATTCTATGATTTTTTCTGTGGGCAATATAGTCAAGTGTGAAAAAAATCGTCGCCTTGGTTAAATTGTATCTGTTATTAAGGTGTTTAGCTTGCTCGAAAAACAAACAGTTTTTAATTCACTTGCCTCGTATGGATAAGCTCCGTATAATGCGCGCCTGGCTCAATTGGAGTCTAATTTTAACCCTAGCGCGGTGCTTGGCAAAAGATCAAGTGGCGGCGCAGAACCTGAAAGGTTTCTCCCATGAAAAATGATATCCATCCTAAGTACGAAGAGATTGCCGTTAGCTGTTCATGTGGTAACAACATGCAAACTCGTTCTACATTGTGCAAAGATTTACACGTAGACGTATGCAGCCAGTGTCACCCGTTCTATACAGGTAAGCAGAAAGATGCTACTTCAGGTGGTCGTATCGATCGCTTCAACAAGCGTTTCGCGTCAATGCCTGCACGCAAGTAAGTTTTATTTCGTTGAAAAAAGCGCTTTTGAGCGCTTTTTTTATGTCTGCTGTATTATTTATAAGGGAGAGCTACAAGTATCCAACTTCCAACTTCCAACTTCCAACTTCCAACTTCCATTTAGAATTGGCTCGTTTTGATGTCGTAAGGAGTGTCTTCGTATGCTAGTAGTAAATCACTAGTCACTACCGTTGTTGATATTCAAACCCAATAGCATCTAGTTATGTGGTGCTTTTTCACAGAAGCAGAGTCAGGGAAAAGACGGTGACTCGAAGGAAAGTTGTAAGCTGTCAATGATCAGTTCACCAATAGTAGCGCAACTACTGCATGTAATGAATGCATAAATTGGAACTCCAGACATCTCAGATAATGCTGTTGTTTTTCTGCGTAAAACACTTAAAATAAGCTCGATCGAACCAGTATGAAACAAGAAGATAGCATAGAATAAAGCCCTGCACGTCTCACAGGAGTGCAGAAAAAACGCCACAAACACTAATTTTTGACTATTCTATGATCTGAAGGTTTCTAAGGTTGTTTGCCCACAGCCTTTTCTATAGAATCGCAAGCCCGTGTTAATTTTGAAATGGAACAACACCTATGTCTGAAGATCTGAATAAAGCAGCCCTTGAATATCATGAGTTTCCTCGTCCAGGTAAAGTCGGTATGGAGCTGACTACGCCCGCTGAAACGGCGCGAGATCTGTCATTAGCATATAGCCCGGGTGTTGCCGAACCCTGTCGTGAAATTGCTAAGGACCCGGAAAATGCCTATAGATACACGGGTAAAGGCAATTTAGTTGCGGTTATTACAGACGGTACTGCTGTCCTGGGGTTAGGTAATCTAGGACCTTTGGCCTCGAAGCCAGTAATGGAAGGTAAATCGTTGTTGTTCAAAAGATTTGCCGGAATTAACTCTATCGATTTAGAAGTCGATTCTGAGAGCCCACAAGCTTTTATTGATACGGTAGCCCGCATTGCCGATACTTTTGGTGGCATCAATTTAGAAGACATTAAAGCACCTGAGTGTTTTGAAATAGAGCGCGCCCTGATTGAGCGTTGCAATATTCCGGTCTTTCACGATGATCAGCACGGTACTGCCATAGTGACAGCCGCAGGCATGATTAATGCTCTGGAAATTGCCGGGAAAAAACTTGAAACAGCCATTATCGTCACTTTAGGTGCCGGGGCTGCTGCTGTAGCTTGTATGAAGCTGTTGATTAACATGGGCGCTAAAGTAGAAAATATTTATATGCTAGATCGCAAGGGCGTAATTCACTCTGGTCGCGATGATCTAACTACTGAGAAAGCAATTTTTGCCACAGAAACAGATAAGCGTACTTTAGACGATGCTATTGACGGTGCCGATGTCTTTGTCGGTTTGTCAGGACCGAATTTGCTGGCGGCTGATCAGTTGAAAAAAATGGCTGCTAAGCCGATAATTTTTGCCTGCGCTAACCCGGACCCTGAAATCAAACCCGAGTTGGCACACGCCACTCGCGACGATGTTATTATGGCGACAGGTCGTTCAGATTATCCTAACCAAGTGAACAACGTGCTGGGCTTCCCGTTTATCTTTCGCGGTGCTTTAGATGTTCGTGCAACAGTGATCAATGAAGAGATGAAAGCGGCTGCAGTTCGCGCTCTGGCATCCTTAGCTAAAGAGCCCGTACCTGCAGAAGTGCTCAGTGCATACAATTTAGAGTCACTGTCTTTTGGTGCGCAATATATTATTCCAAAACCCACTGATGAACGTTTGTTGGGAAGGTTGTCGCAAGCGGTTGCGCAAGCGGCGATAGATTCGGGTGTGGCGCGTTTGCCGATGCCGAGTAACTACCCGTTGAATTCATTAGCTGATTGCTGATTAGCGACCCCAAAAAAGCCCGGCTCGCCGGGCTTTTTTATGTCTGAATATTGCTTACGTCTTGAGTTTAGTTAAGGGCTCCTTTCTTAGTTAAACAAATCATCGGTCGTTGTGTCATTGATCTCTTCGCTCTGAGCCGCAAGTCTGCGGGCATCTTCAGATTTTATTATTTCGCTGACAGTTTCTCCTGTACTGCTCTTGGAGCGCAATCCAGTTTTTGCATTGATTCTGACATCTACTAGCCCTGCAGGGCGCTTAAGTGGTGCCTCAGGTCGCTCTGCCAGGGTGTCTTTCATGAAGTCGATCCAGATTGGCAGTGCCGCAGTGCCGCCAAATTCGCGTTTGCCAAGTGGGGATGGGATGTCGTAGCCGACCCAAGCCGTGGCGACTATTTCACGATTGAAACCAGTGAACCAGGCATCGCGCTGTTGATTGGTGGTGCCTGTCTTTCCGGCCATGTCAGAGCGTTGTAGTACCCTAGCTTTGGTCGCAGTACCGCGGCGGATAGTGTCTTTTAAAATGCTGTAAATTACGTAGCCGTCTCTGGCATCTATTACTCTGGGAGCTTCGACATAGCGATCGCTATCTAAGTCGCTGCTTGCAGTGACAACCGTTCTGGGCTTGGCTTGAAAAATACTTACGCCTTTTTGGTTTTGTATTTCGTCAATAAAAAAAGTGTCGACCCGGTAGCCGCCGTTGGCAAAAGGGCCGTAGCCAGCGATTAGATCCACAGGGGTGAGGTCGGCGGCCCCCAGGGACAGTGATAAATTCTGCGGTAGTTGTTCTCTCTTGAAGCCAAATCTGACCAGATAATCAAGTGCGTTATCTATACCTATTGCGCGCAGTAAACGTATTGAAACTAAGTTGCGTGATTTGTAAAGACCTACCCTTAATCTGGTCGGTCCGTAAAATTTAAGCGACGAGTTCTCCGGGCGCCAGTTAGCCTCTAAAGTATCTCCCTGCAATACTAGTGGTGCATCGTTAATTGTAGTTGCCGCTGTGTAACCTGCTTCTAGTGCCGCACCGTAGATAAAAGGTTTCAAGTTAGAACCCGGTTGTCTGATGGCTTGAGTCGCGCGGTTGAATTTGTTGTGAGTAAAGCTAAAACCTCCAACTAAGGACAATATTGCGCCATTGTCTGGGTTCATCGCTACCATCGCCCCTTGTACTTTAGGGATTTGGCTAAGGCTCCAGTATTGGATTGGCTGTTGCTCATTTGGCTCGAGTTCGCTTTTAATACGCACTAAATCACCGAGCTGCAAAATATCTTTGGCCGCTTTAGGCTTGGGACCTAGGCTATTAACGTTGATGAATTTTCTTGCCCAGGCAAGCCCGTGCCAGGGGATGATAGCTTGCTCACCGTTTTTGCGTAATACACTGACTTGTTTTTCATCAATCGCTATCACAAGGGCGGGCTCGATGCCGGCGTGGCTGGTCTCGGCTTTTAGTAGCTTTAGCCGCTGCTCAAGGTTTAATTCTATAATGTCCAGTTGTTTTTCGGGGCCCCGGTAACCGTGCCGTTTTACATAGGCAAGCAAACCATTTTGTACCGCTTTGTTGGCGGATACTTGCATCTTGCTATCCAGTGTAGTGATGACTGTATAGCCATCGGCGTAGAGCTTGTCGCCGTATTGCGAATAGAGTTTTTTACGCACCATTTCTGCGACATAAGGGGCGTAAAGCTCTATTTTTGCAGTGTGGTAATAAGCGCTAACGGCTTGTTGTGTCGCCTGATCGTGTTCGGCTTGGTTAATGTAGTTCAAACTGAGCATTCGACCGAGGATCCAATTGCGGCGGGTAGTTGCCCGCTTGGGATTAGTGATAGGGTTGAAAGCAGAGGGGGCTTTTGGCAGACCGGCAATCATCGCCAGTTGCGCCAGGGAGATATCGCGGATGTCTTTGCCATAATAGACAAAAGATGCCGCCTGGATTCCGTAAGATCTGTGGCCCAAATAAATTTTATTGACGTAGAGCTCAAAGATTTCTTCTTTGCTGAGCGCATTTTCGATTTTCAGCGCTAGCAATATTTCGCTAAATTTACGCGAGAAAGACTTTTCCCGGGTCAGGAAAAAGTTTTTAGCTACTTGCATGGTGATTGTGGAACCGCCGCCTTGTTTCTTGCCCGTAGTCACCAGTTGTACTACAGCACGGGCCAAGCCTTTGATGTCTACCCCGTGGTGTTCAAAGTAGCGAGAGTCCTCGGCGGCTTGCAGTGCTTTGATGAATTTTTCTGGGACTTGCTGAAAACTGATAGGTGTTCTGCGTTTTTCGCCGAATTCGGCGATCAATTTGTGGTCTTTTGAAAGGACTTTTAAAGGTGTTTGAAAGTGTACTTGACGAAGAGACTCCACATCTGGAAGTGAAGGTGAAAAATAAAGGTACAGACCTACCATGCTGACGGTGCCGAGAATCATGCCTAATACAGTCATTGAGAGAATGAATTGGAAGAGCAGTTTTATAGCGCGCATGTAGTTCCTGTATGGCAGAAAATAAAAGGGCTATTATATAGATTGCATATATTTTGCACCAGCATCCTTTGGTTAGTTAACCGCCTTATGAGAGAAAACTATCCGAAAAGAGGTTGTTTATAGGTTTTCTGCATTGGAACAATATTGGTGTTATCCACTACCTGTGTGTTTTAAACTATCTAGTGTTTTCAGATAATTACAGATAGTCGGTGATTTGCGACACAGTGCTTTGATTGTTGAGGGGTTGAGGATAAAAAGCTTTAGTGAACCTGCTATTAATGTTTTAATGACGCTGGAAGTTGCTGCAATTATTATCCAAAGCCCTAAAATAAATTGAGCATATATGCTTAATTAATATAAAAATAAACTACACTTAGGCTGAATAGTCTGGTAACAAAGGGATAGATTAGTTGTTTGGTCTTTTTAATAAAAAAACATCGACTTGGTTAGGTGTGGATATAGGGTCATCAGCGGTAAAGTTGGTTGCTCTTAGTCGCTCTAAACGTACATTGTCTTTAGACTCATATGCAATAGTGGGCCTGCCGGCATCTGCGATTGTTGACGGCCATATGCAAGAGTTGGCTGTGGTAGCAGAAGCTATCGAAAAAGGCGTGAAAATTTGCGGCAATAAACTCAATAACGCCATCACTGCCGTACCATCTTCCGCGGTCATTATTAAGCAGTTAGAGCTCTCAAATGCCTTTTCAGATGCCGAACTAGAAGATCAAATTAAAATTGAAGCTGACCAATTTATTCCCTACCCACTGGATGAAGTGGCCATTGATTTCGAAGTCCAGGGGCCACACCCAACCAATCCAGACCTCAGCAGTATTTTACTGGTAGCCTGTCGAGATAATGACGTAATACAGCGTGAGGAGGCAGTAAATTCTGCTGGTTTAAAGTGCGACATTGTTGATGTCGATACTTTTGCTATTGAGCGTTTGTTAACCTATGTCAGCAGAGACCATTTGCAAAATGGCGACCTGATAGCCTCCATTGACATCGGTGCCTCGACTATGACTCTTAATGTGCTGCATCAGGGTGATATTATCTATAACCGAGAGCAAGGGTTTGGCAGCAATGAGCTTACTAATGCTATCCATGTGCAGTGTGGTATGTCGGTAGAAGAAGTGGAGCAATCATTTAGGCTCAATGAAATTAGCGTTGAAATTGAAGCGATGCTGATAGAGCCTTTCAGAGATACTGTAGCGCAACAAATATCTAGGGCACTGCAGTTCTACTACTCATCAAATGTGCAAAATCAGCTGTCGAAAATCTATTTAAGCGGTGGCTGTTCTTCTATTAAAGGCCTGGTGGATATTTTAGAAGAAGAAGTGGGGATTCCCGTGGAGCTGACCAACCCTTTCCAAACGATGGATGTGCAGCCGAAAATTAATCGGGATCGGCTAAATAAGGACGCACCAGTGTTGGTGAAGGCCTGTGGCTTGGCATTGAGATTTTTTGACCAATAGGTAAGTTATGGTAAGAATTAATTTAAGGTCATGGCGTGAAGAGCGCGATGAGCAATTACAAAAGAATTTCTTTACTGGCTTGTTTCTTGCCGTAATCGTGGCGTTATTAGCAGTGTTTGCCGCAGGGGAGTATTACAACGAACAAATTCAGCGACAAGCTGTCAGATCTTCTTTTTTGTCTACAGAAATTAATCAGCTGAAAAACAAATTGAAAGAGATAGAATCATTAAAGAAGCTGAAAGAGAAACGCTTGGCCAGGTTGCAAACAATAAAGAAACTACAAGGTGATCGACCACTCATCGTGCGCTATTTCGACGAGCTGGTAAGAGTGTTGCCGGATGAATTGCATTATACCTCTCTGACTAGAAGCGGTGATATATTAACCATTAACGGTTTGGCCAGCAGAAATCAGAATGTATCGACACTGATGCGCAATTTAAATGCATCTCTCTGGTTTGGTGAGCCTAATCTGACCACGGTCGGCTCCCAGCAACTCAGTCGCAGCTTCAATCTTAACGTGCAGTTATCCAAGGGGCCAAAAGTTGATTGATGTAATTAAAAACTCCTTCAAAGGCTTTGATGTTAACAATTTAGACCTTGCGACTGCGGGAAGCTGGCCCATTGGGGCTAAAGTTATCTGTTACGTATTGGTGTTTAGCATAGTGCTAGTACTGGGGGCGCATTACTATATCAGCGATAAAGAACAAATTCTCAGTACCGAAATTAGCCGTGAGTTACAGCTAAAAAAACAGTATGCAGCAGAGTCTAATAAAGTAGCGAATCTGGCTGGATTGCGTAAACAAATGGCGGACGTAGAAGAGCAGTTTAAAGAAATCAGGCGCCAGTTGCCGACAGAGAAAGAAGTCCCGGGGCTGTTGGAAGATATTACTAACATAGGTATCGAATCCGGGCTGATAATTAATAGTATTGCGCTACAGGCTGAGCGCAAAGAGAGGTATTACATTGAGCTGCCGATTCAAATATCGGCGCAGGGGACTTATCATCAAGTAGGCAGCTTTGTCAGTGGTATCGCGGCAATAAAACGAATAGTGACCTTACATAATTATAGTTTGACGCCAATAGCAGAGGGGCGACTGTCTATTTCCATCACCGCAAAAACATACCGGAATGAAGATGAATAGAGCCTCGATAATGAAAAAACTGCTAGCGATCGCTTTTTTCATGAGCTCTCTCTCGGGCTGTGTCTGGGTAGAAGATACCGCAGATTTACAGCAGTATATCTCCCATGTACAGGGGCGGGACTCCAGGCCAATTAAACCATTGCCTGAGTTTGCTGCCTATGAAGCCTTTGTCTATGAGGGGGCCAGTTTGCGGAATCCATTTCTGGAATTGGTGAAATACACTCCCGATGAAGATGACGATGGTCAGCCTACCCAGATTGATTTGGGCAATACTGGAGCTCCTGATAGTGAGCGCTTGAAGGAGTATCTGGAAAGCTTCGCAATTAAAGAATTAACAATGGTCGGAACTATAGCCAAAGGTGTCGATAATATTTGGGCTCTGCTAGTCGATAGCAATGGCGAGATTCACAGAGTGACTGTGGGTGACTATATCGGCCTAGATCATGGTACAGTTCTGAAAGTTGATAGTCAGAAATTAAAATTACTAGAAACAATATCTAATGGTAGGGGGGGCTGGATTACTCGGCCTCGCAGTATCGAACTCGTCGAGTCAAAGGATCCATAGGAATGTCTATATGTTAAGGGCAATAGTTCTCTTGTCAAAAAAGCTTAAACTGCTGGGGCGCTGCAGCAGGTCTGGTTTTATATTCTTATTCGCTATGCTGCTCAGTAATCACGTTCTAGCTGCGGATATTACGCTGTTAAAATTTTCTGTGAAGCAAGTCGCCCCTGGCAAGCTTGAATTAAAAATGCAGTTTGATGCACCACCGCCTATACCGACGGCCTTTGTGCTTAAAGCACCGGATCGAGTGTTGATAGACTTGTGGGGAGTGGAGAATGGTACGCAAGAAAAAACATTCCCTATCCATAAAGAGTCACTGCGCTCCCTTGAGCTAGTGCAGGTAAAAGGTCGGCTCAGAGTGGTTGCCAATTTAAACCGACTGACTAACTATAGTACTTATGCTCAAGGCAATGCGCTGTTCATTGAATTGGACGAAAATGAGGTTGCCAGTGAGCCGCAAGAAATTGTCGCAGCTGCTCAGCCGTCAGCATCGGCCCCGGCTAAAGTTGCTGTACCTGAAAAGATGGCTACTATCACTAATGAGCCACTACCTGAGCGCACTCGTGTACAAGGCATTGATTTCGAGAGGGCGCAAAACGGTAT
>MABF01000230.1 GCA_002163025.1 'Osedax' symbiont bacterium Rs2_46_30_T18
AGCAAACTAGCTCAAGCAGATTCGTTACAGTTACATATGTTCATACTTTTTAATAATGGCCTGATATAAACCACTGGCTTTAATGACCTTCAGCCCGGCATTAAAATCGTCTCTAGTCTGGCGCTCAACAAATTTGACGTTGCGTGGAGAAGCTGAAAATATATTATGAAACTTGAGGCTCTTGTGACTGTTCCTGGAAAATAGCGCTCCCTGTGACTGCGCCTGACTTTTCCAGTAGTTAAAAATTCTCCTCTCGGAGATCACCACATCGACTCTATCCGCATACAGTTGCTTAACTTGTAGTGATTGTTTGGCGTGTTCCCGATAATTTTCATTATTTTTTGCCATTGCAGCGTAGATCGGACCCAGGTACTTAGAGGCGTTTTGAAAGGCCAGTACGCGTTTGTTAAGCAGATCTTCTATTGAGTGAATCTGGAACTTTTTGTCATCAAAGGCGATGGCAAAGTTATGGTAGGTAATGGTCGTGTCGGAATCATACACCGTCATATTTACTTCACGGCCAATATCAAAGATGCTGTTTTGTGCCGTGCCATCTACCTCTTTGTTTTTTAATCTCCTCAATAGCCGTAAGTTCGGCACAAAGTGAAAACTAACGCTATAGCCTTTTACCTTGAGTGCTTCTTTGATGATCTCGACTTCAATACCGGCATTATTTTTATCCAATACATAGGGTGGCAGCGCGATACCAATCGCTATGCGTAATTCACTGGCCTGAGCCATACAGGAGAAGCTCACAGCAAACAGTGCGCAGCTAAGCCATGACCTGGGAACAAGCCCTAGCAGCGAGGGTGAATGACGGACAAGAAGCCGATTTTTTAGCCTGTAAATAGTTGACCCCCAACGAGCGCAGTAGAATGAGTTCACCACTACTATAGCCATTGCCGAATTTTTATTCCAGTGTGGCAAAATCCTCCCGGACTGTACTTGTACTCGACACTCTGCCCCAGATTTTATACTACATGGGCTGCACTTTGATGTTAAACTAGCAGGAAAATCAAGCTGGATAATACGCTGTTATTGATTGGCGAAACATCTGCGTATTCAGGCATGTCTTAAACTAGCAGCAACAGACGACAAGGCTCCTTCGGGTGCCTTGTTTGCGTTTAGCATAAACAATTTACCTTAGATTACTTACAGAACTACGGAGCAGATCCCATGACCCTCACCTCTCAAGATACTATCGCCGCGCAAGCGACGGCACCCGGACGCGGGGGTGTGGGCATCATACGAGTATCGGGTCCAAAGGCCGCTGAAATTGCAGCGGCCATCATTGGCACTGTGCCTAAGCCGCGCTATGCACAATACGGCCCTTTTCTCGATCAAAATGGCAGCGAATTAGATCAGGGTATTGCCTTGTACTTCCCCGGTCCCAACTCCTTTACCGGTGAAGATGTACTAGAACTGCAGGGCCACGGCGGCCCTATAGTAATGGATTTTATACTGCAGCGAGTGCAGGCGCTAGGCTGCAGGCTGGCCAACCCGGGAGAGTTTTCCGAGCGAGCCTTTTTAAATGACAAACTGGATTTAGCCCAGGCAGAAGCAATTGCCGACTTGATCGACAGCTCCTCGCAACAGGCAGCCAAGTGTGCACTGCGATCACTGCAGGGGGAGTTCTCCAAACGCATTTACAATCTGGTTGAAAGCCTGACGAACTTGCGTATTTACGTCGAGGCGGCGATTGATTTCCCCGAGGAGGAAATTGATTTTTTGGCTGACGGTATCGTCCAAGGTAGACTCGAAGAAATCATCGACAATCTGCACAGCGTAAAAAGAGAAGCTAAACAGGGCAGTATCATCCGCGAGGGCATGAATGTCGTTATCGCCGGTCGACCCAACGCCGGTAAGTCCAGTTTGCTCAATGCACTGGCCGGTAAAGATGCCGCTATTGTTACCGACATTGCAGGAACTACTCGCGATGTGCTGCGCGAACACATCCACATCGATGGCATGCCACTGCACATTATCGATACCGCCGGCCTAAGAGATGCTCCCGATGAAGTAGAGAGGATCGGTATCTCCAGGGCCTGGCAGGAAATCCAGAGCGCCGATCGAATTTTGCTGATGGTTGACAGCACGCAGACCGCCGCCGATGACCCGCATCAGATATGGCCGGAATTTGTCGATAAACTAGACGACGACAGCAAAATTACCATTATCCGTAATAAAGCTGATCTGAGCGACGAATCTATAGGCATGCACCACGGTCACGGCGCCCCCTGCATCAATCTGTCGGCCAAAGCTGATTTGGGCATAGATGTGTTACGTGAACATTTAAAGACCTGTATGGGCTACCAGGCGACAGCTGAGGGTGGTTTTTTAGCCAGACGCAGACATCTGGATGCAATAGACAGAGCAGATGAATTGCTGAACATCGGCCATGCCCAGTTGATCTACAACAATGCAGGCGAGTTATTAGCCGAAGACTTGCGCCAGGCACAACAGGCACTGGGAGAAATTACCGGGCAAGTGAGCAGTGATGATCTGCTGGGCAAGATTTTTTCTAGCTTCTGTATCGGCAAATAGACAGTTAACAGCGACCTAGTAACTCTGCAAGGAACTCAAAAGCCACTGCCGTATGGGGCTTACTGGCCTCTGCGTTGCATATTGTTAGCTAAGTAGCTGCTCAGTCCAAGTCGACACTACTTGCCGACTGCCAGGCTATTGAATAGGCTAGGGGGAAGTGCTCGAAAGCGAACTGCTTTTGCCACTAGCATCCGCGCTATTTTTGCCGCGGCTGCCGCTTTTATCAAATGCGGCTAATTTAAGGCTATCACTATGTTATTACCGGTCATCAGCGAACATGAAGGCGCGCTCAGATTCAGTGTTTTTATCGGGCTTTTTATGCTGTTTCTTAGCTGGGAATGGCTGCGTCCCTCCCGCCCACCTAATGCAAACAATATGCACCGCAGGCTCACCAATGTCGCAATGATGCTGATTAATACTGCGATCATGCGGCTGCTGTTCCCGGCAATTACTGTCGCCAGTGCCGCCTGGGCTAACGGGCAAAATATCGGTCTATTTAATACCTTTACCCCCACTGTGTTACTGTCGCTTATCGGCAGTTTAATCGCCCTGGATCTAATCATTTACCTGCAACACTTAGCCCTGCACAAAATACCACTTCTGTGGAGATTTCACCGTGTCCATCACCTAGATATGGACCTAGACACAACCACTGGGGTGCGATTTCACCCCGTTGAAGCCATCTTTTCACTGTTGTTAAAAGTATTAGCTATAGTGCTGTTAGGCGCACCTGTAGTGGCTGTTATTCTCTTTGAAGTTACTCTTAATGCGCTGTCGCTGTTTAATCACGCCAACATTAATATGCACCAGAAACTAGAACCGTTGCTGCGCTTTCTTCTAGTGACGCCACATATGCATCGTATTCACCACAGCGTAGAACCCACAGAGTATTCTCACAATTTCGGTTTCAATTTATCGCTCTGGGATCGACTCTTCAACACTTATTTAGGGGTGGCAAAAAACGGCGAGCAGAAGATTATCTTCGGTCAGAAATCACTGCAAAATACCTCAGCGACCGGTTCGCTGAGTCAAATGTTAAAAATACCTTTTAGGGTTTTAAAGTGATCAATACTACACTTTGTTACAATTAAGGTCGGGCCGATACTTACTTTCTAAGGCCTTGTAGGTAGTATGTAGTTATTGTTCTACCGAGTAGAGCTTTGCAGTAAGTACGCTAAATATGCGCCATAATAACGATAAAATCCGCGTTTTCAGTGACTTTTTTGCTAACGGCTGTAGATACACAGCGCTGCGCTCTTGTTACTGAGGTTAAAATCACTCCGTTAAGATGTCTCTATATGATTGAAAATAAAAAAATATACGTTGTAGACGACGATCCAGAAATCTGTGCACTGCTGCAAACTTATCTGAGTAAAAATGGCTTTTTAGTAGACAGTGCCCTGAATGGTCTGAGCTTTCTGGACTCAATTGCCAGGGACAACAATTATGACCTGATAGTATTGGACATCATGCTCCCGGACATAGATGGCTTTGAAGTCTGTAGAAGGCTGCGCACTTTTAGCCAGATCCCAGTGATTATGTTAACCGCCAACTCCGATGAGACAGATCGTATTATAGGATTAGAGCTCGGTGCCGATGACTACCTGGCAAAACCCTTCAATCCGCGAGAACTGCTGGCCAGAATCAAGGCAATCCTAAGGCGTTCAGCGTCTAGCGAAACAGTTGTTGCTACTGGGCGCTACTACCATTTTTCTGGTTTTCAGTTAGATGTTACCTGCAGGGAATTACGCGATAACCAGGGACAGAAGGTTGTTATCAATGGTTCAGATTTTGAATTACTGGCACTGTTTTTACAGAGCCCGGGCGAGACCTTATCCAGAGAAACCATCGCCGACAGCACCAGAGGACGGGAGACAAACCCACTGGACAGGTTCGTCGATATGCATGTCAGTCGCCTGCGACAAGTGCTCAACGAAGATGCCAAAGACCCCAAAATAATCAAGACAGTGCGCGGTAAAGGCTACATATTGACAGTACCAGTAGAACAGTCCGATGCTGCGATTAATTAAGCGACTTAAAAATCCACGCTCTCTCAATCAGCGCATAATCTTTATGATGGCGATTGGAGTAGTGCTGGCACAGCTAATCAGCAACACCATTTGGACCGCACAGTGGCGCTCCGACTACGAGACACGGGTAGCCGATATGTCGGTAGCTATGGCCAACCGGGTCACTTCGACAGTGCGCTTTTTTGTATCACTGCCCAATGCCTATCGGCACTTAGTATTAGACCAGCTGCGAGACATGGGAGGCACACGCTTTTTTGTTACCCTCAATAAAGAAAAAATACAACTTGCCGATGTGGTTGATTCTTCGGCAAAAACCATTGTCATTGATGCCTTTAACAAAGCACTGCGCCAGGAACTGGGAGAAAGTACCCCGATCAGCACAGTGTTTTCGCTACCCAGTGATTTAAGGGTGATTAACAACCACACTATGCTCTCAGATTTACCAGAGCGCTGGGGCCATCAGACCTTAATGCTAGCCCCCTACAACGCGCCAATTCTGGTGGTGCAATTCCCTATCAATAAGAGCGAGTGGCTGTACGTGGCCACTATCATCCCCAGTTTGCTACTCGAAGACAGTATCTCGCCGCTGTCTAAAGAGCGAGTAATATCACTGCTGGTCTCGCTGCTAACAGTGATGCTTATCGGAATATGGGGAGTGCGCTACATCACTCGACCTATTCGCCGCTTAGGCCGAGCAGCGGAGCGTGTCGGTAGGGGAGAATCTGTGATAGTACCAGTGCGTGGCAGCAGTGAAGAGCAGCTAACTGCCCAGGCCTTTAACGATATGCAGCAGCGTATTCAGAGATACCTGGATGACAGAGAGCGATTATTCTCCTCTATCTCCCACGATTTAAAAACCCCTATAACCCGCTTGCGACTGCGCGCTGAATTGCTGGATGACGACAGCAGCAGAGAGGCCTTCAGCCGCGATCTAGAAGATTTGGACCTGATGGTTAAAGGAGCTCTGCAAAGCGTCAGCGATACCGATATTCACGAAAACCAGACCGCCGTTGATATTTCCAGACTACTGCAATACTTTGCTGAAGATGCCAAAATAGCAGGGCAGTCCCTGCTGTTACTGGGCGATAATGTCTCAAGTTTCAGCGGCAAGCCACTGGCACTGAAACGCTGCATCGGTAACCTGCTAGACAATGCACTGCACTATGGCAGTACTGTGACAGTCAAACTCACTTTGGCCGAGCAGCAATTGAGTATAGAAATTAGTGATGATGGTCCAGGTATCCCCGAGGAGCAGATAAGCCAGGTATTCCAGCCCTACATCAGAGTCGCACCTAAGTTCGGACACATAGGGGGGATGGGTCTGGGACTCTCTATTGCCAGAAACATTGCCCGGGCTCACGGCGGAGATATCGTGCTCAGTAACTTACAGCCTAAAGGGCTAAAGGTAAGCTTAATACTGCCAATACAGCGACCATGACACCGCTGAACAATGCTTAAACTCATATATAGACAGCTAACAGTGTGTGAGCGCACACTTACACACGCATCCAATGGCCGATATCAAAGACTAAAATAGTTTAAGTGACACTATGTGACAAAGTATTTCAGGCTGTGACCCCCATTTAAACAGCAGTTTGATAGTTTAATAGGCAGCCCTCAGATACTGCATCTCGCGATCAAATCGCTTTGTGTTTTCTGAGGATATATCTAGTGATCTAACTATGGTTGTGCCTGGCGCAGCTTAGCTCAGACACTGCTAATAAATATAATAAGGTATTGAGATGATTAAAACTAAAGCTGCCATTGCTGGCTTAGCTCTCGCTGTTTCCGCTGTTGTTGCCAACGCCGGTGAAGTAGAAGTTTTACACTACTGGACGTCTGGTGGTGAAGCTAAATCTGTAGCGGTATTGAAAGACCTATTGACTGAAGAAGGTCATAGCTGGAAAGATTTCGCCGTAGCTGGTGGTGCTGGTGAAGCAGCCATGACAGTTCTAAAATCCCGTGCAGTGTCTGGTAACCCACCAGCGGCAGCACAGATGAAAGGCCTGGATATTCAAGAGTGGGCTGACTTAGGCTTTTTAGCTAACCTGGATGGCGTCGCCACTAAAGCCGGATGGGATAAGCTGCTACCAAAAGTCGTCAGCGACATTATGAAGTTCGAAGGTAAATACGTCGCTGTACCTGTCAACGTACACCGCGTCAATTGGCTTTGGGCTAACCCGGCGGCTTTTGCCAAAGCCGGTGTGAAAATCCCAACCACTTGGCAGGAAATGATCGCCGTTGGTCCTAAACTAAAAGCAGCGGGTATCATTCCTCTGGCGCACGGTGGACAAGCTTGGCAGGACGCAACTTTATTTGAAGCAATCGCACTGGGCATGGGCGGATCTGAGTTTTATAACAAAGCCTTTGTCGCTCATGATGATGCCACGTTGCGCAGCGCAAAAATGGTTGATATTTTCAAGACTTTCAAAGCGACCCGTGACTTAATTGATGCCGATAGCCCTGGCCGCGACTGGAACATTGCCACTTCAATGGTAATCAATGGTACAGCTGCGATGCAGATTATGGGCGACTGGGCCAAAGGTGAATTTACCGCAGCAGGTAAAGTACCAGGTACTGATTTCATCTGTGCACCGGCACCGCAAACTGAGCATCAGTACACTTTCAACATCGACAGCTTCGCTATGTTCGGCCTGGATTCTAAAGACTCTAAAGTCGCTCAGGATTCTCTGGCACGTCTGATCATGGAACCAAAATTCCAGGAAGCTTTCAACTTAAACAAAGGCTCTATCCCGGTTCGTCAGGGAATGAACGAAACACCTTTTGATAGCTGTGCTAAAGCCTCTATGGCAAGTTTCTCGTCTACCGCTAAAACCGGTGATCTAGTACCAAGCTTCGCCCATGGTATGGCCACGACATCTAGTGCCCTAGGCGCTATTTCAGATGTTATCACTAACTTCTACAACAGCGATCAAAGTGCTGATGAAGTAGTTGTGAAACTAGCTAATGCAGTAAAAGCTAGCATGTAAATGCTGTAGGCCTGTTATAGCTGCACGCAGCTATAACAGGCCGCTATTTACACCCTCGACAGACATACCCCCTGAGCTACAACTTATAAAAAACATAGGTGATACCTGTGGCTAATCAACGCCGTTTTACCGACATGCTTGCCGATAGCATGCCCAAACTTGTACTAGCACCCTCATTTTTGATTGTGATGGTCTGTATTTATGGCTACATTCTCTGGACTGTAGCGCTTTCATTTACCAAATCCAGAATGCTGCCACAGTGGAAATTTGTCGGCTTCGATCAATACACTAAACTTGTAAACAACGACCGCTGGGCGGTCTCCAGCGAAAACCTGGTCGTTTTTGGTGGATTATTCATCATTATTTGCCTGGTGATAGGCATTGGCATGGCCATTTTGTTGGATCAGAAAATTCGTCAGGAAGGTTTGCTGCGTACAATTTATCTCTACCCTATGGCGATTTCGTTTATCGTCACTGGTACCGCTTGGAAATGGTTACTCAACCCAAGCATGGGCATTGAGAAAATCGTCCGGGAATGGGGCTTTGAAGATTTTACTTTCGACTGGTTAGTCAATTCCGAAATGGTGGTTTTCTGCCTGGTAATCGCAGCCGTATGGCAGTCATCGGGCTTTGTTATGGCACTGTTTCTCGCGGGACTTCGCGGAGTCGACAGCGAGATGATTAAAGCGGCGCAATTGGATGGCGCCAGCATGCCTACCATTTATAGACGTATCATCTTACCTAGCCTAAAACCGGTATTTTTCAGCGCGTTTGTGATTTTGTCACACATCGCCATTAAGAGCTTTGACTTAGTCACTGCACTGACTGGCGGCGGGCCCGGCTACAGCTCAGACCTACCGGCTAATTTCATGTACGCGCACGCCTTTACCCGCTCGCAGATGGGATTAGGTGCCGCCAGCGGCGTAATGATGTTGGGCGGAGTATTAGCCATCTTAATACCCTACCTCTATTCCGAGTTGAGAGGTAAAAAGCAATGAAACAATCCTACAATCTAAGCTTAAGTAGCGAAGCTACAAAGAATTTATCGCTTCTTGATTCTGTGAAGGGAAAAATAAGACGCTATCTACAGCAGCGTTCTGTCTTACAGCATTTGCTGCGCATAGTTTTATATGTGATCCTATTGACTATGGCGTTTATCTATCTAGCTCCACTGCTAGTGATGGTGATGAATTCGCTCAAAGATGTCGAAGAGATTCGCAACGGCTCGCTATTATCACTACCTCAAGACCCGAGTCTGGCCGCATGGTCAAAGGCCTGGGGTTCAGCCTGTACCGGTAGCACCTGCGAGGGCATAGCACCTTTCTTTATCAACTCTTTCAAAATCGTTCTTCCGGCAGTGGCTATCTCGACAATACTGGGTGCATTAAACGGTTACGTACTGTCAATGTGGCGCTTTAAGGGCAGTGATTTATTTTTTGGACTGCTGTTATTTGGTTGCTTTATCCCCTTTCAAGTCGTGCTTATTCCCATGGCAATGACTTTGGGCTGGCTGGGACTGGCCAGTAGTGCCGGTGGTTTGATTTTAGTACACGTCATCTACGGCATGGCCTTCACTACCCTATTTTTCCGCAACTACTATGTGGGATTACCCAGAGAGCTGATCAGTGCAGCCAAGATCGACGGCGCAGGATTCTTTCTGATCTTCTGGCGTATTATCTTGCCGCTGTCGCCGCCCATTATTGTCGTTACTGTGATCTGGCAATTTACCCAGATATGGAATGACTTTCTGTTTGGGGTGGTCTTTTCGGGCGCCGATAACTTACCAGTGACAGTCGCATTGAATAATTTAGTAAATACCAGTTTTGGTGGTAAAGAATATAACGTAGACATGGCTGCAGCCTTACTAGCAGCGCTTCCCACTATTGTCGTCTATGTTTTTGCCGGTAAATATTTTGTACGTGGCCTATCCGCCGGTGCAGTAAAAGGAGCATAAAATGGCTGCATTATCTATTGAGAACGTCAAAAAGAGCTACGGCTCAACCCAAGTTTTAAAAGGCATTAATATCGCCATTGAGAAAGGTGAATTCCTGGTACTGATCGGCCCCTCAGGCTGTGGTAAATCGACGATGATGAACAGCATTGCCGGTCTGGAGTCCATCACTGAAGGACGAATATTAATCGGTGGTGACGATGTCACACACGCTAACCCTAAAGACCGTGATATCGCGATGGTATTTCAATCTTATGCGTTGTATCCGAACATGACGGTCAGAGGTAACATTTCCTTTGGTTTGGAAGTGCGAAAAATGCCCAAACCTGAGCGTGAAAAACAAGTGCTAAAGGTGGCGCAATTGCTGCAAATAGAGCACTTGCTGGAGCGTAAACCCGCACAGTTATCAGGGGGTCAGCGCCAGCGAGTAGCGATGGGTCGGGCACTGGCGAGAGAGCCGAAAATCTATTTGTTTGATGAACCACTGTCTAACCTGGATGCGAAACTGCGTGTTGAAATGCGCGCAGAAATCAAAAAATTGCACCAGCGCTTAGGGACAACCATTGTCTACGTTACCCACGATCAGGTAGAGGCGATGACCCTCGCGGATAGAATCGCGGTGATGCGCGATGGTCTGTTACAGCAGCTTGCCAGTCCCCAGGAGATTTACGACCGGCCCGCTAACATGTTTGTCGCCGGTTTTATGGGGTCACCACCGATGAATTTCATTGAAGTGACTATCCAGAGCAGCGAGAGCTTAACTATTAGCGCCGGGGATCAGCAACATCAATTGCCTATACCTCAAGGCTACGACTTGAGTAATTATATCGGCAAGTCAGTGATTTTGGGCATTCGTCCGGAGATGATTACCGAACCTGTGCAGCACAAGGCGGGTTTACCAGAAGTATCAATACTGCAACTTAAAACTTTGCTCACTGAGGCTATGGGGGCTGATACAATGGTGTTGACACAATTGGGCGACAAAGAACTGAACTGCCGGATAAACCCAAGTCACGGCGTGCAGATAAACCAATACTCAGAATTTATGTTTGATATGAGTAAAGCGGTGTTCTTCGATCCACAGACAGAGGTTTTGATCTAGAGATCTAGTTTAGAGGGTAATACAAGCCGCTGTAGTTTTAGCCCTCCTATCCTGCGCTCAAAGATATACACTCCGGGCTTCAACACTTGTGTGAGAGTCTGGTGTGTATATATGCTAGATCAGGGGCTAGAATCACCGTATTTAGTGAGTATTTTTTTCAGCGTACCTTTGCTCTGCGCCCGTGTAAAAGCCCTGTCCAATAACTCTCTGGTTTCTGCTGAGACAGACTTTTTACTGACGCCAATATAGACAAAATCTTGATTTAAGATCAGCGGCTGAATTTTATATTGAGTGCCATCAAGCTTGTTTTGAAGAATATAGCTGGCGTTATATTTATCGTTAAAGAAGCCGGCTATCCGCTGCTTCTTCAGTTTTCCAATGTTGACGTCAGTTGAGTTTGCCTCCTCAAATTTTTCAGAAAAGCCAGTATCTTGCTGCATTTTTTGGGCAAATTCAGTGCCGTAATACGCTCCTCTAAGTATACCGACACGTCTTGTCAATTTTTTGATATCAGAGAGGTTGGATATTTCGCTCTCAAGTCCCCTAGGGGTAACCAGAATCATAGTTTCATCGCGTAGCGGGCCGATAAAATGCAAATACTTTTGTCGCTGTGCAGTTATCGACATATTCAACATTATATCTAGGCCACCGTGCTCTAATAAGTGCAGCGCCCGTTTCCAGCTAATGTTATTAAACTGAGCGCTACAGTTCGCTTCTTGCAGTACCGCCTCGATGAGCTCTACCGCCATGCCCTGCCACTGCCCTTGCTCATCTTGTACAAACTGTGGTGCAAAATCAAAGACTCTGACACTCAGTTTACAATCGGCACTGACCGATAGTGACAGTGAAGATAGCAGTGCTAAGCTCAGTATTTGCAATTTTTTCAGCATAATATGGCATCAACTTCTGATTTTCTGTTAATCGTAAACTGCATTTTGTCCAGATGGTTCAATATCATAGACCTATTTATGCGATTGCAAAAGTAATCCGCTTAACTCGCCATAAATTAGTATTTACTGCATGTATTACAATGCATTAAATTAATTATATTTAGCTCTTATTCGATCAAACTCACCATTTTTGTGCAATTTGTTATAGGCTGCCTGCAACCTTTTTAGATTGACGTTAGAGATGGAGGCTCTGCTAAAACCAAAATACACCACATTCTGATTAAGCAAAAAATTATGAACCTTGTACTTATGATCGATTTTTTGTAAACGCAATTTATAGATTGAATTATATTTATCACCAGCGAATGCTGACAAGCGATGGTTTTGCAACTTCAGCAAATTTGTATGTTCACTATCAGCCGCCTCAAATTTGTCGGCGAACTGCGTATCAGAGTGATATTTTTTGGAAAAAATCTCACCATAATATACCCCTCGTAAGTAACCAATACGTTTAGGCAAACCTTTTAAATCTTCTAATTGAGTGAGTTCAAAATGGCTATTTCTACTAACAACTAAACCTATGCTTTCATCGCGCATAGGCCCGATAAAGTAAGTATATTTTTCGCGCTCGATATTAAAACTCAGGCCAGACATCATATCTACACCACCGTGTTTCAGTAAATACAGCCCGCGCTTCCACGGCATGAGAACGAATTTCACTTTACAATTCGCTTCAGCAAACAGTGTTTGTGCCAACTCAACGTCTAAGCCAGACCAAGTTCCGGTTTTTTCTGATGACATATAGGGGGGGAAATCCGCCACCCGATAAGTGATTCGACAGTGACCGAAAGAGATAGAGGGGAGCGTTAAAATAAGGATAGCTAGAGTGATTTTCAGCATTGCAGGATCTCAGGAGAGGTCAATCATTACTAAGTTCAAAGTACAACCCAATGTGTCGCGAGGTAAACAGATCGGCTTGGCAATCATCAATAATGTATTCTGTCTTAGCATATGCAAAAGACTATACCGATCGATAATTGACTGCGCCATGGGATAATTTTGTAATTAATTGATCGCCTGTACCGCCGCTGCAACTGTTAGCTAAGGCTGGTAGAAAACATCTCGCTGAGAAAACTCTTTCGATTATTCGGCCCCTATCCTAATAGACTAGAGCTTCTACGACCGCTTTTGCCTGGACTTTTACCGCATTTGCAGTGGAGGTCGAGAGTGAAAATTTTTGCCGGCCATTATCTTCAAGATTAGTGCGGGTATAACTGATAAAATGCATAGGTCCCAGTGTAGTCTGTCGTGTTTCATCTTGCTCTTTAACCGATTCAAAGCCTGTGGGGACCTCTTCTAGCAAGTTACTAAATGCGCGTTCAATTTCATTAATTTTTACCCTTTGAGCATACACAGTACAAGTATTATCTCTGTCAATAGAGACCAAAAAATTGCCTATTGTATTGGGGATCACCCAAACAGTGCCGACCTTTCCTTGCAGAAAGAACTCTGCTTTAGCCCTAGATAGTTCAGGCACTTCCCCCAGGGCAAAGCGCTCTCGTAGATTATCCATATTAGCGGCATTCGACAGGCAAGTTTTAGCGTATAACTGGGTAAAAAATTGGGTTGTCTCGGTCGGTACGTCAGCCATCGCTATTGCGCTGCTAAACACAGCTGTAGTGGCTAGCAGAGTAAATGTACACAACTTAATTGCCATAAGTAACCTCGAAAAATGTCTGATCGTTCAAATAATAGGAGTTCAAGCAGCAGCGCAGTATATAACATAGGGGCAGCGCTTGTCGGCCCTTGTTTAACTCAACAGTTATTAGTGCCTTGGTGTATAATCGCCGCTGACACTTTAAACTCACTCAAGGCCACATTATGTCACAACTACCCTCCAGTCTAGAAAACTACGATTCAGAGCAACGCTATCAATACTTTATCGAGAGCGTAGTGGCCAATCAAGAAATCTGGATACTTACCGACCAGCAGGGCTGTGTGATGCTCAACAGTGAAGATGAAGACTGTGTGCCGGTATGGCCAAGCTGCGAGGCAGCACAAAGCTGGGCCACCGGTGAATGGCAGGACTGCCAGGGTGAGGCGATTGGCTTAAAAACCTGGCAGCAGCGCTGGAGCGATGGTCTCGATGAAGATGAGTTACATGTGGTGGTGTTTCCCAATGCAGAACTTGAAGGAACTGTGTTGCACCCACAAGAATTAGAGGCGGATTTACGCAGAGAAATAAAAAAGCGCAACAAGAAAAAATAG
>MABF01000042.1 GCA_002163025.1 'Osedax' symbiont bacterium Rs2_46_30_T18
CTCTATAAGCCAGCGGTGAATTCCATGACTTATGCACTTTGGTATGGGCCCTTTGTGTTGTTGTTTATCGGCCTGCTGGTGGTCTTGACGCTAAGTCGCAAAAAAAAATCGCATACTGTGGCTCAAGAGCCAGCTGTGCAGAAACGTGAGACAAAACAGCCGCAGACGTCGAGTGAACAGCAAACTCACGAGCAAAGAATGAAAGATTTATTGGACAGTAAAAATGATTGAACTCTGGTTAGGCATAATTGTATTAACGCTAGTGGCAATGGCTGTGCTGTGTTGGCCATTATTTAAGGCCAGGAGTAACAGCGTTATTGAAATTAATCGCAAGCAGGAAAATATTAGTATTTTTCAGCAGCGATTGATGGAGTTAGAGCAAGAGCGAGAGCAAGGGCTGCTAATTGATGAAAGTTTTAACGAACTAAAACTGGAATTGGAAAAGAACCTGTTAACAGATGCCGAAGATTTGTCTGCTAGCACTTTTAAACAAGGACATGTCACAAAGAGGCAGTCTTTAACGGTACTGTTGGTTGCGATTGCACTGCCATTAATATCATTGGCATTCTATGCCAAATTTGGCAGCTCGGAGGAATTGTTCTGGGCTGAAAATAATGCCCAGCAACCCGCAAACCATGCAACTAAGCCTACTGCCGCTCAAGCAATTTCTATGCTGGAGGCCGAGCTTGAGCGGACACCAGATAACCCAGAGGGCTGGTATATGTTGGCGGGTGCCTACATGGGCAGTAATCAATTTGATAAAGGTGCAGCAGCTTTTGCCCAAGTGCTAGTGTATTTATCTCCTCAGTCGGAACAATTTGCGAGTGTTGTAGGTCAATATGCTCAAGCGCTGTTCTTTATTGATAATAAAGTGACTAGCAGAGTGAAGAGTCAAATCGAGCGCGCTTTGAGTATGGATAACCAGGAAGTTGTCTCGCTTGGCTTGCTGGGAATTGATGCCTTTGAACAGCAAAAATATCAGTTGGCTATTGATTACTGGGAAGAATCACTGTTGAATGCCGAACCAAATGCGGCCGGTGCACTAAAGTCCGGGATAGCGAAGGCTCGGGAGAGGCTTGCAGCTACGGGCGAGCAGCAAGTAACGGCTGTTGTGAATAAGCTAAAAGTGGTTGTTGATGTCGATATTGTGGCACAGCTGAAAAGCCAGTTAGATGATGATGCGGTACTTTTTGTTTTTGCCAAGCCGGTCGGTGGTAGGATACCTCTGGCAGCACTGAAAATGACGGTGGCTGAACTGCCCAAACGAGTGGTTTTAGATGACAGTTTGGCGATGATGGCCAATGCAAAAATTTCTTTGCAGAAAAAGGTTGAAGTTAGTGCTAGAATCTCGCTCAATGGTAGGCCTATAGCAGAAAAAGGCGACTTTGAGTCTGCTCTTTTAGTTGTTGAAGTACAGGAAGTGGCTGATCCAGTTAAGTTGTTGATAGATAAAGTTGTTGAATAAAGCAATTTCGGTTTATAGTTAATGTTAATTTGTATAGTTAGTTGGTGATTTAGATCTATGGAAATAGGTTTGCGTGAATGGTTAATAGTGGGTGCGATAATAGTCATATTGTTGATTATTGTTGATGGCTGGCGCAGAATGCGTGCGCAGAGCAATTCACTAAAAATAGATATAGACGATAAGCTCTCGGATTTGGCAGAGGATAGCTATAATCCTGAGCTGCCCTTGGGCACCGCTAGGGTGTTTATTCCTAAAGAAAAAGATAAAAAATCCGAGAAGGTGAACGCTGCAGCCAAACAAAAAGCTGAATTTGTTGAGGTATCTCGAAAACAGCAACCTGCAAAAAGCAACGTCAGCGAAATCATCGAAGCCACAGACGTTATAACAGAAGTTATAGAAGCAGCGCCAATTGTTGAACCACCCACAGCGATTCTGCCAGCAGATCCTCTGCCTTTAGCGACAAAAAAACCTGTCGTCAATAATACTACCCTTGATTCTAAAGCGCAGGCCGACATATCACCAGAACTCACCGCAGGGTCGCTAGCAACAGAGCAAGCGGTTGCACGCTTTGACCTACCAGAAGAATTACCTTCTACTGGCAATCAGCCAGCGACAGAGTCTGTAGTTCAGTCCGACGATAGTTTTTCTGATGAAAACCCACAATTAGGTTTTTCGGCGATATCACCGGTCGAGTCCATTCAGCAGTCTTTCGTAAGTGAAGAAAACAGCAGTTCGGCAGAACCAGACGCTATTAATGTCCCGGATATTTTAAAAGCC
>MABF01000092.1 GCA_002163025.1 'Osedax' symbiont bacterium Rs2_46_30_T18
TAGAAAGTAGAAAGTAGAAAGTAGAAAGCTCAGTATTAACCCAGACAACTCAATGTAAAGAACCTGTGTCTTAACAACGCTGTTTAAATAGTGGCTGCTGACCAAAGGGGCAGGCTGAGAGTACTTCCGAATAGAAATACTCAGCATAAAACTAGAGATTAAGCAGTCAGTACAAATACATCCATGTAGGCCAAATCGTCATTAGCCGCTTGCAGGGCTGCGGCACTGTGCCAAAAGCGGCGATCGTTAAGCACGACGAATTCGCCTTTGTCGAAGGCGTGCTTCATTATTGGTGCCTGCTCTTTACCTGGATGCACACATATTTCTCCACCTTGTATGTTCTTGCGCTCTATAACAAAAACAGCCAGGTAATCAAAACCGTCCTGATGTATACCTTCCGGAGCCGCTTCAGTGCTGGCGCCTGTCTTTCCCAGAATGCGCATTTGATGCACTTCAATAGGTGTTTCGTCCGTGATATCAGCCATTTGCTTAAACTTTTTGAACATCTCAGAGAATGCACTACTGCTGACAACTGTAGACTCTATCGGTTGATACTCTCTGGCCACATCACCTTGAAATCCATTAATATCCTGGTTTTGTGAAAAGGCTTTGATAGGTAATTCCTGCAGTGATTCTGCTGCGTAAGTGAAATGAGAGTATCGACGCAGTCTGAAAGCACCGTCCAAATAATTACTCTTTGGCAAATTGGTAAATGACGTGGTTAAGGACGCTACACTAGTAGTGGTTAGTTGACCTAGTTGTAACAAAAAATCTGCTGCTGCCATCTGTACATCTCCATCAGGACTCTGAATCAATCTGTTCTTAGACAAATTAACTTTTAAACTTGCGGTGTGCCTGACAGGCGCTGATAGCAAGTTGTAGGTGACTAAAGGTTAATTTGTTACTAGAAGTTCTGGGACATAGTGTATAGAAAAAGCCGTGCATAGATTTGCTCGTTTTTACCTTCAAAACGAAAAATCAGGTTTTTTTATTCAAGGAAAGGAATTATGGTGCATAAATATGACGGCTGGTTAAATTTTGTTAACTATTTTCTGTTCTATAAATAACCGTTGCCATTCTTCCGGTACTGCCATCACGACGATAGGAATAGAACTGTTCACTCTGTTGAAAAGTACAGTGCTCGCCACCGTAAATTCGCTGTGGATCTACGCCGACATCGATTAGTCGGGTTCTCGCCAACTGATAAAGGTCAGCGAACCACTTATTTGGCTGCTTTGATGCTACAAATGCCGAAGCAGTCGCCTGATTATCGCAGACAAATAACTCGCGGACTTCCTCTCCAACTTCAAACGCGTTGGCACCAATTGCAGGACCCAGCCAAATATCTGTATCAGGCGTATCAAAATGCTGCAAACTAGATTCTAACACCCCTGCCAGTAAACCACGCCAGCCGGCATGGGCAACCGCGATATTATCGCCTTGATTAATAGCCACGGGCAGGCAATCGGCAGTCATTATAATGCAGGCCAAATTAGCTTCATCAGTCCAACATGCGTCAGCAGTGACAACTAACTGATCCCGGGTGGCTTTAATACATTGGATGCCGTGCACTTGCTCTAGCCATTGAGCATCACAGATACCCATCTCAGTCAGCAGTATATCTCGATTGCTATGTACTGCAGTTGGCTGATCACCAACATGCAGACCGGTATTAAAGCTTTGATACTGGCCTACACTAGTCCCAGCCTCTCGGCTAGTGGTGAAAGCGACTATATTGTTCGCTATGGGCCAACTGGCAGCAATCTTGCGCATTAGTATTCTTCGTGGCCTTCGGCATCTTCTTGCAATACCACCAACAGCTGAGAAAAATCATCCGGCAAAGGGATCTCCCAGCTCATTTGTTCCCCTGTTGCAGGGTGCCACAGCTCGAGCTTTTTGGCATGCAACGCTTGACGTTTAAAGGCTCGAAGCGCTTCAACGGTTTCTATCTCTACTCCTTTTGGCAAGCGAGAGCGCCCCCCATAAGTTTGATCGCCGACCAGTGGATGATGAATGTGCGCCATATGAACTCTGATTTGGTGTGTTCTGCCGGTTTCAAGCTTCAACCTGATATGGGTGTGGGCACGGAATTTCTCCAGTAGGCGAAAGTGAGTGATCGCTTCCTTACCCATAGAGACTACCGCCATTTTAAGCCGGTTAGTACCGTGACGCCCCATCGGCTCTTCTACACAACCACCACCGGTCATCACTCCATAGGTGATTGCCTCGTATTCACGCCCCATAGAACGATCCTGCAGCTGGTTGACTAAATCTGTCTGCGCCTGAATGGTTTTTGCCACTACCATCAAACCTGTGGTGTCCATGTCCAGACGATGCACAATACCCGCCCGAGGAACTTGCGCAATAGCTGGAAAATGGTGCAATAGAGCATTCAGCAATGTGCCGGTTCTATTACCGACAGCCGGATGCACTACTAATCCAGCTGGTTTATTCACTACTAGAATATCATCGTCTTCATAGATTATTTCAATAGGTATATCTTCAGCCAGATGCACTTCCATGTCTTCCACAACAGCGTTTATCTTGATCTTTTCGCCACCATAGAGTTTCTCCCTGGGCCGGACAACTTTGCCGTCCACCAGCACCGCTCCATCTTTAATCCAGGCGGTCAAACGCGAGCGTGAATACTCGGGAAACTGCAACGCTAACACTTGATCTAAACGTTTACCGGTATATTCACTGGGAACACGGCTCTCTAACTCTATATTTTCTGACATTTACTTTCCGGCTTCGGCTTCTGAGGATACATTATGGGCGCATTATACCTGAAACTGGCCCTGTGCACTGATTAAATAACAGCACTTGTTTCCCAACTATAACCCGTTACAATATGGGCTCTGTATTCTTAGGTTTTCTGCGGACCTTACTCTGTTTCAAACAGAATAAAAATAACTGCGACTTGTTGTCAGGATTATATTCAATGCGTTTTACAAAAATTTTTACCATAGTTAGTTTTTGCCTTTTAACGACTGCCTGCTCACTGTTTGGGCCAGAAATAGAGAAGCCAGACATTCCGGAAAACACTTTATATACTCAATCTATTGATGCCCTTAAAGAGGAGAACTACCAACTTGCGGTAGAGAAACTTGAGCTACTTGAAGCTCGCTACCCATTTGGTCAGTACTCACAGCAAGCGCAGCTAGAGCTGATTTTTGCCTATTATAAAAACAGCGAACCAGATGCTGCCATTGTATCGGCAGAACGCTTCATCCGCTTGAATCCGGTACATGAAAATGTTGATTATGCATACTACCTAAAAGGCTTAGCAGCATTTGAACAAACCTCTGGGTTTATCGATAAGTACTTACCTATAGACATAAACCAAAGAGATCCGGGCGCCGCTATTGAGTCGTTTGATTCCTTCGCCACACTCGTGGGTCGCTACCCTAATAGCCAATACGCGCAAGATGCTAATAAACGCATGTTATACCTGAAGAACCGCCTGGCCACTCATGAAGTACAAGTGGCTGAGTACTACATGCGCAGAGGTGCTTTCGTCGCTGCCGCCAACAGAGGACGTTACGTAGTAGAAAATTTTCAGGAATCTCTGGCCACTCCCAGGGCCCTGGAAATAATGTTTCAGGCGTACTCTCAACTTAAATTAGATGACCTGGCCACTGACGCTAAATCCGTTCTGTCAGAAAACTTCCCCAATTACTCTATCAGGAAGTACAACAAGTCTAACGTCAACTTACTGAGCACTGCGACATTTGGATTGCTTGGTGCCAATGACTCTACACCACCGAGCTGGACACCGACAACTCCAAAGCGGGCTACTACTGAAGAGTCAGAGGAAAACACTGCCCCTGATAGCCAGGAAAAAACTTGGTTAAACAAACTTTCACTGGGTCTTTTCGACTAGTTATTCCACGCCTAACCCGACAATTCAATACTTTTTGAATTGTCGTTTTTCCTGCAAGAGAAATATTATGAGCCAACAAGCTATTTGCGATGCAATGCAGGTCTTGCCGACAATCGACCCGCAGTTTGAAATTCAACGCCGGGTAGATTTTATCAAGAGCCAACTTAAGAGCTCTGGATTGAAAAATTTAGTACTGGGTATTAGCGGCGGCGTCGACTCCACCACTTGTGGCAAACTCGCTCAGCTGGCTGTCGATCAGTTAAATACGCAACAAGATGTCTACCAATTTATTGCTGTTCGCCTTCCCTATGCCCAACAGAGGGACGAAGATGATGCGCAAATAGCCTTAGATTTCATTCGGGCTTCCAATAATATTACCGTTAATATCCAACCAGCTACCGATGGCTTACAACAACAAGTATTACAGGGACTCAGTGCTGCTAACATAGCAAGCGGCAGCGCCAGTGGGGTCGATTTTTCCAAGGGCAATGTAAAAGCGCGCATGCGCATGGCCGCTCAATACCATGTTGCCGGTATTATCGGCGCCCTGGTATTAGGCACTGACCACTCTGCGGAAAATGTCACCGGCTTTTACACTAAATGGGGTGATGGCGCCTGCGACTTAGCTCCTCTATTTGGCTTAAACAAACGCCAGGTAAGACAGTTGGCCAATACTTTAGGCGCTCCAGGTATTTTAGTTGATAAAACCCCGACCGCTGACCTTGAAGACCTAGCTCCGCAAAAAGCTGATGAGCTAGCACTGGGGCTTTCTTATGAGCAATTGGATGATTTTCTAGAAGGAAAAAGTGTCGATGAGGAAGTAGCGCAACGTATTATCAGTATATACAATAAAACCGAGCATAAGCGCCAGCCGATTCCCACTATCTACGATTAACCCGACGCACCCTTCCCACCCAGTTTATCACTAGCTGGGTTTGCTTAGCACCGCAGCTAATCGTGAAACTCCCCGCTCGGGATCCCTGTAAAATGCCAAAGCGATGATAACTCAGGTAGTTTCCTCGATTCCAATTAATCTCGCAGTGCACGGCTTTAAGGTCGACCAATTTAAGCAAATGCTCTTCGCTTTGATAAGCTTTATCGGCATTACTGTCAGCAAAAATTAACCAACCATGACTCCAGTCAGATGACCCACTGACACTGTTTGACTGACAGGCTTGTCGCTGTACCTGCCTGGCACAAATTATTATTTCTCTACTGGTTTTTATCGCCTCAGCCTTTGCTGCTTTTATGCTAACGGCTATAAGATTGACACGCTGCTCTAATCTGCCATTTTCGACCGCTATGGCTAAATGTGGCAATGCGTAAAAGAGTACTAAAGATAGAATGGCTAAACAGGTTAATAACTCGAACAAGCTATAGCCTGTAGTGCATCGATCGCTAACACTAGTATCAATCAACGCAGCTGTTGCCATGAGACTCTTTGCCAACGCGCTTCATAGCGCACTATTGTCTGCACAATCGCTAAAGTGGATCCATTCAGGCCGAGCCCGCAGGCTGTTACCCGGTAATAGCGGGCGGGGGCTTCACTTTCACTGAGCAGCTGCTCAATCATGTAAGCGCTGACTACTTTTTTGTTAGCCTTTATGCTGCTGGGTTTATTTTTCGGCTCTTTAACTAAGCTCTGCGTCACTGTATGGCTATTGCTGAAGCATAAATCGTTTTTTATTATTTGCTGCCAGGTACTTTGATACCCAGACCCAAAACTGTGCAGCTGTGGAAACATACCCAAACTGACAGGTTCAAATCGACTAGTCACTGCGAAATCAACTTGTTGATCAATAGCAGTTTCCCCCAGGTTGATGGCCTGCTGCGCTCTTTGTAAAGCGATAGAACTGCTCATAAAGCTAGTGGTCAGCCTGTTGCTGTGGATGGCATTATCCATCCCTATCAAAGAAATATTGGCCAGCAGGGAGATCACCACCAAGGTCAATAACATTAAGCTCCCGCCCTGCCTAACAAGGTAGGGAAAGCAGCGTATTTTTGCTGGTTGCTTACCGGCAAAAGGCTGCTTAATCACCGGCAATCAGCCGGTTGCGCAGCGCCACTGTCATCTCAAACGACTTGTATAAACGCCTATCCTGGGCTTTTACTCTCTGCCCCTGCAGGTTTTGGTAGTGACTTTGCTGCTTTAGCACTTCAGTTGGCGAGCTGAGTAACAGCTTTAAGTGGATGCTGATCACGTCATCGTAATTGCTGATTTGTGAACTGCTTCGATAGAGCATTTTATTATCTAACCCCTGCTTACTGGCATAATAGATACGCAGCTGCTCGACGTTAGGGATCAATTCCTGGAAGTAGCGGCTGTTAACTTTTCGATATAACCCCGCTCGACCACTTGCCCCGCGAGCTATTTTGTAACTGACCACAGACAGGGGGTATAACATTGAACCGCGAGAATAAACCGCGCTGAGGTTAGCCGAACTGTTATCCGGCATATCGTGGTAGAGCCGCGAATTCCACTGACCCGATATCGTAAACAGATCAGCGACCTGACAATTTGTGATGAAAACTTCTCGGTGATTGGCCACTTCACTGTCAGCCAATAGGTCGACACTACTGTGTACATTTGACATGTTTTGATTCAGTTCTAAACCCGCATCTAAAGCGCTAACAAAACTAAAAGCATCAGAATTGTTATAGCTTTTATGCTCTGCGAAGATAGCTCCAAAGCGCTGCAGATGATCTGCGACACGACCAGTGGAGACAATATTGGCATTGGAAACACGAGTATTAAAACAGCCGCTGAAATCTATCGCCCTGATGTCCGCCGCTAAGAAATGCATAGCCAGTGAAGAGTTTTCGTGAATACTCTCAGCGGCGACTTTTAATTTATTTGCTGCTATGGATGCGTACAAGGTACTCAGAATCGCCGAGCTCAAGATCAACCCCAACAGCGAAGCTATCATTAATTCCACTAACGATATGCCCTGCTGTCGATTCACAGAGCATGTACCAGGGCATAAAATTGCAGACCGTTATCAGCCCTTGCTACGCTCAACCACCAGAGTTTTATAACCACAGGACTAGTCTTGCGCCGGTCGCACCCGTCCCTTTGCAAATAGCTACCGTCTCTGGGGGTATTGTCCCGACAGATTACTGCTTTATACATTGGCAGTTTCTGCACTAGCTGCAAGTGCCATTCATTCAAGTCTTGCAATGCCTGCAGTCGATGCGGGCAATTTTGTTGGCCAGGGCAGAGCTGAATGTTTGCCTGTAGAGGATTTATTAAAGTGAGATAGGCACTGCCCTTGCGCAATAATTCACGTTTGTTCAGGCGCATACGGTCAGAGATATTGGCGGCCAGCTGTACCGCGTCAGAAGTTTGAATTGAAATCAGACTGAGTTGTTGTGAAGTTATCATAGTACCGACCATACCCGTCAGCGACATAGATATTAGTAACAGCACCACCATAACTTCAATTAGCGATTGCCCGCCGCATCGGATAGTCATCAGTATTCACATAGTGTCTTTAATACTAACAACCCAAAGCTACGCTCTGATAACAACAGAGTGAAATACTGCTGGTGCGAAGTTAATACTAATTATTGGAAGCTAAAGTGAATAGTTAAGCAAAGCGAATCTATTCATTTTGCGTTCATCTAAATTAATCTAGATTCACACTGATAGCAACCATTTTTCACTATTGTTTGAACACAGGCAATTTACCCTTGTTGTTTGATTATAGCTGGTAATTTTTTCTATTCTGGCACTAAGCTAATTTCAATCACTGAGCGCACTTGTGCACTACTAACCACATAGCGAACTTGCACTAGTAAGCCATTCACTAAACGGGAAAACTCTGTCTGCTGCGATGCTAAACCGAGAATTTTTACAGGAATCTGTACGGGTACCTGGTAGCGATTAGCACCAAGACTGAATTCTCGGGACTGCTGATCGATACTCTCAATTCTGCCTGTTTCCGGGGCGGCGACGGCATTTATCGAAAATATCGCAACGAGCAACAGAATAGATAATATTTTGTTCATTTTGTTAGCTCCAATATTGATCATTAACTGTTAATCGGCGCGTATTTCCCGCCATGAGGTGCGCTTTCCTGGAGTGGCCGCCGGAAAAGCATCCACTGCTACTGTATCCGCGTACTCACCGGTGCCATCCTTAGAGACACTGGCATTACTGATCAACATGTATTCCCTACCGGTTTTTTTGCCTTCATCATCTGTTGCCTTGTAAAAAGTAGGTGTTTGCCGACTGCTAATCTGAAACCCGGAGGTAGAGGCGCTTATTTTGTTACCAAAAGCATCTGTCGTCCCTGTATCTACCCCGTCGTTGACATCAATTTCGTTATCACCATTGATATCAATTGAGATGAAATTCAATCGGGCTCCCGTTTCGGCATCTAAACTCATCAGATAGTTCTTTGATGAGGGAAGACACTGATCTGCATTATTGGGCTGATCAGTGACAAAAAAGATCCGCCCTTCATTTCTCGCCATGGTTCCGTCATAACTGTCCCGGTAGATAGCAGAGACAATTATTTGCTCTCCAGTCTCTACATAGACCACCGAGTTTTGTACATCGGTAACCACATCATCGTTGCCATAGGTGGGTTTGTGCAAGTCCATGTACCAGCCTTTCTCGGAACCTGAGTAATTATTATTACTGGTGAGCCTCACTTCACGACTGACAGTGTCTCCACCGCTCGGGGTAAATTCGATATCACCGTGATAGACAATACTTTGCTCAAGTAACGCAGAGCGCCCGCTCACTAATTGCCCATTATCTTGAATGGCATAAAAGCTCTGCAGGGAAATGTTACCGGCATCGGTATCTACTGCCTCCAGATATTTACCTGTTCCAAAATATATCATCAGCTGATCATTGGGCAGTTTTGCCACTTCTACCCGGGCGGTTATTGGCTGTACGTTATCGCTGGCGTCCTTAGCTGTAAACAATAACAGCGGATTATTATCTGTATTAGCATCTCCATCAGCTCCCCAGTTGCTGGGATCAGCAGAGCTTAAATCGAACCTCCACAAATTACCAAACAAGTCCCCTGCGTATACATAATCCATCTTGCCATCTTTGTTGGTATCTAATCCTGCCGGTGCAGCCAGACCATTGGCCTGAGAATTATTGCTCGGATCGGCCATGCCCACCCCGGTTGATAGTTTTTTTACTATTGCACCGGTAGTGACGTTTAACAGATAAAGTACTGCATTACCTGTGGTACTTAAGTGCGTGTCGCCGGTTTCACTGGCCGTGGTATTGTTGTAGCCATTGGCAAGCACGACATAAAAATTGCCGTCGTTTAAACGCATTATCTGTGGCGCACTATAGGTGAAACCTAAATCTGCATCATCGCTGTCACTAAACTCCCATTGCAGTGTCGCTACGGCATCTGTATTGGTTTTGGCAAAATTTGGATCGGTGACATCAAGGGCATACAACCCTTGGCCACCACGGCCAAAACCTCCTACTAATAAGGTCAACCATTTGTCATTGGAAAAAACAGTCTTGACTGCTGGGGATCCATCGACATAAAACCTGTGGTTGTAATCCACATCAGCCAGCTCTTTTAAATAGGGAATTACCAGACTGGGAACAAACGCCAGCTTTTCCTCACCGGTATCTGCATCGAATCCATGTAACATGCCATCGTTGGCACCGAGGTAAATCATCGGCTGGCGATTTTTATGTGTGTTGTAGAAATCTGAATAGTCGGGGCCAAAATCGTCATCGTCATAGGCATCTGCTTCAGGGCCGTCAACATACACCGGTGTAGAGTTAATGATGTCTCCCATAGTTAATGCTCGGGTGCGATAATTTGCATCGGCATTACCGCGCAAATAATCTATCATGGCACTGTCACCGTCAAACCACGAAGTGATCTCGGCACTGCTAAAACTAGCGATTTCAAACAAGCTGCCATTGTTATGCCCGGTGTAAATAACTCTTTGTGACAAGTTTAAATTCACCGGTCCAGACCACAATGGTGTGCTGCTAGCTTGAGCGGTCGTCTCATCAATTTGCAAGGCGATCAGCTCGCCTGTCCAGTCCGCCGCGGTGTAGCGTGACTGGTACAACTTAGCACCGGCAATTAATTCACTGGTATTGGCACTGGCGGTCGCCACTGACTGACTGGTATCCGTAATTTTAGTTAGGGCCTTGCCAAAAGACTCTTGTAACTCATCGGAAGTATCAGCCTGATAGTATTTACCGTGGCCGTAACCGTCCTTCTCAGCAGCGTCTTGTAACATAGCCAGAGCGTTGGCATCATTTAAGGTAAAACCTACTGTATACGTTATTAAGTTTTGCACCGGAAACAGAATGTCGTTGTAACTCTTACCGGCCAAATCAGTGCCTGTCGTTCTCAAATCTGTTTCATAGGCGAACTTGGCTATATCGTCTAAAAACAAATAGCGTTTGTAGTAGTCGCCATTACTTAAATCGCCATCATTGGCCACTCCATCATAGTCACCATAGACAACAGTGTGATTAGGAGCTAGTGCGTCCAACCCCGGGAAGCTGGAATCGAAATAGGGAACGCCGTCGGTCAGCACTATGGCAAAATTCTTCTGGCAGCGGTACTGAATCGGGCTGATCCGCCCGGGGGTATCGGTATTATAAATAGACTTACCGTCTCTAAAATAGCCAACCATTTCATAGTAGGCCTCGGCCAGTGGCGTCCAAGTACTTCCCGTTAATGCATTGATCGCATTTTCGATATAAGTCTCTGTGGAGCTGGGCATAAGAGTAGGTAATTGACACTCAGTGACTACTTGACCACCATTATTGTGATTAAATTTTCCCAGGCAAAATCGCACGTCTGGAGTGTCTTTAATAATGTCATTGGCAACTTGTTTTGCAATGGTTAAACGAGTGTCACTGGTGCCGGAATCCACAGTATTCATACTGCCTGAATTATCAATCAGGAACATAACATTGGGTTCCACAAAACCTGTGGTCTGTAGTGGATATTGAGGAAGAGCCAGTGAATCAGCCTTGACATCAACCACTAAAGCGCAGCTAAACAGGGCCACCGCCAGACTTGGATACTGAAGATTTTTCATAAGCACTCCTCATTTCTCTCTTTACCTTACAAACAGTATTAAATACCCGATAGCGATCGGGTTTTACACTATTAGCTATTTCTTCCCAGGTCGTTTTAGCGCTCGTAGATTGATTGCAAAACTACCTTAGATCGACCGATTCCCTCTGCCCACACTGTGATTCTAAAGCTATCGGCATCAAACTGCTCGTACTTCACTCTAGGCACTTTAGTGACGTTTGGGTCTTTATGAGTTGCCGACTGCACACAGAGCTTTTTCTCATTGGCGAGAGTCCCGTCCTTTAACGAGCTATCATCACAAACCCAATTGCTCTCTAACAATAATTCTGCATTGGTCATTACCGCCCAGCCATTACCCGGTGTTAATGCTCTAACAAAGTTGTAGTCAAAATTGACCCCGCCAGTTGCCTGTTCAGCACTGGCCAAAGCCACTTCTGCCGATTGAAAAGCGCGATAGTTGTCGACACTATTACCACCAATTCGCTCTTGAATAGTCACATCTTGCAGCGATGACAAAGCCATAATTGACATCAGCAATAAAAAAATCAGCCCTATAATTAACGCAGCGCCACACTGTTGCTTGCTATTGTTCATTCAATGCGATTCCTCAGTGCATAAGTGGCACTAAATGCCTGAAACAAGCGAAAATCATCAGCCGCAGCAGTATAATTGACCGCCGGATTGTCCCCAAATGGATTGACCAAAACTTGTTCCGTCGTGGTTACATTATCGGTATCACTGACCACTATCATCTCCACTCTTACTGCGCGTACTGACAACCACGAAGGTACTGTGGCCGGAGAATCCACCAAACTTGCAGCCGCTACATAAGTGACTCCAGCCACTTTGTCCAGACCTCCACCGTCTATATCAACGGCAAAGCTAAAATCTAACTGAGTAATTCCATCAATAATGACAATCGCATTTGCAGCCACAGGTACAGTGCCGGTGATGTATTGATTGCGCATAAGCTGATTGTTCTGCAGATAGTAGCACCGCGTTTGGTTGGTCGCTCCATCGTCCCAGTTGGTTTCAAAAACTCCTAAGCCGACAGCACAACTGGTAGCGCCAGCCACCGGAAAATACTTCACAGCAATGGTAGCATTTGCCAGATCAAAGCCAGCCTGTTGTACATCTTCGCGCATTTTCTTTACTGCAAAACGCCCCTTATCTTGTACTTGCGTTAACGCTTGCTGCACCCGATAGTTTTGGCCCGATGCCACAAAAACACTGATCAGGCCACCGATTAAAAACACCCCTAAAAGCATAGCAATCATTAACTCTATAAGAGAAAAACCAGCCTGTTTTTGTTTATCTCCATCCGCTGAGATAATAACTTTTGGGGCTATGTTCATAATCGACTACTGGCACTAAAAGTAAACAGGCCCCGATCGGCGGCACCACAATCGTTGGGCAGTGCCAAATTGGCGTTTTTATCTAACCAACAAACGGTAATTTTATACACTGCTATATTGGCAGCAGCCGCCATTACCTGCGGAGCATCTATTGCTATATCCCCGGAGGGCAGCCTGCGTGTCGCCGCCGCTATCCACTCAGTTACATCGCTAAATGCCACACTGGTATTATCATTGGCATTACTGCCGTTGTCGGCCAAGGCTAAAGTGTACTGACCCGCGGCAGCTTCAGTACTGTTAACAAAAATACTATCAGCCATCTCATAAGCTAAATTCACCGCTTGCAAGCGCTGGTATGCTGTGTGATTCAAGGTCATCGCTTTTAACTGTAATGAGGCCATCCCCAGCAGCCCCACAGAGACCACTAGAACAGTCACTAATACTTCAATCAAACTGGAGCCGCACTGGCGACCCTGAAAAAGATTAGAATTTAGCATGCCAACCTACTCACAGTCATGACACCGGAGAGGGCCACTGCAATTTGTCTCTGTTGTAGCCCACTACAATTGGTTATAGAAGTCGTTAAGGTGCCCGCTGCCAGCACATCTCCGGCGGCATTATAGGTAATGCTGTTAATGCTATTGGTAATCACGGCCCCAGTTGTGCTGATTTCCCAGTAACGAATAGCGGAGTTATCAGCTACTCGCTGTACCAGCCAGCCACTGTTCCAATTAGTACTGGCAACACAAGTCGCGCCATCCGCACTTGCACATATAATGATTCGCTCATTGCGAGATATTGCCTCCGAACGACTAAAATGTAATGCAGCTACTAACGAATCGGCCACCGCGCTGCCACGCATATTGATAAGAGTAGAATTAAAACTGGGCACAGCCACTGTAAGCAACAGCAAAGTCACTGAAACTGCCACCATTAACTCAACTAATGTGAAGCCTTTTTGCCCACTAGAAAGGTACATTTAATACTTCTATTTCAAGTAATTAGATTAAAATATTTGCTTATACAATCGCTTACGGAACAATTGTTTAACTGCATAAACTTTAGTACAAACTCAGCTAAGGTCAAATAAATACAGACCAGCAACTAGCGTGCAACAGCCGATGCCAATACGTCGAGAGAATAGAGAAGCAACAGCCAAAAGAGTTTCAGCTTAGAAGAGGTCTACCAGAGGGGTGCAGATACGACAGATATAAATCGCGGTTTAAAACTATTAGCTTTTTAGCGCGCTATCACGTGAGGTACCGGGCCAAACAAGTAGAAGAGTAATATTTTGACTATTACTGTTATTGCATGCTCAACGCTAAATTCAAGCATAGCGAATACCAAAGGCACTAGCAACGTTTTGCACTAGT
>MABF01000142.1 GCA_002163025.1 'Osedax' symbiont bacterium Rs2_46_30_T18
CATTGGCTGACGGTGTCGTTAAAGGTATAGACGCCGCTCAAGAGATGTGTCAAACCATTAACAAAGTAGCATCACTGGGCGGGGTTGCCAGCGAGACAGTGACGGTCGATAAATCTACCCCTTTCGCCAGTATTACCGGCCTGCTTAATTTAAAAAATGGAGTGATCAGCAACAAAAATTTTAAAGCTGACTTAGATGCCATCAATGCCACAGGTAAAGGCACTGTGAATTTACCTACACAGTCATTAAATTACCGTCTCGGCCTTAAAATCCAAGATAACTTATTTAAGAAAAGCTGTTCGGTAAACAATGCCATTCAAGGTATCGAATGGCCCATCGACTGTAAGGGAAGTTTCAGCGATGAGCCAGCGAAGCTTTGTAAGCCCGACTTGAGCGTGGTGAAAGACATTGCCAAAAAAGCGCTAAAAGCTAAGTTGGAGAAAAAACTCGGCACTTCTGTGAAACAGAAGACTGAAGAGGTTAAACAAAAGGTAGAAGATAAAGTGCAAGATAAAGTTAAAGGCCTGCTCAAGGGGCTTTTTTAATTGAGCGTTGAAACTTACACCTCAGAGCAGTTTAGCAGCGCCGTGTTGGCTTGGCATGATCAACACGGTCGCCATGACTTACCCTGGCAGCAACAGAAAACCGCCTACCATACTTGGATCTCTGAAATCATGTTACAGCAGACCCAAGTGGCCACGGTTATCCCCTATTATCAGCGATTTATCGAGCGCTTTCCCGATGTATTTAGCTTGGCAAAAGCCGACATAGATGCAGTACTGCACTTGTGGACAGGTTTGGGCTACTACGCCCGGGCGCGCAATTTGCATAAAGCCGCCCGCCAAGTTGTGGAACAATATCAGGGGGTATTCCCGCTGTCAGTTACCGAGTTGGAACAACTCAGTGGCATCGGCAGATCAACAGCCGGGGCAGTGTTGTCTATTTCCAGCGGCAGACGCGCCGCTATTTTAGATGGCAACGTAAAAAGAGTGCTGGCACGCTTTTATGCGGTTGAGGGCTGGTCCGGCAAAAGCGCTATCGCCCAGCAGCTATGGGAACACGCCGAGCACAACACACCCTACGTTAAATCGGGACAGTACACTCAGGCGATGATGGATATGGGTGCAACTTTGTGTACTCGCAGCAAACCCAAATGTGAGGCCTGCCCTATTATCAGTGGCTGCTCGGCCAAAGCCTTGGACAAGGTTAAAGATTTCCCCTACTCCAAACCAAAAAAGACCTTGCCGGTTCGTCAGACACTGATGTTATTGATCGAAAATGCAGACGCTGAAAAGTTACTCTATCAACGACCTCCCAGCGGTCTCTGGGGCGGCCTCTGGAGCCTGCCACAGATAGCCGATTTACGTGACAGCGCCACTGAACTTAACTTGCACATTGACCTGGACAGCGCCGTCTATCTCGAGCCCATGCGTCACACTTTCAGCCACTTTCACTTAGATATCACCCCGGTAAAAGTGCAACTGCAAAAGCACAGCGAACAAATCATGGAAGCACTGCCAACACTCTGGTATAACCTAGCCCAACCTGCCAATATAGGATTGGCCGCACCGGTTAAAAAACTGTTACAAATGTATTAGGTATTATTATGCGCACTGTTAACTGTATTAAGTACAAGCAACCACTTGAAGGCCTCGATAAGCCACCTTACCCAGGCCCAAAAGGTCTGGAAATTTACGAGAGCGTTTCTAAGAAAGCTTGGATTGAATGGACTAACCACCAGACTATGCTGATCAACGAGAAACATCTGAATATGATGGACCCGAGCAGCAGAACACTACTGCTCGAAGAGATGGAAAAATTCATGCAAAGCACCGAATACGCTAAAGTGGAAGGCTACGTTCCCGAGAAAAAGTAGCCTTTGTATGTTTAATCAACAACATTCAGTAGCCTGTTAAATAATTCTTAAAATTGCACAATTGTTTGTTGACACATCTGCAAGATAAAGGTTTAATACGCGCCTCTTCACAGCGAGGAGATAAAGATTGCCCGGATAGCTCAGTCGGTAGAGCAGAGGATTGAAAATCCTCGTGTCGGTGGTTCGATTCCGCCTCCGGGCACCATCTTTCAAATAAGCCTAGTTTAACGACTGGGCTTTTTTGTGCCTGCTCGAAATGGGATGTGGGCGCAATCAAACCGGTTCGATTCATGAATACATCCATGTATTCAGCCTTCGGCCAGCTAAAGCTGTGGAAAACTGTTCCAGACAGTTTTTTCCGCCTCAGCCTTCTGCGGATTATATTTATTACTCAAGGGCCATAACTTCATTCAAGCCTAGCCTACTCTAATAAAAGGAGTGACTGGGCTTTTATGTACAGGATGTACGGTATTAGCGGTGGCATGGATGCCAAAGAGCGTATGTGTCTGCTCGAAATTGGAGGGCGACGGACTCGAACCGGTTCGATACACAAATACATCCATGTATTTGCCCTTCGGCCAGCTAAAGCTGTGGAAAACTGTTCCAGACAGTTTTTTCCGCCTCAGCCTTATGTGGATTATATTTATTACTCAAGGGCCATAACTTCATTCAAGCCTAGCCTACTCTAATAAAAGGAGTGACTGGGCTTTTGT
>MABF01000340.1 GCA_002163025.1 'Osedax' symbiont bacterium Rs2_46_30_T18
CTGAGTAACTACTAGCGAGTCGGCTGAGTAAGCTGGATCTGGCTAGAGGTTTATTATTTAGTTGCTATAGCATGACGTATTAGACTTGCTTGCTAATAGTGCTGTGCTCAGGGAACATGCGATCAAGTCCGGTGCGCCTCTGGCATTCAGAGCATTCTGAGATCTAGGCATCGACTACAGACATGCTGGTTGCCTGTCGAAAGTCGATAACAACGAGATCGGGATGCTCTGTATGCCCCTACGGGCGGGCTCTAAAGCGATTATCTGCTTTGTTAGTCAACTTGGAAAGGGCTCGCCATTCCACTGCGTTGACTGCCGCACATCTGATCGCTTTAGAGCCCGCAGAGAAGATACCGGACTTAATCGCATGTTCCTCAAAATTTTTTCTGCAGGCCCGATACATTTAGGTCTTTTTACGAGAGAAACAAGGCAGATTAAGCTTATTTCAAACAGTAAAAGCGCAGGAAAATTGCTAGTTATTGGCGGATAAATACTATGTGTTTCGTAAATTATAGCTTATAGGCCTGCATTATATTGTCAGGGCAGCAAATTGGAAGGTCTATGTGTTAATTACCGACTAAAGTTGCAGTTGTAGGTGCCTGACTCCATTGATTATAGCGCTTAACTGGGTCAATCGTGCCGAAAGTTAGCAGCTGCTGAGCGGGTACTGAGTACTGTGGCAATTTCATAGCGCTTGCTAGGCTGTGCTATAACTAATATATTGAGTGTAGATGAATATATTTCGGTTAAAGCATTCAATGCATTAATAATTTATCTATATTGCTGCCATTCATAGTCACAATATTTCTTAAAGATAGCAGCTATTACTAAAACCGTTGTAGAAAGTAATCTTAGCTATGGAGTCGTTAGTATCCATATATGCCAACTTTTAACCGACAAAGTTGTAGGCCTAGGAGTATTTTCAGGGAGTTCACAGTGATGACAACACAAAAATTTATCAGTGCCGATACCAAGCCATTAGGTAGCTTAAATACCCTCTCTCCGTTCGAAGTGGCAAAGCTTCAAGAGGGGACTAATACCAACAGTTTATACCGCTTATTTCGTCAGTGCTCACTGGCAGTATTGAACACAGGTAGTACTGTTGATAGTACCAGTGATGTATTGAAGATGTTCAAGGACTTCGATATTGAAATTGAACAAAAACACCAAGGTGTAATGTTAAAATTGATCAACGCGCCAAACAATGCATTTGTTGATGGGGAAGTGATTTTAGGCATACGCGAACATCTGTTTTCGGTACTAAGAGATCTGCTTTATATCGGGTCCCAGTTAGATAAAAACACCACCGACCTGCCCCTTGGGGAGGATATGACCAATACAGTTTTTAATATTTTACGTCATGGCGAGGCGATTAGACCCAACATCAAGCCGAATTTGGTGGTCTGCTGGGGAGGGCACTCCATCGGGCGCACAGAGTACGAGTATTCAAAACTGGTAGGTTATGAATTGGGTCTTAGGGGCTTAAACATTTGTACAGGATGTGGGCCTGGGGCAATGAAAGGCCCGATGAAAGGCGCCACTATTGCCCATGCCAAACAGCGCATCACAGATGCCAGATACATTGGCTTAACAGAGCCTGGTATTATCGCTGCAGAATCACCTAACCCGATTGTTAACGAGCTGGTTATCTTTCCCGATATAGAGAAGAGGTTAGAAGCTTTTGTCCGCCTGGGACACGGTATAATTGTTTTTCCCGGAGGGGCTGGCACTGCTGAAGAGATTTTATATATGTTGGGAATATTACTGCATCCTAAAAACAAAGACATTCCCTTCCCGTTAATTTTCAGTGGACCAGATGGCTCCCAAGCCTACTTTGAGCAAGTAGATGAGTTTATTAAGGCGACTATTGGTGAGCAGGCCAGTAGCAGGTATCAGATCATAGTCGATGATCCACAGGCGGTGGCACTGGCGATGAAGTCGAGTATGGAGGCTGTCTATCAGCACCGAAAAGATAAGAGTGAGTCTTTTCACTTTAACTGGCAGCTGTATATCCCGGTCGAATTCCAGATACCTTTTGAGCCGACACATCAGGCGATGGCCGAACTTGATTTACACAGCGACCAGCAGGACTACATTTTAGCGGCACAATTGCGCAGAGCCTTATCCGGTATTGTTGCAGGTAATGTCAAAGCGCCAGCGGTTAAGGCCATAGCAGAGCATGGGCCTTTCCATTTATCTGGCGATAGCCATTTGATGGACAAGCTGGATAAATTACTCAGTGCTTTTGTCGCGCAAAAGCGCATGAAAATAGACCATGAAAAATACGTGCCTTGTTATAAATTGGTTTGATAATAAGTAGGAAGTAGGAAGTAGGAAGTAGGAAGTAGGAAGTAGGAAGGGAGATAGAAGCAGCTATGCAATGTCTGATAAACCCGTTGTTTTGCTTGTTAGGATTCAGATTAGTGCTGGAATTTGTCAGGCTACTGCATAGGCTCAAACAGAGTGTTGATGAATACTCAATAACTATCCTGAACGAATCTGAAAATAAGGCCCATAAAAAAGGAATATTTGTTTGATTTCTGCTGGTTATGTGTATTATGCCCCGAGTTTAGGGGGCTGCGACAAGGTTCTAGGGTTTGTGGTGTTTAAAATATAAGCAGTTTTTTCTGAAAAAAAGATGAGTTTTTAGCTCGACTAAATTAGAATGTGCGAGGTTTTGATTAGCGCATTGG
>MABF01000210.1 GCA_002163025.1 'Osedax' symbiont bacterium Rs2_46_30_T18
CTATAACAACTAATTCCCAATCCACTGCTATTTATTTATAGCAACTAGCGACACTGCAATGTGCTAGGTGATATAATGCCGCCATCTTTGTCCTTAACATTACCAGGTTCTTTAACAATGCAACCAATGCTCAACATCGCGCTACGGGCAGCCCGTTTAGCCAGCGAACAAGTCCAACGCGCTTCGGAAAAGCTCGAAATAATTCACTCAGAAAAAAGTGAAGTCTCTGAACTCATTGAAGAGACAGCTCTTAAGACAGAGCAAACTATCGTTCACACCATTCAAAAAGCTTATCCCAACCATGCTTTACAGGGGCAGTTCTCAGGCGATTACAAGCCAGTTGGGGACAAAACCGAAGCCACCTGGTACATCAGCGCAATTGACAATGTTGTAAATTTCACCAATGGCTTACCGCAACTAGCCGTGTGCCTCGCAGCTGTGATCAAAGGAAAAGTTGAGCACGCAGTCATCCTCAACCCGATCACCGGCGAAGAGTTCACTGCCAGTCGTGGCCACGGAGCGATATTAAACGGTCGCAGAATACGGGTCAGCGACAAGAAAGGCATCGAGGGCTGCACTATAGCCACCAACTTTGCCGACACTAGTGGTGACAGCGCACAGCTGGAGTCATACCTGGCAATGACCAGAGATTTACACGCCAATCGCGGCACACTGCAAAATTCAGGCTCTGCAGCACTTAATTTTGCCAACACTGCCGCCGGTAGAATCGACGGTGGTTTTGCCGGCAAACTGCAACAGGCAACGGCTTTATCCTGCGCTCTTTTGGTTCAGGAAGCAGGCGGACTTATCGGCGACCTTGCAGGCGGCCCAAACTACAAAAAATCAGGTGAACTTGTGACCGGAAACGCTAAAGTTTTTAAGGCACTGGTACAATCTATCCGCGCCAGTAAAGCATCTTGATTTAATCTCCAGATATACCACAGAGGCCCGTATCATACGTGCCTCTTTTCGACCCTCGCTTATATCAAATCCAACTTTTTGCAAGACCCCAGCCTCTAGTACGCCGACACATACTGACCTGTCAAAGCAAACACCCCCAGCCACCACTAACAAGCCACCCTTGTATGCGCAGAAAACTACCCTAATGCCGAGCTATACTGGGACTGCTGAAAATGGCCGGACGCAAAGCTGTCAAGTTTAGACAAAAGACGCCAAAGTAATATTGACCTAAAACTAAAAAGCCGGTTTAACATGATGCTAAACCGGCTTTTTGTACTATAACTTTCCCACTGGCCCCATACATACTCAGGACCAATAAGTCACTATTTTATATGGCGAACGGGTCGCGTTTAACAATAGTTTCAACACGGTCAGGACCTGTTGAAACTATATCTACAGGCGCTCCAATCAGCTCTTCTATACGTGCAATATAGTTGATTGCAGCCTGCGGCAATTCAGCCAACGTTTTTGCTCCAACCGTAGACTCAGACCAGCCTGGCATTTCTTCATAGACAGGAACTGCGTTGTCGTAGTCTTCGCTGTCTAACAGAGAAGTTACCACATTGCCCTGCTTATCCTCATAACCAGTACAGATCTTGATTATCTCTAGACCGTCCATCACATCTAACTTGGTCAGACAGATACCCGTGATAGAGCTCACTTGGATAGCACGCTTTAGCAACACTGCATCGAACCAACCACAGCGACGCGCACGTCCGGTAGTAGCACCAAACTCATGACCGCGCTCAGCGAGACCTTGACCAACAGCACAGTTAAGCTCTGTTGGGAACGGGCCGCCGCCGACACGGGTCGTATACGCCTTAGTAATACCCAGAATATAATCCAGATACATAGGACCAAAACCACTGCCAGTGGCCACACCACCCGCTGTTGTATTGGAAGAGGTAACGTAGGGATAAGTTCCGTGATCTATATCCAATAATGCACCTTGGGCGCCTTCGAACATAATACTCTCGCCGCGCTCACGCATTTCGTGAACCAGCGCAGTAACATCAGCGAGCATAGGCCTTAGCTGCTCTGCCATTTCCAGGCACTGAGCATAAACCTCTTCAACATTGATCGCATCGACGCCATAGTAATTAACCAGCGCAAAGTTATGATACTCCATCACTTCAGTTAATTTTTTATGCAGACGATCAGCGTCCATCATATCAGCAAGACGCAGACCGCGACGGGCGACTTTATCTTCGTATGCCGGACCGATTCCACGACCGGTAGTACCTATCTTGGCATTACCGCGTTTTAATTCTCGCGCCTGATCTAGTGCCACATGATAAGGAAGAATCAAAGGACAAGCTGGGCTCAGCTTTAGCCTGCCGCTGAGACTAACTCCCGCCTTCTCCAGCCCCGCCATCTCGGTGAGCAAAGCCTCTGGAGAGAGAACAACGCCATTACCAATCAAACACAGAACCTTTTCACGCAAAATACCGGAAGGGATCAAGTGCAATACCGTTGTCTTCCCCTCGATCACTAATGTGTGACCAGCGTTATGACCACCTTGAAATCGGACTACTGCCGACACTTCTTCAGTGAGCAAATCGACAATTTTACCTTTGCCTTCATCGCCCCATTGAGTTCCTAAAACAACTACGTTCTTGCCCATTGCCGTCTCTTAATTCTTAAGTTTAAGATTATGATCTCTAGGTACTATAACCCAGCTATCAGCTTGTTTTTCCAGAACCCGGTCACAACACAATTGCGCCTCATGAACGTCTCCCGGCAATTGTTGCATAACACGCACTCCCTGCGCACGCAGCTTAGCTATTTCTATTAATAGCGAAGCTTCCTCACCTGCCGGTGCTAAAACACCGGCACGCGCCTGAATATTTTCACTGATGTCAGACAGTGTCACTAAGTCGGTACTAAAACCGGTCGCCGCTCTGGTGCGACCGAAGTCCTTACCGATTTCGTCGTAACGACCACCTTTGGCGATCGCCTGCGCAAACTGCGGCGAGAGCGCAGAAAATACCACCCCAGTGTGGTAGTTAGCCCCACGCAGTTCAGCTAAATCAAAATACAGATCAATATTAGGATAGCGGGCAGCTATCAAATCTGCCAACTGATATAGATAACTAATAGCTTCTTTGACCACTTGCGGCGCCGCTACCAATAGCTGCTGCGCTTGTGTTAGCACTTCAATACCGCCGTTTAACCGCGGTAGAGCACTTAACATTGCCGCCTGTTGCGGCTGTAACTCTAAATCTTCGATAAATTCCTGCAACTCCGGCAGCGCTTTATTTTGCACTAGAGTATGATAGCGCTTAAGCTCTTCACCACTCAATCCCGCCTGTTGCACTACGCCGCGGTACACGTCGACATGACCTAAATCTAAACTGAGTTCCGCCTCTATGCCGCAGGCAAACATGGTCTCTAGCATCAATGAAATGACTTCCAAATCACTTTCGATCCCAGCATGGCCGTATATCTCAGCACCTAACTGTAGTGGGTTCCTGGAAACCAACATATTTTCAGCTAAAGTGTGTACTACCGGCCCACAGTAGCATAGCCGATTAGCACCTTGCTTAGTCATTCTATGGGCATCTATACGCGCAACTTGTGGTGTTATATCTGCGCGCAAGCCCAGCGCCTGACCAGTCGTCTGATCTACCAACTTGTAAGTATTGATATCCAGGTCTTTACCGACCCCGGTCAACAGTGACTCTAAGTGCTCAACTAATGGCGGTATGACTTGCTCATACCCCCAATTATCATATAAATCCAATAAGCGACGACGCAACATTTCCACCTGACGCGCCTGAGGCGGTAAGATTTCTTTCACACCATCCGGTAGTAGCCAACGTTCAGCTAATGCCATAACTCTCTCCAAATATAGTTTTGTTTGTCAGTATCATATGCTGCCCCTTAGCGGACCAGATAGATACCGGCAACACCTGCCAGCATACTGACTAAGCCTATTATTCTGATTGCTGCATCATCTATTTCACTGAGCTGCTCAACTAACTTGCGCCACCTGGCCGGATATACAAAAGGTAAAATCCCCTCTATCACCAACATAAGACAAAGAGCCAGGAACAGCTCATATAACAAATCATTGGTCAAGATTTAAACTCCGGCTATCTACAACGTCAGAGAATTCTGTGGTTAATTTTCTGACACACACAAAAAAACCGGACTAACGCATTAGTCCGGCTTGATCTATTCTAACATTAATCAGCTAAGCATTTACATTACTTTTGTACTTTGATGATTAATTTACAACCGCTGGCTTAGAAAAGTATTTAAAGAACTCACTATCGGGTTTCAACAACATTACATCGCCACCACCAGAAAATGATTCAGAATAGGCTTTCAAACTACGGGTAAACTTGTAAAACTCAGGATCAGCTTCAAAAGCCTGTGCGTAAGTCGCAGCGGCATTCGCATCCCCGATACCGCGGGTAGTTTCAGAAGTTTTGTAAGCTTCAGCTAAGAGTATAGTTCTCTCTCTGTCCGCATCGGCACGAATTCCCTCGGCAACTTCCTTACCACGAGAACGCAGCTCCCGAGCCAGACGCTCACGTTCTGTACGCATGCGCTGGTATACAGAGCTGGATACTTCCGGTGGCAATTCAACTTTCTTGATCCGCACATCGACAACTTCAACACCTAGCGACGCAGCCACACCATCGAGGCCAGCAGCAGCAGCATCAGCATCAGCACTTGCAGCACGAGCCGCTGTAGGATCATTGAGCCACAACTTAACTTCTGCCATCAACTTTTCGCGCTCACCTGAAACGACTTCGTTCAGCGTTCTGGTACCGAATTGGTTACGCAATTGCGTTTCGACCCGCACCGAAATCAAATCAGCAGCTCTGCGTAGGTCACCCGATGTCGCTGTATAGTACTTCTCTACATCGACAATGTGCCACTTAACAAATGAATCGACGATTAAACGCTTCTTTTCACTAGTCAGGAAAGCTTGCGGCGGACTATCCATAGTAATCAGGCGCCCATCAAAAATCCGCACTTTATTGACGAAAGGTATCAGGAAATGCAGACCCGCCGAAACATCGCTATCGACCACTTCACCGAAGCGCAATTTTACCGCGCGCTCAGTTTCCTGAACAATATACACTGACTTAAAGCCAACGATGACGACTACTAACAATACAATAGTAGCTAATAATGACTTACCGCTCATTTCCGCGACTCCCTTGTAGGCGCTTGACGTCGACGCGACTGCTCGAACTGGCTTGCCGCCTGGCGGCTTGCTTGCTCATCTAAATATGCACTAGAGCCCGAAGCTGATTGAGGACGATTCTGCATTAACTTATCTAATGGCAAGTACATAACATTATTGCCACCTTCAACATCCACCAACACTTTTGAGTTATTGGCTAATACTTTTTGCATCGTATCCAGATACAGACGATCTCTGGTTACTGTCGGAGCTTTTTGATACTCAACTAACACCGCGGTAAATCTAGAAGCTTCACCTTGCGCATTAGCAACGACTTGCTGCTTGTAAGCATCGGCCTCTGCAACCATACGCTTAGCCTTACCACGTGCTTCAGGCAAGATCCCTTTAGCATATGTCTCAGCTTCATTTTTAGAGCGCTGCTCATCTTCCCGAGCCTTGATCACATCATCAAATGCATCTTGGACCTGATCGGGCGCCTGTGCATTTTTGATGTTGACCTGAGTGACTCTGATACCAGTGCCGTAATTAGCCATATAGCCCTGCAACAAACCTTGAACCTCAACTGCCAGCGCATTACGCCCCTGGGTCAAGATAGAGTCCATATCTGAGCCGCCGACTACATGACGCAGTGCCGATTCAGCGGCATGTGACAAACTGACATCGGGATCGCGAACTTTCAGCACATAAGCACTGGCATCACTGACCACATATTGGATTGTCATACCGACATCAACAATATTCTCATCGCCGGTCAGCATTTGTGCATTGTGGTTGGAGCTTCTGACACTGGTGGTATTAACCACAGTGACCACATCAATGCCTATGGCTTTCCAATGCAATCCAGGATCAACTGTTTCAGTATATTGCCCTAAACGCAACACCACGCCACGCTCTTGTTGGTCGACTGTGTAAAATCCCAATCCACCCCACACTAGAGCGGCAATTACGAACAGTATCCCGAACATAGCCGGGCTATTGGTTGGACCGCGAGGGCTATCTCCCGAACCTGAACCACGCTTCTTGCCGCCAAAGATCTCACTGAGCTTATCTTGCAATTGGCCTAATGCCTCATCTAGATCAGGAGGCCCTTGTTCTTTTTTGCCTTTACGGTTTTTATCATCGCCGTTTCCCCAAGGATCCTGGTTGTTACCATTACCGCCGGGCTCATTCCAAGCCATATCGCTCTCCGTTTAATAAGAGTATAAATTTAAATTAAAGCCCAGTTCGTCGACTTGCGCCGCTGAGTTCAAACTAATAAAACTTCTATTCTAATCAGCTAGTAGACTTCCACTATCCGATAAGGTTCTGTAGGCATGCCAACTCGCGTTAACATTTGCAATAAATCTTTGCGCTGTACCCTGACATTGATCAGCATGTCGCCGTTTTCTTCAATCGTCTCGGACACTACTGCGCCTTTCGCAAACAACAGCGAGCGCAACTGCCCATACTGAGGGGCTACTTTAATCACTTCAATGATTAAGTCATCGCTGAGTAACTGGGTGATAGCTTTAAACATCAAGTCCAGGCCTTCACCACTAACAGCTGATAACCACACTCTCGCGGGCCGGCCCTCACTGTCATAGTCAATGCGCGGCCCCTGCCCTTCAAGCATGTCAATTTTGTTGTAAATCTGCAGCACAGGCACATCGGCAGCACCGATATCTGACAGCACAGTGTCTACTTCAACTATATGCTTAGCCCGTTCTTCGTCATAACAATCAATCACATGCAGCAGCAATGCAGCTTCAGTCGTCTCTTGCAGGGTGGCGCGAAAAGACTCGACCAATTTATGCGGCAGGTGACGAATAAAGCCAACGGTATCTACCAATATTGCAGCGCCAACATCATCCAATTCGATCCTTCGCAAGGTCGGGTCTAAAGTGGCAAACAACTGATCCGCTGCATACACATCGGCTGCTGTTATTTTATTAAATATAGAAGACTTTCCTGCATTGGTATAACCCACCAGCGCCAGTGTCGCAATTTCGGCTCTGGCACGGGCCTTACGCCCCTGCTCTCTCTGGGTGCGTACCTTTTGCAGACGTTTATTGATCGTCTTGACTCGCTCGCGCAATAAGCGACGGTCAGTTTCCAGTTGTTTTTCACCCGGACCACGTAGGCCGATACCACCTTTTTCGCGATCCAAGTGAGTCCAGCCTCGAACCAACCTGGTTGACATATGTTCAAGCTGAGCCAGCTCTACTTGCAGCTTACCCTCATGGGTTCTGGCTCGCTGAGCAAATATATCTAATATTAGCCCAGTACGATCAAGCACCCGACATTCCAACTCAGTCTCAACATTGCGTTCTTGAGCCGGGCTCATCGCGTGGTTAAAAATGACTAGTGTTGCCTCGTGCTGATGCACAAGCTGTTTTAGCTCATCGAGCTTACCTGAACCAATGAAATATTTTGGGGAGGGCTTGGCACGGGATCCAGTCAACATCTCGACAGGGTCGGCTCCAGCAGAAAGGGCTAGTTCTTCCAGTTCACGGGGGGATTCTTGATCGGCTTCAACAGCCATATCCATATGAACTAAAATTGCTCTCTCGCCGGACTCTGGGCGTTCAAAAAACAATAAATCTATCCTTTATTCTTCCGGTTTTTCTTCCGGCTGTGGCAATTTAACCGGGCGCGATGGCACTACCGTTGAAATAGCATGCTTATAAACCATTTGGCTGACGGTATTTTTCAGTAAGATAACAAACTGATCGAAAGATTCAATCTGCCCCTGTAATTTAATACCATTAACTAAAAAAATGGATACAGGTACCCGCTCTTTACGTAATACATTCAGATAAGGGTCTTGTAACGTTTGCCCTTTTGACATTTTGGAATCTCCTAACAAAATAAATGAATACTCAATCAATCTTAGATCAAATACTGGAAAACCGCCCTATCAACATCGATTTATCTCAAAAACTTTCACTGCGACAGGCCGCGGGTAAACAAAGCTGTATATTCTCAGCTTTTCTCTATTTTTACCCAAAAATCTTAGTGTTATGCAAACGACACCGCTGACAAATATCAGCTTGGCAGAACAACAAAAACACGTTACATCTATATAGTGCCAGAGTCTAGCAATTTCAAGACCCTAGCGGTTAAATCTGTAGACTCATTTTCCAGCCAGTGCAACTGTTGCCAACTTCGTAGCCAAGTAATCTGTCGCTTGGCCAATTGCCTGGTAGCAACCAGTCCTTTTTCGACCATAGTAGCCCGGTCAATTTCGCCAGCTAAGTGCATCCAAGCCTGTCGATAACCGACACAGCGCATAGAGGGCATATTTAAGTTCAAATCCGAGCGATCATACAACTGCTGTACTTCCTGGATAAAACCTTGCTGGAGCATTAGTCGAAACCTCTGCTCTATCCTCTGGTGCAAGACCTTCCTTTGCGCAGGCATTACCGCTAAATTTAAAACATTGTATGGTAATTTAACAGATTCTTGTTCAGCCCAGTGAGCGGTTAGAGATTTACCAGTGATTTGGAACACTTCCAGTGCGCGCTGAATACGCTGCGAATCATTGACCGCAAGACGGTCAGCAGCCTGCGGATCCACTTTCTGTAACTGAGCATGCACAGCCGGCCAGCCCTCTGCCTCTGCCTGTGCAGTAATTGTCGACCTGAGCGCTGCATCGGCCTCTGGCAATGGCGCCAACCCTTTGGTTAGTGCGTTGAAATACATCATAGTCCCCCCCACTAACAACGGGATCTTACCGCGCTCGCTGATCTGTTGCATTAGCGCTAACACATCAATGCGAAATTGAGCCGCCGAGTAGCTCTCGCTGGGATCGATGATATCAATCAAATGGTGCGGGTAATCAACCAGCTCTTGCACACTCGGTTTGGCAGTACCTATATCCATAGACTTATAAATAAGTGCCGAGTCTACTGATATCAACTCACAGGGAAGTTTGTCGTAAAGATCCATCGCCAGGGCGGTTTTACCCGCGGCTGTGGGCCCCATCAAGAATATAGCGCGGGGGAGCTTTTTTATCACTGACATTACTGACCCCGCAGAAACAATTTATCTAATTCATTTAAACTCATCGCCGTCCAGGTTGGTCGACCATGATTGCACTGCCCACTGCGCTCTGTTGACTCCATATCTCTCAACAGCTGGTTCATTTCCGCTATTGTTAGCTGCCGGTTGGCGCGAACAGAGCCATGACATGCCATTGTGGAAAGCAATTCATTAATTGACTCTTCGATCTTGCGACTGCTACCCAGCGCGACCACATCTGCAAGCACATCCCTAACCAACTGCTCGACATCCGACTTTGCCAGCGTTACAGGAACCTGACGAATAGCGATACTCTCCTCGCCCAGACGCGCCAGTTCAAATCCGAGCTGTGCGAACATTGCCTGGTTCTCTTCGGCGCAGTCTACTTCAAGGGCACTCAGGGCCACACTCACCGGTACCAATAGCGGCTGAGAGCGAACTTTTTCCTCTGTATAAGAGACTTTCAAACGTTCATAGACAATTCGCTCATGAGCTGCGTGCATATCTACCACTATCATGCCCTGGGCATTTTGCGCCAGAATATATATCCCATGTAGCTGGGCAATCGCAAACCCCAGCGGCGGAACTTGCCCCTCATTATTAGCCAACTGCCCCAGAGTTACCTCTGCGTTCACCTGACTTGCCCGCCCTAGCTGACCATAACTACTGGATTGCTCACGCATAAAATTTGCCGACGGACTGACCGCCCGATAAGGGGGCGTCGGTTGAGCCAACAAGCCACCGGAGCCGCTGCTCGGTATATTCAAGCCAATTCCCTGCTGTTGCGGAATAGCTTGTTCGGTAACACCTATGGCAGTACTCTCAGTAGAATCCTGCTGCGACTGACCGCCTTGAAAGTCAGGCCGGACGTCGGCAATAACCCTGTGAATAGCCCGAAACAAGAAGTCGTGTACCAAGCGATTTTCACGAAAACGCACTTCGTGTTTGGTTGGATGAACATTGACATCCACCAGCGCAGGATCCAGCTCTAAATACAGCACATAGGCTGGATGTCGTCCATTAAACAACACATCGGAATAGGCTTGTCGCAGGGCATGAGTCACCAGCCGATCTTTAATCACCCGGCCATTGACAAAGAAATACTGCAAATCTGCCTGGCTGCGGGAAAAAGTAGGCAAACTAATCCAGCCCCGCAAACTTAAGCCAGAAGACTCTGCCTGCATCTCCACTTTTATCGACTGATCAATAAAAGCGGGCCCACATATAGCAGCGACTCTACGCTCTTGCTCTCGCAAACTCTGCGCTTTCTTTAAATGGCGAATCACCCGTCCGTTGTGACTCAGTGAAAAATCTACATCAAATCGAGACAGCGACATACGTTTCAGCACTTCATCTAAGTGCTTAAATTCAGTATTTTCTGTGCGCATGAATTTTCTGCGCGCCGGAGTATTGAAAAACAAATCGCGCATTTCTACGGTGGTGCCTTGCGGATGTGATGCTGGGCTTATTTCAGTTGCCATCTCCCGGCCCTCAGTGCGCACCGACCATCCAGCTGCTGCATCGACTCGCCGCGAGGTTAAAGTTAAACGCGACACCGAACTGATACTTGCCAGCGCCTCACCACGAAAACCCAAACTCCCGACCGCCTCCAGGTCAGCCAACTCCACAATTTTAGAGGTTGCATGACGACTCAAAGACAGGGACAAATCTTCTTTTTCGATACCATGACCATTGTCGCGGATACGAATTAATTTAATTCCGCCTTGTTCCACATCTACTTCGAGCCTGGTAGCCCCGGCATCTAAGCTATTTTCCAATAGCTCTTTGATCACTGATGCCGGGCGTTCCACCACCTCCCCTGCGGCAATTTGGTTAGCCAAACGAGGTGATAATAATTGTATTCGCTGCATAATTTTCATATCTGGTTAATAATTTATAGAACAGCAACTGTTCCTTCAACTGGTCGGAATTTGCAAACTCTGGCCAATTCGAATTTTGTCACCTGTAATTTTATTCAGCTGCTTAAGGGAAGCTATTTTCACCCCATAGCGAAATGCAATGCCGGACAACGAGTCTCCGCTGACTACTTTGTAGCGCTGACGTTTGACCAGAGCATCGCCGTGTTTCTTTTGGTATATAGCCGTATACACCGGTGGTTTATGCAGAAAATGCTCTTTGATTCCCGCAAAAATGGCACGGGCCATCTTTTTCCGGTACGCCGTACTTTTCAGAGACCTCTCTTCACTAGGATTGGAGATAAACCCTGTCTCAACCAGAATTGAAGGGATATCGGGAGATTTCAACACCAAAAAACCCGCACTCTCAACCCCGGACTTGTGCATCCTGGCAAACTTATCGATGTTGCTATGAATTTTCGCGGCGACTTCCCGGCTATCTTTGCGAGAGGCTGTCATAGACATATCTAACAAGACCCCTTTAAGCACTTTATCTTTGTTATCCAGACTAAGATTCCCGACGCCACCGATCAGATCAGAGCTATTTTCTTTTTGCGCTAACCAGCGGCCCACTTCGCTGCTGGCCCCTCTGTTGGAGAGCACCCATACCGACGCGCCGCGCGCCCTAGAGTTTTTGAATGCATCGGCGTGTATGGATACAAACAGATCTGCATTTTTTTTGCGGGCGATAGCGGTACGCCCTCGCAAACCAACATAGTAATCACTGCGTCGGATCATCCGCGATATAAATCCGTATTCAGCATCAATCAGCTTTTCTAATTCTTTGGCGATTGCCAGCACTACCACTTTTTCCCTTAGCCCAGATGCCCCTATTGCACCTGGGTCCTCTCCACCATGGCCCGCATCCAATGCAATGACTATGTCTCTTAATTTCTTACCAACGGGTACTTTAATCGGAACAGCTGCTGCAACTACTTCACTGACAGCAGCCTGAGAACTCGGGGGACTCTCTGGTGCTTTTACAATCGGGATTTGTTTCTGGGGCACTTTGGCGAGGTTAAATCGCGCCAAATCGACAACCAGGCGATGACCGTAGTCGTTGTTCGGTGCAAGCGAAAAGCTTGAAGGTTTTAGAGGTTCGCGTAAATCAAAGACGATGCGCAATGGCAGGGAATTTCCGGCACGCATTTTTTTAATAGGGCTGGATACTAAATTCAATTTATTGAGATCGGTTTTTAAACTAACCCCCTGAATATCTATTACTATCCTGTCGGGATTTTTAAGCGCGAAGATCTTATGCTGTACCGGCCCTGACAAATCAAAGACCAAACGAGTACTCTCAGGTGCCAACCAAATTCTGACATTATTGATTTGCTCTTTTGCCTGCAGCGACTGACTAAAAAGAAAGACCAGACAACATACACTAAAGTGTAAATAGGACTTGCTGTAAAATTTAATCAAAGCAATCATAATTTGCCAAAAAACCTATATCTTATAATTTAAAATAAAGTGACCTGCTAAAATAGTCGCCGCGCTCTGTAATACACAAACTAAGCGAGTAACTGTTCTATGCTGGCAACGGCTAACGCCCCTTTTTTTGTTGCCCCATGATAGCTCAATAATCGCCCCTGCTCTTTTATACTAATTTCTATTTCAACATCTGGCATTGGCAGAGCGCCCTTTCCTTTGTCCGGCCATTCAACCAAACTCAACATACCTGTAGAAAAATAATCTCTTATACCTAAATATTCAAGCTCTTCAGGATCACAAAGACGATAAAGATCAAAATGATATATAATTGAGTCGCTAAATTCGTATGGCTCAACTAGAGTGTAAGTTGGGCTTTTTACCACGCCACTGTGTCCCGCTGCCCGAATAACACCACGACAGAGGGTGGTTTTTCCTAAACCTAAGTCGCCTTGCAAAAACACTACACCTTCAGAGGCCATAGCTGTAAATAACACTTGACCAAAGCGCATCATGGCAGCTTCATCTCTGGCGTAAAACTGGCCTTTCATAAGGTAAATCTCTTGCTTAAAATTTAAAAAAAATCTGTTTACCAGCACCATGACTATGATGACTGGCTGCCAACTATCTGCCTATGATATTAAATCAGATACAATCCCCAGCAGTGTTCAGACGATCAGATATATAAAAGCGCAATTCTAGCACCCTAATCCTACGATAGCTCCTATATTTCTCAACGGTTCAGCGAAGCTTGTCAGCAGTGAAAAATCGCTCTCACTTATGCGCAGAATCAATTACAATTGCACATAGGGACGGCAGGCTTTCTAAAGCCTAACGACAGTTTCCCTTACATTAAACCCGACTGAGCAAGCGATTTTGACTACAAGCCCCTCTCACTCTTTAAACCAGAGCCAATTACAAGAAATGGCAGACAATATTGACCTCTGGGCGAAACAGTTGGGGTTTCAGCAATCGAGCATATTGATCCCGGACCTGGAGAGCGAACACTCTTTGATGCAGCAGTGGTTAGATCAGGGCTATCACGGACAGATGCAGTATCTGGCTAACAACCTGGATTTGAGAAGGGAACCTTTAAAGCTCGTTCCAGGCAGTTGCAGAATCATCAGTTTGAGG
>MABF01000182.1 GCA_002163025.1 'Osedax' symbiont bacterium Rs2_46_30_T18
GCTCAAAGCCCCATTTACGATAGACAGGGGCTGCATTTAGCGCTGAGTTGACGGTAAATACTCCGGGATTTCCATTGCCCAGACACTCAGCTTTGGCATTCAGCCACAGCTGCTGAGCATAGCCCTTTCCCTGAAAGGAGTCGGCGACAAATAAATGGTAGAGATGACTATTGTCTCTAATGCCGATAACCGCCATCAGTTGGCTATCAATTTCCCCTAGCCAATACTGATAACCGACTCTAAAGTAGTTCTCAATGCTTTGCCTGCTCATAGACTGCAACAAAATTTCAGAACCTTGCACAGAGCAGCTAGGTAAAATGTATTTAATCACCAGAGGTTCTATTAACTGACTGATAGCCTCAATATCTGGGTGCCTGGCAGTACGTATTTTCATGAATCCCTTTTAATCACTGGTGATAAGAGCCCAGGCCATCGCCTTGGCTTGATGCTCTTGAATAAAGCTGTTTTTTCCCTGTTGGTATAGGTCACTATCATGTTTGCAAGCTAGCGCTTGATGTTGTTTCAGTTGGCCATATTGCTGCATTATAACTGGGTGTGCCTGTAGATAATCGCGAAACACCCGGTGCCGAAACAAGTTATCATCACCGCTGACAAAAGCGTGAATATGATGAGAACGCTGATCTCCACCTTTAGTGTAAAAACGCCTGCCGGTCATGCCAAACTCACCCATAGCACTGTAGCCCAGCGCCTTAAACTTGTCTTGTAGCTGATCCAGATATACTAAACTAGAGACCTCCATCAACATATCGATGATAGGTTTGGCCATTAGTTGTGGCACTGAGGTACTGCCAATGTGATCTAGCCGGATGATTACTGTATCCAATGCACAGTACAACGCCAAGCGCTCCTGTGCAAATATTCCTGGCCAAGTGTCGCTGTAGGCCGCCACTTGTATTTTTCTGTTGCTCATCCGACTACAATCCTATATTTACTACATCTAATTCACTGTTATTACAGAGGCTTAATAGGGATATAAATCTCGATAATATGTTTTTGCTGAGCATGAGTTCTGAAGTCATTTAAATACTTTTCATAACAGCAGCGTTGATCTGGCTGGTAGCCACTGTTAGGTAGCCACTGCGAATAGATCACTCCCCAGGCCTGTTCGTATTGATCCGCATCGATCTCGAATAACGCAACTGCGTACTTACCACCGGCCAAAGTAGTGACACCTACTTCTCCCTCGCCCTGTGTCCCAGGCTCTACAGAGACACAGACATCAGCCTTAAACTTTGCAAAATCGGTTATTTCAAACTGATCTCTGAAAACGGTATAAAACTCAGAACCCGGGCATTTTAATAAGCCTCTGGAGGCCGTCCAATGGGTCAGTTTATCAAAAAGTCGTCGCCAGGTTTGAGCCTCACCGATAAAGGGACCTATATGGCGAATATAGGCGATAGTGCAAGGCTCTAGTTGTTTAACTGTAACTGTCGCTTTATTGATGCTGCGCATTGAAATATTCCATGTATATTGCTGAGTGATCTGATCAATATACATAGCAGAGATTGTGCAATCTTGGCCGTCATTGCTGAGCGCTTGTCGATTCTTGCTATCGATGCTATGACCACCACTTCGCCATTGACTTGCGCTCATGCCGAAATGTTGTTTGAAAATTTTGGCGAATGCAGCACTGTTACTAAAACCGCAGTCTATAGCAATGTTAGTAATGGATTCACTCAGATCATACTTCAACCTGTGCGCGGCTTTTTCCAGCCTGATACGTTGGATATACTTGTTGAGGGGTTCACCGGTAATGCCCTTAAAGATTCGGTGAAAGTGAAAACTAGAGAAATTGGCGACCTCTGCTAACAACTGCAAGTTTAATGATTTAGCGTAGTGCTCATCTAAGTAGTCCAGCACTTTATTGATTCTCCTTAGATACTGCGCATTGTGAATCTTTGCTGGCTGGGCACTGCTGTTATCTGCCATGAATTGTATATATTCCCTACTGAGACTGATGAGCCACTGTAGGGCTCTTATCAGAAGTTATCTGAACATTCCAATCTTGTGATTTAATCTAAATAAGACCATGTATCTGCGCCGTCGAATTTCCTGATGCGCAGTTCGCGGGTATCTTCTCTTTCACACATTCGAAAGTTAAGCGCCATCACCGAAGATTTCTGGGGGTTTAGGTTTTCCCAGTGAGTAGTACAGCCACAGTTTTTACAACTGTGTACCGCCATTAAAAGTAACAGTGTCTATCTGTACATGCGCCCACAGAGAACCCAGACGATGGCATATGGAGCAGTTACACTCGGTGAGCCACTTGGGTGACTCAGTAGTTTCAAAAGCAATTGAACCGCAGTGGCATCTTCCTGAATACATAGGAACTCCTTAGCTTGATTATTATTTTTAGCTGAACGGGATAATGATACCTGAGAACATAAACTAACTACTAATAATTTATACAGTGGTTTTGGCATTACTAGTTGCCACTATTTCATCTACATGGTTAACACACTCACCACAACGTGGCTGAGTGTCCAGTAACGCAAAGATTTCGTCGTACTCAGTCTCACCCATTTCGATAATCTCGGTTAATTCCTCTGCGTATAAATCATTACATGTGCAGACTAAGCCAGGATTTTGCTGTTTACGGTTGTTGTCCATTGGGGTAGCTCCTACGGTTGTCTGCGTTACTGGGGTTGTTGGAGGATTATAGCGACATAGGATGGAGGGAAAAAACGAAAACGGTGCATGTGAAGATGAATGGGGGGATGCTTGGCAAGTGGCAAGTAGCAAGTGGCAAGCTTATAGTGCTTTCAGAAAACACACATAAATAAGAGTAGCTTTAGAAGAGGTTTCCGGTAGTGATGCGTTGCCGCAGGCTTGGCGTGGTAGGGCATAGGGAAGGCGCAAGCGCCACTACGTGTTTTTTGATACGAAGCGTTGCTTCTAATACATCAAAAACCACCCTACTATCACATTTATGTGAGAGTACGGTCATCGCCTTTTTAAGCTTTAATAACGAAAAAACCCCAAGTGCGGAGCAGCTTAAGAAGCGATTTCCGGTAGTGATGCGCAACCGCAAGCTTGGCGTGGTAGTGCATAAGGAAAGCGAAAGCGCACTACGTGTTTTTTGATACGAAGCGTTGCTTCTAATACATCAAAAACCACCCTACTATCACATTTATGTGAGAGTACGGTCATCGCCAAAAAACACAAATAAAAAAGCCCCTAGTGCAAAGCACTAGGGGCTGTCTTATTTGAGCTTGGCGATGACCTACTCTCACATGGGGAGACCCCACACTACCATCGGCGCTAAGTCGTTTCACTTCTGAG
>MABF01000187.1 GCA_002163025.1 'Osedax' symbiont bacterium Rs2_46_30_T18
AATTTAGCCACTGTGATAAGCTCTGTAACAAACTAAAAGCGGAGTAATGTTCATGGCCGGTGGATGGTCCAAAGATGGCGCAGTACAAGAGCAAATTGATGCGAGCGTCGAAGATGCAGTACTGCGAGCCCGCAGTCAACTAAATCAAGGTGTTAGTTTGTCTCAATGCGAAGAATGTGACGCTTCGATTCCTCTTGCCAGGCAGCGAGCAGTCACAGGGGTTCGACTCTGCATTGCCTGTCAGAACGACTGCGATCAACAGCAAAAAGCGCAGTCTGGGTTTAATCGATCTGCCAGTAAAGACAGCCAATTACGCTAGTAAACATATTCCTAATGCAAAGACAGTTTCTGATATGAGTAGCATTATTATAGATTCCTGGTGGGCAACCGCTGCTGCCAATGAGACTTTTTTAGTGATTCCCGATGGCTGCAGAGATCTGATTTTAAAAATCCTGCCAGGTCAAAAACCACACTGGTTTATCAGCCCGCTGCAATCACGGACTAACTTCCTCTGTAGCCAAGCGGGTGTTTACTCTGAGGGCTACAGGTTACAGCCGGGGACAGTAATCGATGAACATGCCCTGACCTGTGCCCTAAACCATCAGCAGCACAATGAGGCCGATGTAGCCGCACTCATAGCGCAGTACTGCCATCGCCCCCCTGCAGTCAGTGAGATACTCCAAGCCCTGGCCTGCGAAACTGGCTCTGTCGCTAAAGCAGCTGCTCAGCTAGGCGTACAAACTAGAACACTGCAGAGACAGCTGTTAAAACTTACCGGTACCTCTCCCAATTTCTGGCTGATGCTAGCCAGGGCCAGAAAAGCGGCGCGTATGCTAACCCAGCCACTTACCCTAAGTGAGATAGCCTACTTGCAGGGATTTTCGGATCAGCCGCACATGTGCAGAGAGTTTGTACGCTGGTTTAATATTAGCCCGGCAAAACTAAATCCAGATACAGCCCAGTTCGTGCAACTGCAACACTCTGGCTATAGCTGACTCAGCTACCATGCAAAATAGCTTCACTAAGCTGTTATTGCATCACAGGACTACATATCTCAACTAAATTGCCGTCGCAGTCTGCCACATAGGCAGTTGTCTGCCCCCAGGGCATCAGTTGGATAGCTTGCATTAACTTGGCACCCGCCTGCAGCGCTACGTCTACTGCCGCTGCGACGTCCGATGTTTCAAAGGCTATTTCAAAGCTGGGGTGTTCGATATTGGAGGCGACTGCATTTTTACCTGAGTCCCTGATTAATTTCAGCGAAGAGAAAGCCAAGGTAGTAGTACCCGTTTGTAACTCGCCATAATCATTATCCGGATGCAACATTTTTAATTTCAAAGAAAAAGCACGCTGATAAAAATCTAAGCTTGTTGGCACATCTACCACATACAAAATTGTATATTTGAACTGCATATTTCCAGGCCTCTTGTTTATTGAATGAATGATTTTTCAGTCTAATAAACATCCGCTTAATATTATTGAAGATATACGACATCTGTGTAAATAGTGTGATTTTTTGCCAACAAATTAACAGGACGGCCCCCCACTCGCTTGAGCTTCAGGCTTACTCACCAAAGATAATCCGGGGATGCTATTTAGTCGCTGACTGACGTGCTGGTTTTATCGAAATGAATAAACAATTGCTCAATCAAAGATTGAGCAATTGGCGATACCGGCCGCTGTGAACTATGAACTACCGCATACCGCCAGATCAGCCTTGGATGGAAACGTTAGCTACAACTCCCTTATCCCCGACATCCAACACCAGAGGATCTCGTAGTGCCAATCCGGTGCCTTGCTTAACCAGTTGGTATAAGCCACTTTAACTACCCATCTCCACTACTGTGTTTGGCTGCACAACTGAGCGCTGTAACAGCTCGTCAAAGGAAGCTCCAAACGCACTACCTAAAGATAAACTTGAGTATCGCTGCCCCCCCCGATCTTCGACATTAATTTGTCCTCACAGGCTCGCTGAGTAATATGCAACATTTTTCCGCCTGGCTTGCAGAACCGGTCAACATCACCACTCGAATGGCTTCGATTTGTCGTATATCCAATTTCATCCTCCCCCTCAATACACTTCCTACTTCCTACTTCCTACTTTCCACTTCCTACTTCCCACTCAGCACCAGCATAACTTTTCGCTATGC
>MABF01000028.1 GCA_002163025.1 'Osedax' symbiont bacterium Rs2_46_30_T18
CCGTTAACTTTCTTTTTCGATCTTTTTGTTAATCACATACTGCTGCGCGATCGACAAGATGTTGTTTACTACCCAGTACAAAGTCAGACCGGCAGGGAACCACAAGAAGAAGAAAGTGAAGATAATCGGTAACATTTTCATAATCTTCGCCTGCATCGGATCTGGCGGAGCAGGGTTCAGTGACTGCTGGATAAACATACTGGCACCCATCAGGATAGGCAATATGTAGTAGGGATCCAGAACCGACAAGTCAGTTAGGTATAAGAAACTGGCGTGGCGTAATTCAACTGATTCCATCAGTACCCAGTACAAGGCGATGAAAATCGGCATCTGTGCGACTATTGGTAGACAACCACCGAGAGGATTGATTTTCTCTTTTTTATAGAGCTCCATCATCTCTTTGGACATTTTCTGCTTGTCGTCACCGTGTTTCTCTTTAAGGCTGGCGATCACGGGACCAAATTTACGCATTTTGGCCATAGAGCGGAAAGCTTTGGCGTTGAGCTGGAACAGTGCTGCCTTTACGGTAATAGTGATACCGATAATAGCCAGACCCCAGTTACCTAAGAAGCCGTGAATAGTGGTAAGTAACCAATATAAAGGTGAGGCGATCCACCACAACCAACCGTAATCGACGGTTAAGTTAAGTGCCGGGGCCACTTCTTCCATTTGCGCCTGATCTTTTGGACCTGCGTAGAAAGTGGCGGACACTGTACTGGTGGTTCCAGCTGCAACGTCTATCATCGGAGAGACAAATCCTATCCTATAATATGGGCTGCCAATTTTTCTGGGTTCACTCTTGTACAAATATTCAGTACCAGGAGCGGGAACCCATGCACTGATGAAATAGTGCTGTGACATTGCGACCCAGCCGTCCAGAGAGTTTTCCTTGAACTGCTTACCGTCATCAATATCTGAGAAGTCGAATTTATTGTAGCTGTCAGTCACTGTGGAAAAGACCGGACCTAAATAGGATTGCATGCCCATTTCTGTCTGACTGGTCGGATCTGCAAAATCATTTCGCTTAATTTGCCCGAACAGTTGCGCCTGCCAGTTTTTAGCCGTTTTGTTGTCGATGATGTAATCGAGGACTACCGAGTACTTGCCTTTAGTGAAACTAAAACGTTTGGTGATAGTGACGCCATTGTGGACAAAGACTAAGTTTACCTGCAGTGAATCTCCGTCAAGGGTGTAGCTGCTGCTATCAGAAGTGTAAACAGGTCGGCCTATTTTCGCTGAAAAGTCCGGACCGTCTTTATTAAATAATCCGCTTTGAGCTATATAAGTGCGCTCGTCGTTTTGCTCGAGCAATACGAAAGGTGAATCACTGCCCAATAGCGCTTTGTGCTTAGGTAGTGATACCTCAATGATGTCTCCGCCTTTGGTATCAATCAGTACATTCAAGACATCAGTTTTTACGCTGATAAGTTGCCCTGTGGATTCGGCATCTGCTGTGCTCGAAATCTCAGGTACATCTGTCAGAGGCTTGTCGGTATCTGCAGTACTGCTGGTAACCGCAAGGCTAGGTGCATCGCTTGTTGAGGAAGTGCTGCCATATGCAGAGACAGTTTGTGTCTGTTCTACCACAACTGGTTGTGTGCCGTAGTCTTTTCCCCACTGCAGTACCAGCATATAGGTAATGACTGCTAGAGTGGAGCCTAAAATTATTCGCTGGAAATCCATGGAATTTGCAACCCTTAATAAACTGAATGTATTAGTGAGAGTGCTGCAATACCCTGAGCTATGCAGCATTCCCTTTTTTGATTTTTTTATTTAATCTGGACCAACATTTCTTCGCCAGACGGTGTAAGTCTTCAGAACTGACTTCACCGGCACCTTTACGCGCCATGATTATCATGTCGTGGGCAGGGAGTTTATCTTGGTTGAGGCGAAAAGATTCACGCATGATACGTCGAACGAGGTTTCGTTTCACTGCTCTGCGGATATTTTTTTTAGAAATGATAAATCCGATCCGGGGATGATCGAGTCCGTTAGCGCGGGTGAGGATTAAAATGCGCTGATCTGGTATTTTGATTTCGACTGCGTCGAAAACTTTTTGAAAGTCCCCGCCAGTCAATAATCGTAACTCGCGGGGGTAGTTTTGCTTGGTCATTTAGCTGCAATAATTAAGCTGAAAGCTTTTTGCGGCCTTTGGCACGACGACGGTTAATAACTGCACGGCCGCTTTTAGTAGCCATACGAGCGCGGAAACCATGAGTACGAGCACGCTTTAAAACACTTGGTTGGAAAGTTCTTTTCATTTGTCAGTCCTCTGAACGATTATTTGTTTAGTGGCCTGATGTCCACATAGCAAAATTTAGTCGCGAGATTTTATAGAATTTTTGAAAAAAATACAAACCTTTTCCCATCTATATTGATAAATACTGGTATTGGAATCTGTAGATAAGCAATGAGAGATAATAGCCGTCTGTTGGTGTTAGTGTCGTAAGGTTTTGTTGGTAACGACTTATTTTCTATTATATACAACGAGTTGTTTTGTTGATAACTATTTTTACAGCTAGGCTTTTGCTATTTTTCTGTAAATTGATCGATGCATTTTAGTGTCCAATCGCGCAGATTTAAACACAAAATAATTATTTATACCCAGTCACTGAAAAAAATTGTGAATATGTGGATAACCTAAATAAAGCGAGGTAGAATGTCGGCTTTAATTATCAGACTGGTTTGTAGGCGATTTTTACACTCTGCGCTGTTGTTTGTGACTATTATTTTTCTGGAGCGCGTGTATGTCTATAGAGTTGTGGGATCGCTGTTTGCAAAGCTTGCAAAATGAATTCCCCTCTCAGCAGTACAATACCTGGATCAGACCCCTACAAGCTGATACCACAGATACTGCTCTTATCCTTATTGCTCCCAACCGTTTTGTCCGCGACTGGGTAAACGATAAGTTTTTATCACGAATTACCCAGGTAGTTTGTGATGTTGCCAACGACGCGGGGTTAGTAGTACGTATCGAGGTGCGTCAGCAAGCCGGCGCTGCACCTTTAAGTATGCCTGTGGTACAGCCGCGCATCAGACCTTCTCCAAGAGTCAGTGTCAATCAGAACATTGAGCGACAACACAATGATCCTGTCCCTGTCCCCGCACCTGTCACCAGGAGCTATAACGAGCCTGCTCCGCAATTGGAGTTGGATGTTGGTGATTATGGCAGAAGCTCTAGAATAGTAAATGTAGAAGGAGGGTTGAGGCATCAGTCTAATCTCAATGAAGCATTTACCTTCGACTCTTTTGTGCAAGGTAAATCTAACCAGTTGGCTCTGGCAGCCGCTCAGCAGGTGAGTGATAATCCGGGCGGCTCTTACAATCCGCTGTTTATTTACGGCGGAGTAGGTTTAGGTAAAACCCATTTGATGCACGCAGTGGGCATGGAGCTGCTGAAGAAAAACCCTAGCGCTCGCATTGTCTACCTGCACTCGGAGCGATTCGTTGCCGATATGGTGAAAGCACTGCAGTTAAATGCGATTAATGATTTCAAGCGTTACTATCGCTCTGTCGATGCCTTGCTGATTGATGATATCCAGTTTTTTGCCGGAAAAGAGCGCTCCCAGGAAGAGTTTTTCCATACCTTTAATGCCCTATTAGAGGGTGGTCAGCAGATGATTTTAACCAGCGACAGGTATCCCAAGGAAATCGCCGGCGTTGAAGATCGACTTAAATCCCGCTTCGGCTGGGGGCTGACTGTTGCTGTCGAACCTCCTGAGCTTGAAACTCGGGTGGCTATTGTGATGAAAAAGGCTCAGGAAGCGGGGGTGATGTTACCCGATGATGCGGCATTTTTTCTGGCGCAAAAGATTCGCTCCAACGTTCGCGAGTTGGAAGGGGCCTTAAAGCGAGTGATTGCCAACGCGCATTTCACTGGAAATGCGATTACTACAGCATTTATTAAAGAATCTTTGAAAGACCTTCTAGCATTACAAGACAAACAAGTTAGTATTGATAATATACAACGAGTTGTAGCAGAATATTACAAAATTAAAATAGCTGATCTGCTTTCCAAGCGACGCAATCGCTCGGTGGCTAGACCTAGGCAAGTAGCAATGAGTTTGGCGAAGGAGCTAACCAATCACAGTCTGCCGGAAATTGGCGACGCTTTTGGTGGCAGAGATCACACAACGGTATTGCATGCTTGTCGCAAGATTAAAGAACTGCGTGAATCCGATGCGGATATCCGTGAAGATTATCAAAATCTACTGCGCCATTTGACAGCGTAGCAACGATTGAAAAAGGTAGCGTAAACATGAGATTTGTCATTTCCCGTGAAGCACTTATTAAACCGTTACAACTTGTAGCCGGTGTTGTTGAACGTCGCCAGACACTGCCAGTGTTGTCTAACATTTTGTTAGTCGCAGAAGGTGACCAGCTCTCTATGACAGGTACTGACCTGGAAGTAGAATTAGTTGGACGGGTCACTCTGGATGAGCCAGCTGAAGCGGGGTCTATCACTGTTCCCGCGCGAAAATTGATGGATATCTGTAAATCGCTTCCCGATAATGCAATCATCGAAGTAAAGCTTAGTGATGCTAAAGTTGTTATCAAAGCGGGGCGCACGCGTTTTACTTTGACGACACTGCCGGCCACTGAATTCCCCAACGTGGAAGATTGTGATCAGAGTTTTGAGTTGACCTTGCCGCAGGAAAAATTGCGCCATTTGATCGACCAGACGGGTTTCTCTATGGCTCAACAAGATGTCCGCTATTACCTTAACGGTATGATGATGGAAGTCAGCGATGGCATGTTGCGTTCGGTTTCCACTGACGGTCACCGCCTGGCAACCAGTGTTACAGTCGCTGAAACAGCCAATGAGACTTCAGAGCAAATCATCATCCCACGCAAGGGGATTTTAGAACTGGCCCGACTGTTACAAGGTGGTGATGAGCCGCTTAAATTGGTGGTCGGCTCTAACCATATTCGCGCCCATGTCGCAGATTACATATTTACTTCAAAGTTAGTTGACGGAAAGTTCCCCGACTACCAGCGAGTTATTCCGCGCGGTGGTGATAAGATTGTGCTGGGTAATCGTCAGGAGTTACGCCAGGTTTTTAGCCGTATCGCGATCCTCTCTAACGAGAAATACCGTGGTGTGCGTCTGACCTTGACTAGCGGTTTCTTAAAGGTAATGGCCAATAATCCAGAGCAGGAAGAGGCGGAAGAAACCATCGCGATCGATTATCAAGGAGAGTCTCTGGAAATCGGCTTTAATGTCAATTACCTGATTGACGTGCTTTCCATTATCAATTCCGACATAGTACGTTTTACCCTCTCAGATTCAAACAGCAGTGCGTTAGTTGAAAGCTATGACGAAGAGGGAAGTGTCTTTGTTGTTATGCCAATGCGGATGTAATTGCTGCTTTACACTGTTTTGTTAGTGCGCTGTAAAATACTATGCATTGGGCTGCTGTTGTCTGTTAGACAACAGCGACTTAATTGCAGTACACACCCCTCAATGCTATTTACTGCTGTGAGCACTCGCTTTCACAGCCTTTCGCGGTTATTTGCTTAAAATGGCGATAAAATCACTAAAAATTCAAAATATCCGCAACTTGCGGCACGTTGAATTTATGCCTTCTGCCAACGTCAATCTTATCCACGGGGTCAATGGCAGTGGTAAGACTTCACTGCTGGAAGCTATAAATTTCCTGGGTTTGACCCGCTCTTTTCGCACCCGAAAATTCCCTTACTTTGTCACTCGTGAGCAAAAAGAGTCGATAGTGTTCTCCCAGTTACAAAGTTCTTTAGATCAAAAAAGCGATTCTCTGGGAGTCAGTCGAGACCTTGCCGGTGCGGTGAATGTCAGATACAACGGCTCAAATATCGATATTTCCCAGCTCGCCAGCTTAGTGCCGCTACTAGTAATCAATACTGATACCTTTCAAATTCTCGAGGGCAGCCCGGCGATTAGGCGGCAATTTGTCGATTGGGGTAGCTTTCATGCCGATCAAAGCTATATTCATGCTTGGAGAAGCTTTAAACGTGTATTACAACAGCGTAATTCTCTCTTAAAGTGTGGTAAAATAGATCCGCAAATTCGCCGTGTTTGGGATGTTGAGTTTGTTAAGCATGCACAGCAGATCACACAGATACGGCAGCGTTACATTAATCAACTGTTACCCGATTTTTTAGCCATCAGCGAGCGCTTGATGGGCGAGGTTGATTTGAGCTTGAGTTTCTCTCCTGGCTGGGATCAGAAAAGGCCACTGGATGAGTTATTAGACGAGCAATTACAACGAGATTTAAAACAGGGCTATACTGCCGCTGGGCCGCAAAGAGCAGACCTACGGATTAAAGTCGACGGAGTAAGCGCGGCCGAGCGCTTGTCTCGCGGGCAAAAAAAACTGGTCGTAAGCGCCTTAAAACTGGCACAGGGAGCAGTTTACAATAGGCTCAAAGAAGATAGCTGTATCTATTTAATCGACGACTTGCCGTCGGAGCTAGACGCTCAGCACTGCCAGTTGTTTTGTCAGTTTTTAGAACAGACCGAGAGTCAGTGTTTTATTACTTGTGTAGAGCCCCAGCCGCTGATGAGTTACTGGCAGAGCACTACAGAAATAAAAAGTTTTCAAATTGATAATGGCCAGTTGCGCGATGCATAGAAATAACACTGCGCTGGTATTAAATATAAAAATTAACTGGGGATGTGACTGCGATAAGCAGTCCACACTAGCTAGGAGATAGCCATGAGTGGTGAAGAACAAGAGTACGGCGCCGACAGTATCAAGGTTTTAAAAGGGCTCGATGCTGTGCGAAAACGTCCTGGAATGTATATCGGTGATACTGACGATGGCACCGGTCTGCATCACATGGTCTTTGAAATCGTCGATAACTCTATCGACGAAGCTCTCGCCGGACACTGTAGTGAAATCAATGTAGTTATTCGCTCCGACGATACTGTTCTGGTCAGCGACAACGGCCGTGGTATCCCCACTGATGTTCACTCTGAAGAAGGTATTTCAGCCGCAGAAGTTATTATGACGGTGCTTCACGCCGGCGGTAAGTTCGATGACAATAGCTATAAAGTCTCAGGTGGTTTGCACGGAGTGGGTGTGTCGGTAGTAAACGCACTCTCCAGTGAATTGGTTTTGACTATTCGTCGCAATGGCAAAGTGCATGAGCAAACCTATATCCACGGCGAGCCTCAAGGAGCTCTGGCAGTAGTAGGCGAGACGGAGAATTCCGGAACAGAAGTTGTCTTTACGGCCTCTACAGACACTTTTACCAACGTGCTGTTTGTCTACGATCAACTGGCGAAGAGATTGCGCGAATTGTCATTCCTGAACTCTGGAGTGCGCATAGTATTAACCGATGATCGCGATGGTCGCACCGATGTGTTTTCTTATAAAGGTGGTCTGGCTGAATTTGTTGAATATCTGAATAAAAACAAATCTCCGGTAAGCCATATTGCCCACCTTAACTGCGTGCATGAAAATGGCGTTGGTGTTGAAGTGGCGCTACAGTGGAACGATAGCTACCAAGAGGGTATCTACTGTTTCACCAACAACATCCCGCAGCGTGATGGCGGTACCCATCTATCCGGTTTTCGCGGCGCTCTGACCCGTACTCTGAATAATTATATTGAATCAGAGAGTATGAATAAAAATGGTAAAACGGCGACTTCGGGCGATGACTGCCGCGAGGGGCTTGTGGCCATCGTCTCAGTTAAAGTGCCGGATCCAAAATTCTCGTCACAGACAAAAGATAAGTTGGTGTCCTCTGAAGTTAAAACAGCGGTCGAACAAAGCTTTTCGCAGTTGTTTAGCGATTTCCTACAGGAAAATCCACAGGACGCTAAAGCGATAGTCGGCAAGATGATAGACGCCGCCCGCGCCCGTGAGGCTGCACGTAAAGCCCGCGAGATGACACGCCGTAAAGGTGCACTGGATATCGCAGGGCTACCCGGTAAGCTGGCTGATTGCCAGGAAAAAGACCCGGCGCTGTCCGAATTATACTTAGTGGAAGGGGACTCTGCTGGCGGTTCAGCCAAGCAGGGGCGCGCACGTAAAACACAGGCGATACTACCGCTTAAAGGTAAAATACTAAACGTAGAAAAGGCCAGATTCGATAAAATGCTCGCCTCTCAGGAAGTGGGCACATTAATCACTGCACTGGGCACCAGTATCGGTCGAGAAGAATTCAACATCGACAAGTTACGCTATCACCGTATCATCATCATGACCGATGCCGATGTCGATGGATCGCACATCCGTACTTTGCTGTTGACCTTTTTCTTCCGTCAGATGCCGGAACTGGTAGAGCGTGGCTATATCTATATCGCCCAGCCACCGCTGTATAAAATCAAAAAAGGCAAGCAAGAGCAGTACCTCAAAGATGAAGAGGCGCTGCAGGTCTATTTACTTAATGGAGCACTTGAAGGCGCGAGCCTGCATATCAGTGACAGCGAAAGTATCTTTGGCAGTGCTCTGGAAGAGTTGATTAATCAGTACCGCAAAGTCGATAGTATTATTACCCGTATCAGCCGTTTGTATCCACTGGCTGCCCTGACCCAATTATTGTATGTCAGTGGCTTAGATAAAGAGCAACTGCATGATAAGGCAGTGGTTGAGGCCTGGGCAGAAGTTTATCAGCAAAAGCTAAACGCAGGTGCAGAGGCCAGTGAGCAGTACCGCTGTGAAGTGCAGCTGGATAAAGAGCACAGCGTCTATGTTCCCAAGCTAATTTACACGCACCACGGGGTAGATTCTGAATACGTCTTTGGCGGTGACTTCATCGGCTCTCACGAGTACAAGCTGTTCAAAGAAATGGCTAAGGCACTGGACGGTCTGATTCAGCCGAGCAGCTTCTTTAAACGCGGAGAGCGTACCTTAGAGGTGAGTAATTTCAAAGAGGGGATTGATTGGTTGCTACATCAGTCTCGCCGTGGACAGTACATACAGCGTTATAAGGGACTAGGTGAGATGAACCCTGAGCAGTTGTGGGAGACGACCATGGATCCGGAGGCGCGTCGTATGCTGCAGGTAACCATTGAAGATGCTATCACCGCTGACCAGATGTTTACTACCTTGATGGGCGATGAAGTAGAGCCGCGCCGGAAGTTCATTGAAGACAATGCCCTAAAGGCAACCGCGGATTATTAATTGGCTGTAGCTGATTGAAATGACCTAAAAAAGCAGCCCCTGGGCTGCTTTTTTGTGCCTATACACTTTTGTTTTTTTGTCCGGTCAGAGGCTAAAACCTACTATCGATCATCGCTATTGCCCTGATTATCCTCATTCAGAAGCTCCTCGGCGGTTAGCGCAGCGGCGCCCGCCAGCTGTTGTTTCTGTTTCACCGATAGCTGGTCCAACTGGTTATCAGCCAGGCGAACAGTCACTTCGCGGTGGGCAAACTTTATCCCCTCCTGTATAAACAATTCTCGAAGTTGAGCGTACACCGTTTTCCTGATTACCCATTGATCGCCGGGTTTAGTCATAAACTTTACCCGGATAATCATCGCTGAGTCCTGCATTTCAATAACCCCTTGAGACTTTAAAGGTTGCAAAAATTGCGGGCCAATTTCAGGGTCTTCGAGCAGTCTTTGGCCGAGCTTTTTGACCAGTTTTCTGACTTTTTCAATGTCTGTATCATAAGTTACCCGCAATGGCAGTTTCATCATCACCCAGTCTCTGGAGTAGTTAGTCAAAAACTTTATCTCTCCAAAGGGTACAGTGTGCAGGCGTCCCAAGTGATGGCGCAGTTGGAATGAGCGCACAGATACTTTTTCTACGGTCCCTTTGACCTCACCCAAATCAATATATTCACCTTTGCGAAAAGCATCATCGAAAAGGAAAAAAGCACCTGAAAAAACGTCTCTGACTAATGTTTGTGCACCAAAGCCAATGGCCAGGCCGACCACACCGGCACCGGCGAACAGCGGTGCCACATTAATGCCCATTTCGGTCAGGGCGATAAGGGTGACACAGACAAAGATCAGCACTAATAAGAAGTTTCTGAACAGGGGAAGCAGTGTTGCCAGTCGACTGGCACCTCCAGCGCCCCCCTCATCACCGGGAGTCAGCTCAATTCCTCCCCCTTCAGCGGCGATTTTGTTATCGATCCAGATTTTGAAAAAATTGTAAGTGATGTAGCCGACAAACAAGATGAAGATGACATCATAACTATTGCTGATCAGGGTGTTGTTTTCAAACACATCACCAACATTCCAGACACTTAAAAGTGCGTAGAACCCAGCTACAAAGGCTAACATTGAGGCAACTCTGGTAGCGAGATCCTCAAAGGTCAGGATCGATGATTGCGCCATTTCGCTCTCGCGTGTCTGGCTGCTGAGGATTTCTTCCCCTTCTAGCAGCGGTTGCCCATCGGCTGGGGACAGCAGTTCAGCGCTGTGCTGTGCTGATTGATGCTGATGCACTCGTCTCTTACGCTGAAAAAATTGCTCTATGACATAACTGACCAGGGCATAGACGACAATGACAGATAAAATAATGATATAGGCACTGGCAATGAGTGGCAGTCGGGTTTCATTTTCATTTATCAGATCGTAAGCCAAGTCCAGCCAGGCCACTATGAAGTAGCCAACCGCAAAAGGCGCCCAAAATTTGGCGGTAATTTTGGCGGGAATAGAAGATTCGCGGATGCTTTTTCCCTGTAAAATAGCGCCACTTAAAATAGAGCGGTTGAAAATAACCAAGGCGATGCTGTACAGCGCAGAGATGCCAGTGAGGTAGAGGTTCATAACGCCATAAATAGTCGATGACACACCCAGCTCGCCCAGCCAGGAGACCAATAAGTTGAAACTGATTCCCATGGTTGCACCTATCCACAACCACAGGTATAGCTTTTTAGCCGCTATGGTGCATATCTGGATATTATCGGGGTGAAACATTGGAATTCTATAGTCTGGAAGAAACGGGGATAAAATCATCCGCCACAGCAGTGAAACCAAATTGATCATTGCGAAGCCGAAATAGATATAACCTATGGTCAACATCTCAGTGTCAGTTTTCGCTTTGCCATTAATAATGCTGTCGAGAATGTACGCGACTAACATTATCAGCAAGATGCCGCCGACACCGAGCAAGAACCGGGTCACTAAAATAGGTAATTTTTCGCAGTAGCCAATCGGGTCGCTAATTTGCTTGGCGATAAACCATGGCCCCACCATTCTCTTGCCGTACACCTCCCGGGTAAAGACATAACCTACGCCAAAAAATAACAGCGAATAGATGACCATCTTAAAATAAAAGAAGATGCTGCCGTCTGGGCTGCTGGTTCGCAAGATTGACAGCATTTCGATTTTCGCTTCAGGAAGCAATAGGATAAAGGCCTGCGCTGCGTTTCTAAACTGATCCGAATCAGCGCGAAATTTGGCTAGATCAGAGCGTTGATCGACCACTATTGGCTGTTGTGGCTGAAGTGCTGGGTTATTGGGGTTTACAACAATGACTTGTACCCCAGCTCTGTTAGCTGCCTGGATAATATCATCAAGTGCAGTGGGGTCATTTTCAGCAGCATTAACAGTGGCGCCGAGAAAGAGAAATGACATCACTAGCACTGTGACAAGAGATATCAGGCGCTGCATAGATTGATGCAATGTTTTTAGGTTAAACATTAAGAGCTATCCTTAGTTGGGGTGGGGCACACGGGGCTAATTTAGCATATCTGCTGAGTGTAAAGTCAGAATGTACTCTGTTACATGCATACAGCAGCCACTACCTAGTGCGATCCCCGTTCAAATAATTTCCAGTACATCCATTTTGCAGGGACTTGTGTAATACAGGCACACCTTACTTCGCAGTGAATAGCCGCTCAAACTCAGTAGCGGCTACGGGTTTGGAAAAGAAATAACCTTGGCCAAAATCGCAACCGGCGGCCAATAGCAGTTCATTTTGCGCATGTGTTTCAATCCCCTCAGCGATGACTTTGAGATCGAGCTTATGCGCCATGGCAATTATCGCTTCGCAGAGCGATAAATCTTTTGAGTTGCTTTTCAAGTTGCGGACAAAAGATTGGTCTATTTTAATGTAGTCAATTTCAAACTTGCGCAGATAGGAAAGGGATGAATAACCTGTTCCAAAGTCATCCAGTGATATCTGGATGTGGTCTTGGCGAAACCCTCGCAGTTTGTCGGTGATCTCACTATTAGAACCCATAAGTACACCTTCAGTGATCTCAGCAACAATAGCATTTCCGTCCAGCCCAAGGGCAAGCAGGTAGCTTAACCACTGGTTTAGCTTGTTGCCTCGGTCATGATATTGAACAGGAGAAGTATTAACGCTGATTTGAATTTCCTGGTTGTGAGTCTCCCGCCACTGCTTGGTTTGTTGTGCCGCCTGTTGAAATACCCACTCACCAATGTCTATGATCATGCCTGTTTCTTCAGCAATGTGGATAAAATCAGCGGGGCTGATTATACCCAGGCTCGGGTGATGCCAGCGAATCAGCGCTTCAGCTTTATGGATGTCGCCTGTTTTTAACGACACTATAGGTTGATATACCACCCGGAATTCGTTATTTTCCAAAGCTGTTTTCAGGTTATTGACAATCACACCGCGGGTTTCCAGTGCCTGCTGCATAGCCGGGGTATAAAATTGCAAGCCATTGCGGCCTTTTGCTTTTGCCACATATCTCGCCTGGTCGGCATTTTTTAGTAACTTGTCCGGTTCTGTCGCATTATCGGGATATATAGTGATGCCGATGCTGGCCGTTATGTAAGCGACTTTCGTTTCTATTTTAAAAGGTTCAGACAGTGCGACTAAGATGTCGTTGGCGATACTGTTAAGCATGCTGCAGTCATCCAGATCACCGATCATAATGGTGAATTCATCGCCGCCAAGGCGCGCCATTGCGTCATCATCACGGATACAACTTCGCATACGTTTGGCTGCATGTTTGAGTAGAGTATCCCCCCAATTGTGGCCAAAAGAATCATTAACTTCCCTAAAATTATCCAGGTCGATATACAGCAGGGCTACTTTAGTGCTGTTGCTGCTGGCTCTTTGTATCTTTTCTAGCAAGCAGTGCTGAAACAGCCTTCTATTAGGCAAGCCGGTCAAAAAATCAAAATGCCCTTTGTGCCAGATCTCCTGTTCTGCTTGCTTTTTCTCGCTAATATCCTGGAACGCCCCCAGCACTTTGGTCGGCGCTCCTCGGGTCATAATTACTTTGCCATAGGTATGCACCCATATCTTTCTCCCTTTTGCAGTAATCAGCTCAAGTTCGAGTTCGAAACCAGTGCCAGTGTCGATAGCGTTATTCAGAGCAAGGGTAATCGCCGCCTTGGATTTAGCTGTATAAAAGTTGATTGCGCTATCGATAGTCGGGCTGTAATCGGCGGCCGTAGTATCGTGAATCAGGTAAGTCTCTTCTGTCCAGAAAAGGGTATTATTTATCAGATCTACTTCCCAGCCGCCTATCTTAGCCATATGTTGAACAGCCTGGATGATGTTGATCGACCTGTTGAAGTTGTCGTCCTTTTCTGAATTTTGCAAAACGTTACCTTGGTGCTGTCAGTAGTGAGATTTTTAGTGTCGAGTGCAGTATGCATTCATACGAAAAGCATTCTTTGTTTTTGTGA
>MABF01000333.1 GCA_002163025.1 'Osedax' symbiont bacterium Rs2_46_30_T18
GTAGTAAACCTGTGTCTTAAATATCAGCGATTACTACTGCTCGTTTGCCAAATCTGACGTTGACAGCTGATAACGTAATACGATAAATTGCGCCCGTAGAAGGTTGTTAAGTGTGATACTTAACATTAAAAGGGAATACGGTGGAACTGAATTTTCAGTCAAATCCGTAGCTGCCCCCGCAACTGTAAACATGAAGATAATCACAGCAAATACCACTGGATAAACGATATCTGGGAAGGTTTGTGATTGTTGTTGATATGTGAGCCAGGAGACCTGCCGCTGCAAACTAACCACTGGACGGGGTGTGCCAGAAAGGGAAGTGCAGGACAGATCCGTCCGTCAACTCCTTTTTCTGCCGCTTTTAATTTATTAAATGAGTAGAAAAATGGCCAGCCATAATGCCTTACAGCAATCTCCTGCATCCCAGCAAGCACCCACAGACACTTGTGTCATGCACATTGAAAATTTGTCATGGTGGCCTAAATCGGCATCTGCAATTTTGAAAAATATAAGTTTCAAGGTACAACGCAGTAAAATATTGGGCATTGTCGGCGCCAACGGGGCCGGTAAATCGAGTTTACTAAGGTGTCTGTACAGAGTTACCCCACCCACTCAAGGTAGCATCTTCATAGGTTCAGAAAACATCTGGGGACTATCCCCACGCCAGTTCGCGCAAAAAGTAGCAGTGGTTTTACAAGAGAGTCCCTCAGATTTCAGCTTGAGCGCAAGACAAATTATCGAGATGGGGCGCACACCTTATTACACACTTTTCTCTGCCCAAAGCCAGCGGGACTCCTTAATAATTGAGCAAGTAATCGCCCGCCTTAATCTAGAGGCGCTTGTCGATCGAGATTTTTCTAAACTCTCAGGTGGCGAGAAACAAAAAGTTTACCTGGCCAGGGCGCTAGTGCAGCAACCTGAGATCTTGATTTTGGATGAACCCACCAATCACTTGGATATTCGTCATCAATTAGAAATAATGCAACTGATCACTGAATTGGGTATTACCGTTATCGTCACTTTACACGACCTTAATCTCGCCGCTAGTTACTGCGATCAGATCTTACTGCTGCACCGTGGTGAAATTTTAGCCCATGACCAAATTGACAATGTCCTGACCCCTGATTTTATTAAACAGGCTTACGGAGTCAATTGTCACATAGGCACTCATGCATGTAACGACACCCGGCAATTTCAGTTCTCACTGTTGCAGACAGATACATAGCAACTTTAATCGTGCATTACTATCTGTTCCTCCCTCAACGCAGCATCCCACTATTAACTACCGCGTAGGAATGATTAGGCGTTGCAGCAGATTGAATTGAACAGTAAAAAAACCGAACAATCATTTATATCCCTCTGGAGCACCAACCACGTGAAGACACAATATTTAAATAAATCAGCCGCAGTACTCGCCTCCCTGATCTCGTTAAGCTTTGTCCACACATCGCAAGCGGCAAAAACTGATTACCCGGTGACAATCAATTCCTGTGACCGACAAGTGACCTTTAATCAATCACCTTCAAGGGCCGTCTCCAACGACGTCAATATAACAGAAATGATGCTGGCTCTGGGTTTACACGACAAAATGGTGGGTTACAGCGGCGTCACTGGTTGGAAAACATTATCTGCTGGATTAATCGATAATTTGGGTGAACTGCCTCAGTTGTCACCTAAGTACCCGAGCAAAGAAGTGTTGTTAAATGCCGATGCAGATTTCTATTTTGCCGGTTGGAATTATGGGCTAAAAGTGGGAGGAGAGCTGACCCCACTAGCACTGAAAAAAATTGGTATCCAAAGCTATGAGCTCAGTGAATCTTGCATTCATGTGATGAAACGCGACCGAGTATCCATTGAAGATATTTACACTGATTTTAGAAATTTAGGGGAAATTTTTGACGTATCTGAGCGCGCGGAAAAGTTAATTAGCCATTACCAGAGCGAATTATCCGCAGCGCTGAAGAGCGTACCTGAGAAGGAGCAGCCTGTCAGAGTCTTTGTTTATGACAGCGGTGAAGATAAGCCTTTCAGCGCCGGCAAATACGCCATGCCAACGGCTCTGATTGAAGCAGCAGGAGGTAAAAATATCATGGACGATGTAGAAAAAAGCTGGGTGCGCGTAGGTTGGGAGTCTGTGGTAGAGCGCAACCCCGAAATAGTAGTGATCATCAACTACGGAGAAGTTAGCGCCGAACAAAAAATCGATTTTATGAAACAAAACCCCGCATTTAAAGACATTGACGCGGTC
>MABF01000070.1 GCA_002163025.1 'Osedax' symbiont bacterium Rs2_46_30_T18
TACCACTAGGTGATGCTATACAATTTATTCCAGGCCATGGCCCGATGTCTGATTTAGGCACGCAGCGAAAAACTAATTCACACTTAATTGGCATTTGAACGCCGTTCATAAATGCCCACCAGGAGCTGAAGCTTCGGATGCTCCTGGGGCAGTTAGCGATATAGTTTCAATATGAATTTAAAGAATTGATAAAAAAATTTTGCCAAGAATTTTGCTGCGAAGAGGCCTGATTATAAGTTAACATGATCTCTGGGCTGTGTGCCGAGTCTCGACACAATGGGCAGAATTGAAGGCTCTTTGAATATCAATTTAAACTATTTCTGAGTATTAGCGAGTGCGCTTAATGGTGAATCTATTGGGACTGTCGATAGTCGTAGATTTAGCATGGTGCCGACTACTAGTCACTTTGTCTATCAAGACTAATTGCAGTAATTGCTCAGTGAGGCTGCCATCACCTTTGGAAAAACCTGGCACTGTCGCGTCTGTGTGACAAAAATCGGCTGGGTTACAGAAAGTTTCTAAAGTCGGAGTCCAGCTCTGGCCGTTCTTTAGGATTACGCGGTTGTTATTGGTCAGCTCAATTTCTAAACTGTCCGCCGCCCCGGTAATTATCTTGTCTGTAGCAAACAGATTATTGTTTAAGTACAGCTTCCACTGCTCTGAATCAGCCCCTTGCACTATTGCAGTATTTGTCAAAGAAATTACCTTGCCAATCGCAATCATCATCACACCTTATTTTATAGTTAGCCCTGAGGTCTCTGGCTCTAAGTAGACACAAAAAATAACTATGTTAATCTTCAGTTCATGATATATGTTTTATTTATTTTTACCATAGTTACGGTAAAACATAGGAATAAGTCTTAGAAATACCAAGCTGTTTTTCTGCTATAAATGACTGATTATATGGAGTTATTACCTAAGTGTTGAACTCTCTGCTAGCTGCGAAATTCAAATTGATAAGAGATCATCAAATTGACTTGCAGCCGATTCGGCTCGCAGCTGATTTGCCCCATGACACTTAGGTGGGAGAATCCCTGAATCAGTGACCAGAGCGCATGTTCAGTTGCTTGAGGACCCAGGGGGTCATGTTTACATAGGTGTCGCACAATGCTGTAACTCTACTGGGCCACTTGCAGGTTGAGCATTGATAGTAGATCGGAGAAATTGACTTGCAGCCGATTCGGCTCGCAGCTGATTTGCCCCATGACACTTAGGTGGGAGAATCCCTGAATCAGTGACCAGACAGCATACTCAGTTGCTTGAGGACCCAGAGGGCCATGTTTAAAAGGCGCACATGTAGAAACCAAAATATTAAAGGCAGTATTAGTGCTTCTCCCCTTGGTGGATTTAGTCATCAATTCGCTTTTTTGATTAAACATCAAGTTGGACAGGGCTTGGTGCTCTATAAAAAAGCTCAGATAGCCCTCGCACATCGCGTACAACCTGGGAAAAGGCGAGTTGTCAGCAGCATCAATTTTATCTTGCATAGCAGTGGCAAACATCGACATGCCGCGATTAGTGATAGCCCTGATTAATCCCTGTAGTCCTTCGAAATGATGTGCGGGGGCCGCGTGAGATACTCCAGCGCGCGCCGCACATTTACGCAGTGTCAGTGCAGTGACGCCACCCTCTTCTAGCAGCTCGATTCCCGAACTGATTAAAGCTTCACGTAAGTTGCCGTGATGGTGTGATTTTAGTGTTGTATTAGGCATAAGGCCATTTAATAAGGATTGCTTGACACTGTCAAGTTGGTCGTGTTTTAATTTCTATCTTTACACTGTCAAGTTTGGTCAGAAATAGGAACCGATATGAATTTTGAAAATAACAAACTAGAGTTTTGGCTACGCAGATTGAGTTGGGGATTGATGAGCTTACTGGTGGTGGCACTGTGTGTGTATTCTGCAGTGTACTTTATGCCGGGCATGCCCTTTAGTTTTAGGCCTGAGGTATATCCAAGCAGCAGTTTCACTTGGCTATTACTGGCACATATAGGTGGCGCAATTATCGCGGCGCTGGCGGGGCCGCTACAATTTTGGGGTGGTTTTCGCCGCAAACACAAAAAGTGGCATCGTTTATTGGGTTTCAGCTATCTGCTTGGAGTTTGTATCGCCGCGCCAGCTGCGCTGATGATCTCGCCAATATCCAAAGGGGGCTTAACTACCCATATAGGTTTCGCAATCTTAGCTGTTCTCTGGGCTGGGGCGACAGTCATTGCCTATTATGAAATCTCCAGGAAAAACTGGCATGCCCATCAACAGTGGATGATCCGCTCCTTTGCCCTGACATTAGCTTTTGTCACTTTAAGGTTATGGCTAGGTGGGTTGGCACTCACGGGGGCTCCCTTTGATGAGGTTTACCAAACAGTGGCCTGGCTGTGTTGGGTACCTAATTTGATTATTGCCGAATTGTATATCGGCTGGGTGGCCAACAGATATGCAGTCTCGACATTGAGCAATAATAGGGTAGTGCAGCAAAGTTGATTAGACACAACAGTGCAGCTATCGGTTCGCAAAGGTCAGAGTCTCATCCAGATGGAGAATATCTCAGAAATCAAAGGGGGCTATATTTTTGCCGGAACCTGGGCGCAGACTATTTTGCAGGGTTCTGCACTCTTATTGGAGAAGCGGTGAGGCAGTTTAGCGCAGAATTTATAGCTATCGCCTGGTTTGAGCTTGTGTAAAGTGCCGCCTACTGTGAGTTCAATGTTACCGTCCAGCACAGTACCAGCGACTTCTCCTACGTGGCTGAGCATTTGAGTGCCTGAGTCGGCTTTCCCCTGATACTCAGTAATAGCGAAAGTAAGATTGGATCTCTTGTCAGGGCCACCAACCAGTTTCAGTTGAATGCCTTCACTGCCAGTGTCTTCCAATTGCTCTGCTCTAAACACTACTTGAGATTGCTGTTCAAAATTGAGAGTAAAGAATTCGGGAATAGACATAGAGACGCCGCTTAAAATACGTTTTAATGAGCTGATAGATGGACTGACAGCGTTGCTTTCAATCATCGAAATGGTGCTGTTGGTTAAGCCAACTCGCTTGGCTAACTCACGTTGAGATAAGCCGTGCATTGTGCGTATTGTCTTAAGTTTGTCGCCTACTTCCATCGCTGTAAAACCTACTTTAAATGCCGGTCAGGGCTAACAGGTTAAACCTGCCAGTGTTTGGTAGTAATTCTTGTTTGATCAAAAATTATACAGCAGCTCGTGTGTTCCAGCTAGTCTGTTTTGCTGCAACATCCACCCGCCTGCCCCGAGAGGGATTATCGGAATTCGGGACTATTGCAAACTGTCATTTTTGCCTAATAGCAGGCTAGGACTAAGTAAGTGTTCTGCAATGAGTTGTTTAGCCAGGGGGATATCTCGCTGTAACAGTGCAGTGATTAAATCTTGGTGTTGTCGCTGGTTGGTGGCAAAAACTTTTGGATCGGGCATATTTTTATTTAACCAGAGATTGCGATACCTTGAAGCTTTCTCATAGAGGGAGCGGCGCACTTGCAGTAGTGTCGGTGATTGGCAGCCACTGGCAATAGCCGTATGAAAGTCTTGATGGCGCTTCTCCCATTCGTGCGGATGGCTTTCTATGCAATCGGAGAATTTCTGCATTTTATGAGCACTGGCTAAAATGCCTGCCTCCCATTCGTCGTCACCGCGTTCAATCGCCAGACTAATGCATAGCTGTTCAATCAGCGCTCTGCTCTGGTAGATATCGTGCATCTCCTGTAGCGATATAGGGTGTACTTTGAAGCCGCGCTGATTCTCAACCACGACTAACTGCTCGACCAACAGCTGCGATAGGGCTTCGCGTAACGGGCTTATACCTACCTGGTAACGCTCCTTGAGGCGCGACATCAACAACTTTTCGCCCGGCTTAAAAAAACCAATTAATATATCTTGCTTGAGTTGAATCATCACTTTCGAGGCAAAGTTATCTTTACTGTCGCTGGTGATTTCGTCTGTTGCTGGCATTAAAATAGCTATCTCTGCAAAAAATTAAAATTCCAAGACAGCAGTTTAAGGCAAGCAGAATCATTAGTTAAGCACTGACAAAAAATAGTTGACGAAAGGGCATAATGTCGACATTATTTGTTTTTGTCGACGATGGCTAGCTGGCTAATAGTAAATTTTACAGTGGAGTATGTGGCCGCTTTAGCAGCACCGCGGTATTTTGTTGCGCTTTATTGCTAAGGCGACGGTTAATGTTGCTAACTTATGCTGCACAATAGGTGCAGTTTTTTATCAGCGCAGTTGTACAATAAGCAATGCAAGGGCTAGATAAAAACTCTTCCACTCTACAATTGCGGATCTGCAAATCGGTATAAATTTAATCAAGAGAAAATTAATGATTTACGACTATATTATTATCGGTGGCGGCATTGTCGGTGTCTCTACAGCTTGGCAATTACAGCAGCGGTTCCCGAATAAAACAATTCTATTGTTAGAGAAAGAATCCGCCTATTCAGTGCATCAAACAGGTCACAATAGTGGTGTAATTCACGCCGGTGTCTACTACGCACCCGGCAGCTTAAAAGCCAAGTTTTGTAAGCGGGGGGTAGCGGCAACCACCGATTTTTGCGATCAACACAATATTCCCTATCAGCGCTGCGGGAAATTACTGGTGGCCACTAACGCCACAGAAGTCGAACGTATGCAGGCACTTTTTGAGCGGTGTCAGAAAAACCAGATAGCCGTTGAACTACTGGATGCACAGCAGCTGAAACAGCGAGAGCCCAATATAACGGGGATGGCGGCGATTTTTGTTAAAGATACAGCAATTGTTAACTACCGCCAGATTACTGCAGTGATGGCTGAATGTTTCAGTCAGTTGGGGGGAGATGCCCGTCTTGAACATCGTGTAGTTGCAGTAACAGAGAGTAGTGAGCAAGTTGAGGTTGAAGTGCGCCATGCAAAGGTGAAGGTGAATTTTAGCGGTCGTTTTTTAATTAGCTGCTCTGGTCTGATGGCTGATCGCATCACTAAAATGCTCGGCATTAACACAGACTTTCAAATTATTCCCTTTCGTGGCGAGTACTACCAGTTAGCCGCTAAGCACAACAAAATAGTTAAACATTTGATCTATCCGATTCCAGACCCTGAACTGCCATTTTTGGGGGTACATTTGACGCGAATGATTGACGGCAGTGTCACCGTGGGGCCAAATGCAGTACAAGGTTGGAAGCGCGAAGGCTATGCTCGATTTAATTTTTCTCTGAGGGATGTCTGGCAAATGCTCTGCTTTAGTGGTTTTTGGCGAGTGCTAAAAAACAATTTTAAAACCGGATTGATCGAGACAAAAAATTCGCTGTATAAGCCCGGTTATTTAAAATTAGTGCAAAAATATTGCCCACAGCTAAAGACAGCGGATTTGACGGTGTACCCTGCGGGTATAAGAGCGCAGGCGGTGATGAGTGATGGCTCGCTAGTGCATGACTTTTTATTTGCCAGCAGCGCAAGAAGCTTACATGTTTGCAATGCGCCTTCACCGGCGGCAACCTCGGCGATTCCCATTGGTGAATATATATGTGACAAGGTCGTGGAAGCGCAGGCTGTACATTCGGACTAATTTTTTGGTTGTTAGTGCATGGCTGTGTTTTTAGATTGTTAGCAGCTCCCAAGCCTTTTTAACAGTGTTTCGATTAAACTCTTAAAACAAATTGGCTTGCAGCGAGTACTTTCTTTATTGTCGAAAACAGCTCTGCTTTCTGGCAAAGGAAGCGGCTAAGGGGAGCGTCCATCTTGTCATTCTGCTTCGATAATTTAGCAAATAGCTCCGGCAGTAATTTCATGGGGAGTTGCAGCGTTGTAATTTAGTCCAGCTACTCGCTACTCACGCCGCCTCGACAGTACAGCTTTGTTCTACAAAGGCGATTAATAGCTCGCGACTGGCAGCTGTGTCTGTACAAGCACTGCGGATCTTCTGCGGGTCGCCAGAAAATTTTCGAATATCGTCGGCAATTTCATCGATGTAATATTGGGTGATCTCACGGGTGAACTCGGGATGAAACTGCACCGCCCAGATATTGCCGAGACGAAATGCCTGGTGTGGCTCAAAACTGTTAGCCGCCAATAAAGTAGCCCCTGGCGGGAGTTTAGTAACGGTTTGTGAGTGGGCGACATTAACCGGGAACACGGTCGGTGCTAGGCCCAACAGTGAATCTTCTTTTCCCGCTGTCGTCAAAGACACGTCCACTGTACCAGGTTCTGGCCCCAGAGGATGAAAGCCGACTTCACCGCCCAGGGCTTTGGCAATTAACTGGTGTCCGTAGCAGATGCCAAAGACCGGGATTTGCTGTAGCTGCATCTCTGAAATGTAGGGTAATAACGCCTCACTCCAGGGCTCACAAGCAGTGACCATTGAGTGTGAACCTGTGACTATAACCCCTTGAAACTCACTTAGTTGGGGTTGAGGGAAGTCGGTCCTGGCGTCATAGACGCTGATCTCAACATGAATGTCTGAAAGACAGTTGCTGATCATGTCTTCAAAATCCCCTTGCAAGGCTTTTAGGCCTGGGAAAGTGTCGCCCATTTTGATAAGTAATATTTTTCGCATATATTGGCGGTGTCTCTGTTGCATACTTCGCTAGATGGGGCTGCGTGGCTTCATTGGTGTCAGGCCCTCTATGATAAGGGAATATAGCTGGATGCTAGCATGCATATTCCAATTAAAAAATTGATTGTTTTGTAGAATATCATTATGTCGCTAATAGTTATGTATTGCCGCTTTGTACTATTGCAAAAGCCCGCTAAATCACTGCTAATATCTTTTAACTGATTGTTTTTTGTGGCCTTTAAAGTAATGTTTAGCCTTGAACTCGAGAAAAGCCCGTTTCAGAACTTCTCTGGTTTTTCTCGAGACTCCGATTAAAAAATCCATGCATAGCCTGGTTCTGTATAGGGGGCTGTTTACCAAGACGTTATTAATGCTCAGGCGATATCAGAGCAAGACTAAAGACTGCTCAGCATCGGCTTTTTGCAAAAGGTAGCCGCCGATCGATAGATCTTGCAATGAAATACCGGAGCTATCAAATACAGTGATTTGGCTATTTGAAGTTCTGCCGACAGTGTTATTCAGTAAGACATCGCCGATCATAGTCAGCTTCTTAGTCCCTTGGGCTACTAAGTTTTTGATGTGCTGGAACTCACCGATACGCGAAGACTGTGAACTCAAATCACAAAAAAGTTCGGCATTTTCTAATAGTGCTACAGGTAATTCCTGTTTACCTTCAGAATCAGAGCCCATACTTGCTACATGAGTGCCAGCTTGTACCCACTGGGACTCAAACAATGGCGCAGTTGCGGTGGTGGCAGTAACGATGATATCGGCGGCTTCGCAGGCCTCTTGCGCGCTGGCTACCCTGGCATCGATACCATCAGCCATCAGTGCCCGGGTAAAAGCTGCAGCTCGCTCGGGGTCCCGACCTACCACATAAACTATTTGCAAGTTGCGGATTTTAGCGATGGCCCGACACTCATAAGAGGCCTGATGTCCGGTGCCAAAGATGGCTAGTACCTTGGCATCTTTACGCGCCAGCTGATCAGCAGCTACAGCATCGGCAGCTGCGGTGCGATAGGCATTGACTTTACTGGCCTGGATAACCGCACCTAACTGCCCGCTGAGCTGGTCAATTAACAAGATGGTGGATGAGTGGCAGGGCAGGCCACGCTGGGCATTGTGTGGCCAGTAACTGCCGACTTTTAATCCCGCCACTGCGCTGTTGGCCGCCGATTTTATGCTAAAGCGGTTCTGCGGATGGCTGCCATGGGCATTGACCACAGGGAATGTAGTGGCTGATTGCGCCGCTTCAATAAATGCGTCACTGACCGCTTTAAATGCCAGTTCATGGGAAATTAGTTTTGCAGATACTTTTTCAGAAATATATTTCATTGATTACCATCCTTTAATGCGTGGCCAAACCGCTTGCACTGCTAATTGTTGAGTTTCGGAATCTGTTTTTTGTTCGCTCTGTGCAGCGCTAAATACATGATATTGACTGTGCTGTGCCCCGGTGGCGCAGGCGTGATTAGGTAAGATACGCAACCTAGTGCCTATCTTCAGTTGTGGCAGTTGGGCAGTACTATCAGTCCTCAGGGAAATTTGACCGTGCTCTTGGCTAACATCCCCAACTATCAGCCCGGGTATCGGTACCCCTGCTAAGTCGCAGACCAGACCATAGCCCTGGTCAATTTTTTGTCTGGCGGTACCGCGATCACGGGACAGTGCCATCCAACCAGCATCTATCATGATCCAGCCTTTATCTTCTCGATGGCCAATCACTGTAGTAACAACACTTAAGGCGATGTCTTCGATCTGGCAGACACCTATTCCGGCCATGACCAAATCAAAGAACACATACACCCCGGCGCGCACTTCTGTAACACCTTTTAAGTTTGCCGAAAAATGTGCCGTAGGGGAGGAGCCAATACTGACCATCGGGCAATTAAAGCCAGCCTTGTGCAGATTTTTAGCAGCGGCTACAGCGGTGGCCCGCTCGTTTTCAGCACAGGCGATTAAGTCTTGGGGACTGTCGCAACTGTATGATTCTCCGGCATGATTTAACACGCCTCGCAATAGCTGGCGCGGCTCTAGGATTGCGGCAATTTGCAACAGCTTAGGATCGTCAGCGAGAATACCGCCACGGTGGCCGTCGCAATCAATTTCAATCAGAACTGGGATGTCGATATCAGTTTCAGTACAAGCATCTATTACTGCCTGGGCCTGATGTTCGCTGTCTAAAAGAATAGCGATATCAACCCCCTGGCGGCGCAGTGCCATCACCCTTGGCAGTTTACTCGGATCGATGCCGACGGCGTACAGTAAGTTGTTAAACCCAGCTGCGGCCAACTCTTCGGCCTCTTTTAAGGTCGAAACCGTGGCACCTGCACTCTTGTTGGCCAATATACGCTCGCTGGCATCGATCGACTTGACCGTTTTAAGGTGAGGGCGAATAGCTGCGCCCAATGCGTTGAGCTTATTGGCGAGTCTGGCGACATTTTTATCCATTTTGTCTATATCCAGTGCCAGAAAAGGGGTGTCTACGTCTGCCAGTGTTTGACGGGGTAGTGTTAGCTGCGGGCTGATCATACAAAGATCCTCAAATTGTGATGTATTTAGATTGTGGCAATTTTTTCATTAGATTAATATTAACTAAAACTAACTTTATAATTAAGGTTGATCTTAATGGTGACTAGCGAAGACTTACGGTTTTTCATGCAAATAGCGGCTAACAACTCGCTAGCGGCAGCCGCCAGAGCACTGAATGTGACCCCTCCGACTGTCACCCAACGCCTACAAGCGCTAGAGGCAAAGCTGGGGATTAAATTGGTTGACCGCCGAGCGCGAGCCGCCACACTTACCGACGAAGGAGAGTTATTGGCTGAGCGAGCACGGGGAATTTTAGACGAGATGCAAGACTTGCAAGAGTCACTGGCTAGTCGCGCCAGTGATGTATCTGGTACTCTAAAAGTATTGGCACCACTAGGTTTTGGCAATGACTATGTGGCTCCGTTAATTGCGCAATTCCAGCAGCGCTATGCCAATATCAAAGTCGAGTTGACCTTATCTGACAGTCCAAATTACGCTAAAGGCAGCGCCTGGGATCTGATGATCTACATTGGCGAGCTGCTGGACTCTTCTCTAAAAATGGTCCCGCTGGCGGCGAATCGGCGTTTCATCTGCGCATCCCCTGAGTACTTAGCCGAATATGGCAGACCGCGAACTCCCGCAGATTTAACTGAGCACCGCTGTATATCGCTTCAGGAGAATGCAGAAGATGTGACTATGTGGAGGTTTGTGAATACTCACACTAAGGCGGATGAACCAGTGAGAATCAAGCCGACATTGATCTGCAATGAAGGGCGGGTCGTAAAACAGTGGGCGCTGGATGGGCAAGGTATTATTGTTCGCTCGGAATGGGATGTGGCGGCGCAATTACGCAGTGGAAAATTAGAATTGTTGCTGCCCGATTATGAATTGCCAAGCGCCAATATTGTGGCGCTGCTGGGGTCTGATTACCGGGGCAGATCAGCGCGAACAGTGATGTTTTTGCAGCAGCTGCAAGCGCTGCTAACCAGTAAGCCCTGGCGGCGATGACAATATACTTCCAACTTCCAACTTCCAACTTCCAACTTCCAACTTCCAACTTCCAACCTCCCAGCTGCTTTTACGTCTAAATCCTAGCTACAGCTAGGATGAAATCCGATTCTCTGCAAAATGAGATAGTTTTATTATGAATAAGATCACATTGTTGCTGTAGTTGTCTTATTTTGTTCCAGCTAATCCTATGTGGTCACTTGTGCATAGGAGTGCCACTATGACTTATGTTTTTTCTCAATTCCTTAAACTGATAGCTTTATCGGTTACATGCTTTATCTGTTTATCGCTAATGTTTGTGCCGCTAGTTCGTGCTGAAGCTGTCGATGTGAAGATTGAATATTGGATAGAGAAGATGCAACCTTCCGTACTGTCAAAAGCCGAAATGAGAAAAGAATTAGAATGGTTTAAACAGGCTAGCAAAGATTTTCGTGGGAAAACTATTAAGTCAGTCGCCGAAGATATTAAGACCCATCACTGGGAGAGAGATGTACTGGCGCAAGCTTTTTTTGATATTACCGGTATTAAAGTTGAACACAAAGTCATTGGTGAAGGGGCTGTGGTTGAAGCACTGTTGCGGCAAATGAGCAGCGGCAAGAATAGATATGATATCTATGTCAATGATGCGGACTTGGTGGGTACTCACTTACGTACTAATGGGGTTGTTAACTTAACCGACTACATGGCCCACGAAGGCAGAGCATATACCAATCCGCGGCTGGATTTGAAAGACTTTTTGAACCTTGAGTTTGGCCAGGACTACGATGGATCACAGCTGCAATTGCCTGATCAGCAGTTTGCCAATTTGTATTGGTTTCGCTATGACTGGTTCAGCAGGGCAGATATCAAAGCTAAATTTCGTCTGTACAGCATCGAAAAATACGGCGTAGAGGGAGCCTATGACCTAGGCGTACCCCTTAATTGGGCTGCTTACGAAGACATTGCTGAATTTTTTACCAATACCCTGATTGATGGCAAGAAAGTTTACGGGCACTTGGACTATGGGAAAAAATCACCGTCGCTGGGTTGGCGCTTTACCGACTCCTGGTTATCTATCGCCGGAGTAGGTGATAAGGGGTTACCCAATGGGATTCCGGTGGATGAATGGGGTATCCGGGTAGAAAATAGAGTCCCTGTTGGGTCTTCTGTTAGGCGTGGTGGGGCGACAAACGGGCCTGCCGCTGTGTATGCGTTAACTAAATACATTGAGTGGTTGGAAAAATACGCACCCCCCGAGAGTAAGGATTGGCGATGGTTTGATGCCGGTCCTAAAGCTGCCAGGGGGGATATCGCGCAGCGTATCTTCCAATACATCACCTGGTTATCTGACGATGACTTCACCCGCCCGGATAGCAAGATGCTTGATTCACAGGGAAAACCCGTTTGGCGTGTTGCACCGACGCCCCATGGACGCTACTGGGAAGAGGGAATGAAAGTCGGCTATCAAGATGCTGGAAGCTGGACTATTCCAAAAAGTGTCAGGGGACAAAAGCGTTCAGCTGCCTGGCTGTGGGCGCAATTTTGTGTTTCCAAATCGGTTAGTTTAAAAAAGTTTTTGATCGGCGGAACACCGATACGCAAATCTACCTTAGAGTCTGAATATGTTCAGAAGCATAAACAAAACTGGGGAGGGATGATTGATTTCTACACCTCGGGAGAGGAGAAACGCTGGACAGATAGCGGACTAAATGTACCTCACTACCCCCTATTATCTCGCATCTGGTGGCCTTATCTGGATAGGGCGATAAAAGGTCAACTAACGCCTCAAGAGGCGATGGATGCGATAGCGAGGGCGCAGGACCGACAGATGAGCAAGATGAAACTGGTCAAGTACTCGCCGCAACTCAATGTGTTGCGAGAGCGATCATATTGGTTGAATCGTCAGGGCGCACCTAAGGCACACAGAGAGCGACAAAAGCCTAAAACTATGTCCTACGAAGATTTGCTTAAACAATGGCAACAATAAACAGTCGACGCTAAAGTTTTAGAGGGTTATAAAATGCGAGTAGCACTATTATTTATTTGTTTCTTCTGCACAGGTATGACTCTTGCTGCAACAGAGCCAACTTATAATCACCTGCAAGTTCAGTTAGTGATGTTGGATAAAGCCAAAGATGTAGTTGCCCTGGCAGCCAATCCAATCATTATTGACGCCGTTAAAGCGCACAACAAATTGAAAATACCTCTGGCGCTAATTAAGCAGCGAGATAGTCAATGGCTAGCCAGCCCAGCAAATTCTGCATTCAAATTATCCTTGCAGCGCAATAGGATAGGAGTACTGCTAAAGTCTACAGTACTTAGAAACCGGGCAATTTACAGTGAAGCATTTGTAACTGATAACCAGGGGGCCAACGTGGGGGCCTACCCGGTAACCACTGATTATTGGCAAGGGGATGAGGAAAAGTTTGCTATTGCCTTTAATGGTGGGCGCGGTCAGCTATTAATAACACCGGTTAGTTTTGATAAGAGTACCTTCACTTTTGCGGCTCAAGTAGCTGCTCCGGTGGTCAATGATAAGGGAGAAACCATCGGGGTTCTTTTTGTCGGTATTAAACTGAGTTATGCACAAATAAGGTAACGAAGGAGCCCATGTAAATGCCGAGACTATAGCTGAGAACAGCGTTCTCTGAGGGCCAGTATGAAGTCTGCACCAAATTATATAGGGATCAGCCGGCAGATTATTTTTATAGTATTGCTGATAATGATTTTCATAACATCAGGTTTGTCGATAGTGATTGGAGTCACCAGTTTTAATAACCTGGCGACTATCACTTTGGATGAACTACAGAGAATGTCAAAAATTTACTCCAGTCAAATGTACCAATTGCAGCAAAATGCGGTTAAAAGTGTCGATGTGATTGAAAAAAGTAGGTTACTGTCTGAGCGTTTGGAGCAGTTGACTAACCTTGGCCCCTATTATTACAGTGATGATTCTCAACAGGGACAACCTATAGAAGAAGCGGATAAAATTTATGCTCTGCAAGCCCAGCTTGAGATTATCCAGGCCCTGGAGCCATTACAAAATTTGCACCAACTATCATCGATTAGTTTTTATCACCTCTCCCCCTTTAACCAAATTGTCGACATAGAGCCAGTCTTAAACCTGCGCATGGATCAGCAAGGGCTTTGGGTTGGACAGTTCAAGGCTAAAGGGCGTGCAGACAAGCGGCTTTATTATTACGTCAGCAGAGAGGATTATCAGCCTCCCTCCTTAGATTTCTTTGATGTCACTTCTGTCTATCAATTGACGGTTGCAGATTTTTATCAAGCAATACGCTTTGAGGAAGAAGAAACGGTAGGTTTTCAGCAAATGTTTAGTGCACAATCCTTTAAAGAATTGTCCAGATCGCAGCAAGGTAATTCGAAAATTGTGATTGACGACGGTATTCCGATAATACGTACTTGGGCTGTGCTGCAGTTGCCAGTATCCAATCCAAAAACCTGGGAAACGCAGCGGGTATCGGCAATGCTGGTGGTACTGGAGCAAATTATTGATAGAAAAAAGTTATTGGCATTTCAGGCCCAGCTCGGTATAGATGTTGCCCTTGCAAGGGGTAATAAAATATTGGTCAGTAGTCTGGCGACTTCCCTACCGCTGGGAGAGTTGCAAGCAGATCAAACAGTGACATCAAGTACCCAAGGTTATTATTATGCAAGGCAGATTCTGGAGTTTGACCCCAGTGCAGAAAATCGGCTACAAAGCGTGGTTTTGAGCCCAATTTCAGTACTTGAAAAGCTGACAAAAGGGCTTTTTGTGCAAATGAGTTTGCTGGTGGTTTTTTCGACGCTGCTGGCAAGTATCGCTATTTTCCTGGCGATCAGAAAACTGGTTATGTTGCCGCTAAATCGGTTGATGATAGGGGTAGAGAAAGTTTCTGCAGGTGAATTGCAACACAAAGTCCAGGTTGTTTCACAAAACGAGTTGGGCCAACTAGCCTCTGCTTTTAATGTGATGTCTCTAGAGCTGGCGAAAAAAAACAGCCAACTGCAAAGTAAGATTGAAGAGCTAAAAGAGCTGGACCAGCTAAAAGATTCATTTCTCGCCAATACTTCCCATGAACTACGTACTCCACTTAACGGCATATTTGGCATTGCGGAGTCTATGCTAGATGGGGCGACGGGTAAACTCAGTAAAATTCAGAAAGAAAATTTGGCGATCATTGTCTCCAGTGGCAAACGTCTATCCTCTCTGGTGAATGACATACTGGACTTTTCCAAATTACGTTACGATACCTTGCAGTTGCAGCGAACAGTTGTCGATGTAAAAAGTGTCACCAATGTAGTGCTGACGTTGTCACAAACACTTCTGGCTCATAAAGATCTGCAATTGACCAATGCTATGCAGGATGACTTACCCGGGGTAAACGCCGACGAGAACAGGTTACAGCAAATTCTGCATAACTTACTGGGAAACGCACTTAAATTCACTCAAGTGGGCCTGATTACCATCGACGCAGATGTTATTGGTGGGAAAATGCAAATATCAGTCGCAGACAGCGGTATTGGTATTGAACTCGATAAGCAAACATCTATTTTTGAATCCTTTGAGCAGGCAGACGGCTC